>NZ_CAMXCK010000002.1:0-432330 GCF_947179105.1 Commensalibacter communis
CCGCTCCGGTAAAAACACTTCTATACAAATTGAATAGAAGCGTCAATAAGATTCTTAACCTTTTTTTAAGTTTTTTTAAAAAATATCGTTTGGATCCTGAGAAATATAATAATTTTGCCAAAATTGCGCAGCATACTAACTTAAACGTTAACTATTTAAGATTGTTTTTTATGCATTTTTTATTCTCATACATAGCTCAACCTCATCAAACTTTACATTCATTACCAATTGCCATTGAGCTTGCAAGAAAATATCCCAATATTAAAGTCCATGTTGCATGTACAACAGAAAAGCATCTTACATATATTAAATCACTTGCTTCCTTATATCCTAATACGCCTTTACAATATCATCTCTTTGATTTGCCTAACGTATTACGCCAGACCATCGACCAGCAGGGAACGAATGCTGGTTTTAAATTGCTTACTCTATATTTGAATCGTAACTTTTTTAAACGATTCTCAGCTATTATTGTACCTGAAAGAACCTCTTTATATTTGAAGCAATTTGGCGTGACTGAACCAAAACTAATATGGACACGTCATGGTGCTGGAGATCGTGCTATTGGCTTTGCTAAGGACATAAGGAAATTCGATTTTATTTTGATGGCTGGAAAAAAAATCGAACAACGCCTTTTACAACAGCAGTCTATTCGGTCAGGTCAATATCAAACGGGCGTATATGCCAAATTCGATATTATACATAAGTTAAGAGAACAATCCCAACCTACTTTATTCAAAAATAATAAGCCTACTATTTTATATAACCCACATTTTAAACGTCACTTATCCTCTTGGCACAAATTTGGGCATAAAATTTTAGGACAATTTACCAACCAAAATCAATATAACTTGATTTTTGCACCACATTTTAGACTTTTCTATCCTCCATCTAAAAAAGACAATGATAGTTTTAAAGTATACAAGCAATACCCTCATATCCTCATTGATCTTGGCAGCCCCAAAAGCATAGATATGACCTATACAATAGGGGCAGATTTATATTTAGGTGATGTCAGCAGTCAAATCTCTGAATTTTTAGTTAAACCGAGACCATGCTTATTTCTAAATGCACATCACGCCCAGTGGGAAAAAGATGGAAATTATGAGGCATGGAAATTAGGTCCAGTCTTATCATCCCCTCATAATATATTAGAAAAAATAGATAAAACCTTTTTTTTACAAAAAAACTTTCTTCAATTACAAAAAGACTATATACGCAATACATTTGGAACTTTAAACAGCCCGACAGCATATATCGGGGCGAAAGCAATTGTTGATTATCTTCAAATAAGATAGGATAGTGGACTTTCAATAATTGCTTTAGAAAACTTGGTGGAATTTAATTGTGGAAATAACAAATTATCCTACCCCGACTGATTCAGGTATAAAAAAACGTTTTGGAGAGTTTGCTTCGCTCGCTGAAGCGCTTGATTATGCTGCTCAGGGTCAGTCTGGTATTAATTTTTATTCAGCCAAAGGGATTTTATTAGAATCACTTCCTTATTCTTTACTAAAAGAACAAGCCAAAGATACAGCTCGAAAATTATTAACTCTTGGACTTGAAAAAGGGGATCGCGTTGCAGTTATTGCTGAAAGCGATAGTGATTTCAGCCGAATCTTTTTTGGTTGTCAATATGCAGGATTAATTCCTGCACCAATGCCTTTACCCGTCGCTTTTGCTGGGAAGACAGCTTATATCGATACATTGCGTGGAATGATTAAAAATGCGTCCGCAAAAGCTGTTATCACCGCACAAACAATACAAAGTTGGACACCAGATATTATCAATGGTTTTCCTTTGCAATTTGGCGGCACTCCTGCTGAACTAACGCAGGTCGATACAGATTCAACTATAGAATTACCAACCGTTGACAGCGACGATATTTCCTATTTACAATTTTCCTCTGGCAGCACGCGCTTTCCAATGGGAATCGCAGTTACGCAAAAAGCATGCCTTGCAAACGTCAATGCAATTGCTAAATATGGTTTAGTTGTTCGAGAAACTGGTGATCGCTGCGTTTCTTGGCTACCTCTTTATCACGACATGGGATTACTTGGTTTCTTTATCACACCAATAACATGTCAATTAAGCGTTGACCTTTTGCCAACCAGAGATTTTGCTAGAAGACCTCTTGTTTGGTTAGATATTATTAGCCGTAACAAGGGAACTTTGTCTTATAGCCCTTCATTTGGGTTTGAATTATGCGCACGCAGAGCGCCCGCATCAACTTTAGAATTGGACCTCTCGTCTTGGAGGGCTGCAGGGATTGGCGGGGATATGATACGTGCTCATATTTTAGAACATTTTGCAGAGCAATATGCAAAATATGGTTTTGATAAAAAAGCATTTGTCGCAAGTTATGGTATGGCTGAAGCGACATTAGCATTAAGCTTTGCCCCATTAAATACGGGGGTAAAAACAGATACCGTTGATTTGCATATTTTGGAAACAGACGGCATAGCAAAACCTTGTGATGATCCCAATATGAGCACACGTACATTTACACTCTGTGGCCCCATCCTACCTGGCCATGAAATCGAAGTGCGTGATGAGGAAGGAAATATTGTGCCTGAACGTCACGTTGGCAGCGTTTACGTTCGTGGCCCCAGCTTGATGAAAGAATATTTTCGACAAGAAAAAGAAACCAAAAATGTTATCAGTGACGATGGTTGGCTAAGAACAGGTGATCTGGGCTATATGTTAGATAATGAAATCGTTATTACAGGTCGTGAAAAAGATTTGATTATTATTAATGGTCGTAATATTTGGCCTCAAGATCTAGAATGGTCTGCCGAACACCATTTTAATGCTCTCAGAAGTCGTGATGTTGCTGTATTTTCAATTGATACAGACGAACATGAGTCCATTGTTGCCCTTGTACAATGTCGTTTTCTTGATCCAAAAGAACGCCAAACATTACAAGATGAAATGACAAACTTATTCCGTCGCCAACACGGCGTTGAAGTATCTGTTATTTTAGTCCCCCCGCACAGTTTACCCCAGACCTCTTCTGGAAAGCTAACACGAGCACGCGCAAGAAAAATGCTACTCAATGGTGAATTTAATATTAACAATTAGACGTATAAATCAGACTTTGCCAAAATAGAAATCTTGAGCTTCATTGTTAATTAGAATATCCTATTTCTAAACTTTTGAACAAAATGACTGATTGTGATGATTTCACGATCAGTCAATATCAAACCAATCTAATTTAGAAGGTTACACCAATATGACCGAAACAATCGAAAGTGTTTCTCAAATAATTATAGAAACACTGTTAGAGAATCCAAAAGTGCCACGCAATATTACCCCAGAAAGCAAAATTATCGAAGATCTTGAATTCGATTCTCTGGCCGTTATGAATTTTGTGATGGAAATAGAAGACAAGCTTGATGTCTCCGTTCCATTAGATCGTTTAACAGACGTACGCACCATTCATGACCTTGCTGAAGCCATTATTTCTTTAAAATAAAAAGTTCAATTCTTATGGATATATTTACCAAATTTCAACCTCTTCATAATGCCTTTGAACAGTTGATGTCTATTTCTAAACACAATCCGTTTGGAACAACGATTGAAAAAATGATTTCTCCAACAATTGGTGTTATTAATGGTCGGCAAACTTTACTATTCGGAACCAACAACTATTTGGGACTAAGCCAATCGGATGCAGCACGTCATGCCGCAGCCGAAGCCGCTATGCAATATGGTGTGGGAACAACTGGTTCACGAATCGCCAACGGCACTTATTCTTTGCATCAAGAGCTTGAACAAGATTTGGCTAAATTCTTTAATCGTCGTTCTTGTATGGTGTTCTCTACGGGATATCAAGCAACGTTGGGTATGGTCTCCACACTGGCTGGTAAAGATGATTATCTTTTCCTTGATGCTGATTGTCATGCCAGTATTTATGATGGTAGCCGAATGAGCCAAGCTCAAATCATCCGTTTCCGTCATAATGATGCTGATGATTTACGCAAACGTTTACGCCGACTTGGGGATATTCCTGGAAACAAACTGATTGTTGTTGAAGGCGTTTATTCAATGTTTGGGGATATTATTCCCCTTAAAGAGTTCGTTGAAGTCAAAAAAGAAGAAAATGCTTGTCTGATGATTGATGAAGCACATTCTTTTGGTATTTTTGGCGAACATGGTCGTGGGATAGCTGAACGAGATCAAGTTGAAGCAGATATCGACTTTACTGTTGGTACCTTTTCTAAAAGCCTGGGGACTGTTGGGGGATATTGTGTCTCCGATCATCCTCAGATGGATTTGTTGCGTCTTTGCACAAGACCGTATATGTTTACAGCGTCTTTGCCACCAGAAGTTATTGCTGCAACAAAAGCAAACTTAGAGATTATCAAAAATCATCCTGAATTAATTCATAAATTAATGGATAATGCGTCTCGCTTTTATCATGCATTACAAAATGCAGGCTTCCTAACGGGCCCTGATATCAGCTCTGTCATTTCTGTTATTTTAGAGGACTTACCCCAAGCTTCTCAGTTCTGGAATCGTGTCTTGGAATTAGGGGCTTATATTAATCTAAGCTTACCCCCTGCTACTCCAGATAACCGTCCATTGTTACGTGCTAGCATTGCGGCAGCACATACAACTGAACAAATTGATCAACTTGTGCAAATTTATATTCAAGCTGCACAAGATGTTGGCGTAGCTCTGAAAATTTAACAATCAACGTTTAAAAACACCTTGGTGGTATAATCTGATTACAATCCAAGGTGCATTCATCAAGGGGTGCTTTTTTTGAAATGGTGTCAAATGAAGTTCAATTCCTTGATGCCTCTTTATTTTCCATGCAATATATTCAGCCCCCCCTTGAAAAGTAAACGCTGCTTTAATAAGCCTGGCGATATTTAGCGGGCGACCTAAACATTGTCGTAATTTCCATTTTTTATGAGCATCCTCACGTTCCATATCTGCCAAATTGACAATGTAACGATTATCCTGAGTTTTTGTAAAAGGGATCCCCAATCCACGCCATCCTGCTTCTAATAATTGAGTAAAATAATCCTCTCTATTTTCTAAGATGGACATTGGACGATTCTTAGCTTCTACCCTCAGTTCTGCTCGGTAAGTATGTGAAAATAAATTACACCAAAATTCCTTACCTTTGTTCTCTTTGGAACCAAGAAATGCTGCCCACCAAGATGCTGTTGTAACAGCTCTGACTAAACAACGAAAAATATTCTGAGAAGCCGCTTGATCTCTAACCCACAAGATTTTAACAGGTTGACAAAACCGCGCCCACATCGTTGTATCGATGGATTGCAACCCTGTTGCTCGCCTTAATTGTTTTAACGATAGAATCGCAACTTTGGCTCTTAAAGAAACCTCATCATCATTTAATTCATGATATTCGATATTGGGAGGCAAGAACTTGTTTGCATAATAACAGCCTGTTTGATCTTGATACCAATCGGATAAATCTTCACAAACAATATAGAAATCTAACAGTCCTGTTAAGTCTTGCTTCCACAGACTGGATCCATAATAGATAACCCCAATTGGATTCCTGCCTTTTAAAATGGATTTTATAAATTCAAAAACAGGTTTTGGGACATCTTCAATTTGATAAGATGATTGTAAAAGCGAAGTAAGCAACATAGACAACCACTATAAACGAACAAAAGAAAATTCAGGACCGACTGATAAATACACTTGATGGTCATTACCTGTATCATAATGCTCCCCATCCATTATAATTTCCTTTTCTATTGTCATTGAAATGTTCTTTGCAATTCCACTTTGATAAGAAGGGTTATTTCGTAACCATAATGGTGATTTTCCACGTAATAATGCCCAACAAGCAGAAATTAATTTTGAGGGATAAGAACCCACATTTAAATAATGTAACCGTTGATCGTCATGCTTACCTCCCCAAAAAGGCCACATACCACTTGATAAGCTTTGTAAGGTCGTCGCTATAAAAAGAAAACTATTTTCTGAAAGAATTTCTTGCTGATCGTATTGCAGTTCACATTTCTCTCCTTTTAACCACAAATCTCTTGTCTGAGGTGATAAAAGTTTTAACAAGGCAAAGATAATTGTAATCCCAACAGCCCAGTCATGCGCAAAATTTTTAAGAATCGTTGGGTTATGTGCAATATTAATTGCTCTTGTAAAAGCTGCTGCACCCGCAAACATACCTAAAATAGCGGTTTTAGAGGGATCTGACCATTCGATTTTTAAAGCATGTCGATGTTGAACTGAATTAATTAACCGTTGCCTTTCGTGTAAAATTTTAATCCTTTGCAGTGCTTGGACGCCACGCACACCAAAACCAATATCCTTAGCAATTAAATTCGTGTTGCCAGAAGGTAAAATAACCAACTTTGGTATTTTATCCGAATCGTAAGCATGATAAATACCTGTCATTACCTGACTGATCGTTCCATCGCCTCCATCGACGATGATGCATTCGACGTTTTCAGCAGCATATTGAACCATCATTTGGTTCAGCTTGTCGATCGTATCAGGCATACAATAACGACTACCTAACCATCCTAATGCAAACTTAGTAAAGTCTGCATTTTCTTTCTCATTTTGATTTAACCGACTGGTTGGATTTTTAATCAAAGCAATATTTTGTATCACAAACGGTTTCCAACATTCTATATAACTTGTTTTTCAAAAAGAAGAGTCGTAATAAAAAGCTAATATTTTATAACCTTCTCTTGTCTTTTATGAAAAAATCAATAAAAAAATCAACTATATTCTGCCATACTTATATATTATCATAAAACAAAGATCATCAGCTAAAGGATAGTTACTTTTGAAACGTTTTACGATTGCTCATATTTCTGACATTCATTTACCACTAGAAACTATTCAATTTTCAAAGCTATCTCTTTGTAATAAACGTTTTCTGAGTTTTCTATCGTGGAAAAAGAGACGTCTTATTTTACAAAAAAAGAATCTTGATCTGGTTATTGGGGATATGATTGCTCACTCTCCTGACCTTGTTTTGATTTCAGGCGATCTAACAAACCTTGCTTTGCCAGAGGAATTTAAACAAGCTGCAGAGTGGTTACATCAACTCCCTTTTCCAAATGTTCGTGTTGTCCCAGGAAATCATGATTGTCTAGTTAAAACCCAATGGCATAATACCCATGCTTATTGGACACCTTGGACTAAAGCTTATGCCCAAGAAGATTACCCGATTGTAACAAAAACCGATACAACTGCAATTATTGGTATTTCCACGGGCGTACCAACATTACCTTTTTTTGCTAGTGGTTTTATTGGTCGCGATCAATTAGAACGAATCAAAGAAGCTCTGCGCAAAGCAAAAGAAGAAAAACTTTTCCGAATCGTTATGTTACATCATCCCCCCGTGTCTGGAATTACCAAAGAACGAAAAGCGCTTAGAAATAGAAAAGAATTGAAAAAAATTCTACTCGACGAAGGGGCAGATATGATTTTGTATGGTCATACCCATAAGACAACAACGACAAGATTCTTGCATACCAATATTCCAATGCTAGGGATCGCTTCTGCCTCGTCCAACGCTGTTCGTATACAAAGACAAGCTGCTTGGCGTAAAATAACTCTGGAATCACAAGAAGATATGCTACATGTTAATTTTTCAGTGAGAACTGTAGATAAACATCAACAATTTATCGAAAGATCTTCTTTTTATCTAAACCACAAACCTTAGTTTCCTGCCTTGTCAAATAACAAACTATCCTCCCACCATAAGAAAACGCTTTGGTCCTACCTTCTTCCAGGAACGTTGGATCATTATTGCTTGTCTTTGGCGCTACCGACTTTTTTAATTGCTCTTGGTATTATCCTCACAGCTTTAATGCTCGAGCGTTTATTGGTATTACTTGATTTGCTTGCTGCGGATAATAGCCCCCTTAGCACCTTTTTGGGACTATTGACTGATCTTGTACCCCATTATTTGGGACTAGCTATTCCAGCGGCATTTTGCGTGGCAATTTTTGCCAGCGTAAGACAAATGAGCCTCAATAGTGAAATTGAGGCGCTGCTCAGCTCTGGGATCTCATTATCTCGTTACTCCCGCCCTTATATGATGTGTGGAGTAGTCATCAGTATTTTATGTATTATTTTATATGGTTATATACAACCTTATGCACGTTATGATTTTCGGGCTGCTTTTTTTTATGCTTCGCATTCAGGATGGGTTCCCAATATACAAAGTCATACTATTGTGAAACCCGATGATAATCTTGTCATGGTCGTTGATAAAGCGACTGAACATGGAACACGTTTATCGGGTATTTTTATTCGACAAAAAGCACTAGACAAAGTCAAAAACAAAACAACTGAACATATTATTGTTGCAGAATCAGGCTCTTTTTATACGGTTCAAAACCGCTCTAAGATACAACTCAATTTATTTAACGGACAGAATTTGACTTTAAATTCCAACAATAAGAATAATATTACTGACTTTACTAAAGCTGAAAAAAACCTAAAACAACAAGGTAAAAAAGTGACCTTTCGTGAACGTGGGGATGATGAAAGAGAATTAACCATCACAGAATTATTTCAACAACTACGCCATCATACTAACATTACACCTATTGCTGATATAAGAGCAGAATTCCATTTTCGACTGGTCAGAGCATTATCCATTCTTGGCATTCCTATCCTTGCAACTGGACTAGCGATTATGAAAAAACGTAAAAAACGTAATTGGGGATTGGGGGTTGCCGCAGTTACTTTACTCGCATATGACCATATTCAACAGTTCGGCACTGAGCTTGTTGCCACAGGACATCACTCAGCTTTTATTGCATTATGGATGCCGTTGTTCGTATTCTTCATGATGTGCTATACTATATTGCTATTTAAAAGTGGTAATTTACAGTATCTTTTTATTTCTTTATTTAAACGTTCAGCAAAGCATATGGATAAATAGTGAACAAAATGTTTAGACGACATCAATTAATTATTTATCTTTCGTTACGATTACTAAGCATCGTTCTAGGCACTGCTATACTACTGACCATTATTATGGAAGCATTAACCCTTCTTGAGCAAATGTCTCCTATTTTAGCAAGACATTTAGGATGGATTGGAATTGCACATTATATGGGGTTACGTCTACCCTTATTATTTAGCTCTGTTTTACCTCTAAGTATGTTAATTGGCACTATTGTAATGCTGACGCGACTTACATTAAACAATGAGGTAACCATTTTTAAAGCTGCAGGATTATCTTCCCTTGGATTTATAACCAAGCTGTTACCCGCAGCCATACTGCTTGGAGTCATTTGTTTCATCTTTCATGACCAAATCACACCAAAATCAGAACTAAATTTAGCAATTTGGTGGAATAAAACAGACCCTACACCCGAGAAGGGTAAGGGATTTTATTTCTATCAAAATCTTGATATCGTTAGCGTTGATTATATCGCATACGGTGGCAATACAATCAAAGGGTTAACGATTTACAAACGCAAAGATTTTTCTCATCTAGATTCTATTTTAACAGCTGAAACGGCTCAATATAGCAATAAACGATGGCTGCTTTCCAATGCCAAAATATTGCATATTGCACCTGGCGTTCCCCTAGAATTTACAAATCTGACTAAACCCGAAGAAATGATTTGGGAGACACCTTTAACACCACGTACATTGATAGGACTTTCAGTACCTGCCTTGCCTCAGTCTTTACATATCATGCTAAAACAACTATCAAATGCAGCAGAGCCATTCCGGATACCTACAAATACAATTAAAACAACTATTTGGGCACGACTTTTCATTCCCTTTATGTTTATTGTTATGTTGATTATTGCCATTCCTGTCACCTCAATCCCTCCAAGAGCTGGATTAAAAAGCTGGTTGCCTGTATATTGTCTAGGAGCAGGATTGTTGTTTATTATTTTTCAGGAAGTTCTGCGCGCTTTGGGTAAAGCTGGGACATTACCTGCGCCTATTGCGGTCATTCCCTCACTGCTTATATTTATCTTAGCAGCCAGTGCTATTATTTTAATGATTGAAGAAAAAACATGAAAAAACAATCTATCTTTCAAATTATGCGAGACCAAGAGCTACGCTCTGGTCGTAGCTACGATTTAGGTAAAATGAATTTAAAGGAATTATGGGTTGCCTATTTAACACACGGCACAATTTTGCTTTATTTTGGCCTTATTCTTGCCTGCATTGTAGGTATTTATTGTACATTCACAGGATGGATACCCATTCTTAGTTCTACTATCGTTATGATTTTTGGTTTCCCTTTAATTTGGTATATTATCCATCGTTGGATCATGCATGCTACCTTTTTATATCAAATTAAATGGACAGCCTCTTTGTGGAAAAGGATTCATTTTGACCACCATCAAGACCCCCATCTTTTAAACGTTCTATTTGGTTCCCCTTTGAATACAATCCCAACCATTCTGATTGTAGGCGGTGGAATTGGATTGGTCGTTGGTGGAATACCAGGAGCATTTGCTGCCATCGGAACGGCTATATATATGGCTTGTTTTTATGAATTTTTTCATTGTATTCAACATCTTGGATATAAACCAAAATCCCAATATGTATTGCGTATCAAACAATTACACATCATGCATCATTTTCACTTTGAAAAAGGTAATTATGGCATTACAAACTATTTCTGGGACAGAGTATTTGGTACTTTTTATGCTGACGCAAAAAGTCGTCCTCGCAGCCCAACCGTATTTAATATGGGATATGATATCAAAGAAGCGGAACGTTACCCTTGGGTTATGTTAAAAACAGGATCTCCTCCTCGTGATCGTCCTGAAGGGTCTAATTTTCGTGAGCAAAAAAAATCATCCACTCAACAGGAACAAAAGGCAGCTTAGGATATAATATGGAACGTGAAACTGTTAATGCTCTGATATTAGCTGGCTCCAGAGAAGGTCAACAAGATCCTTTGGCAAAACAAGCTCACGTTTCTCATAAAGCGATCTTACCTATATTAGGACGACCTATGATTGAATATGTTGTCCAAGCTTTATCTAAGCTCAGCAACATTAATAAGATTGCAGTAACGATTGAACAACGCTCCATTGTTCAAGATATCCTACCTGAATATATTCAATATTTACCCGCGGCCTTGGGGCCAAGTGACAGTGTAATTCAAGCCATTGAAACCCTTGGAACACCTTTGCTTGTCACGACAGCAGACAATCCATTATTACAACCTGAATGGATCAGCCATTTTTTAAAAGAAGCTGAACTGACAAAATGTGATATCGCCGTGGGTATTGCCCTAAGAGAACAAATAGAAACGGATGTACCAAATACACGCAGGACTTATATCAAACTTGCAGATGGTTCCTTTTCTGGTTGTAACTTATTTTTATTCAGAACTCCTCAATCTATACAAGTTGCAAAATTATGGCAAAAACTTGAGGAACACCGTAAGAAGCCAGTTAAAATGGGCTATTTATTGGGAGGTAAAATCATTTTAAGATACTTATTAAAATGCTTAACCAGAAATGCCCTGAAAAAAAGAATTTATAAACTTACCAAAGCAAAAACTCATTTTGTAGTAATGCCTTGGGGACAAGCCGCTGTTGATGTCGATAAACTTGAAGATTTAAAAGTCGTTCGTACACTCATGCAAAATTAATACATCCATGCGTATTGCCTATATCATCAACTCCATGGAAGGTGGCGGAGCTGCTTTTCCAATCCCAGCGATTTTATCATTAATGCGGGATTATGGGGCAGAGGTTAAAATCTTTGCTCTTGCTCAAAAAGATGGCAAAGCGTTACCAGCTATACGTAAAGCGTTTATACCAGTCTCAGTCAGGGAGGGTGGTTTAAAAGACCATATTCAAAGTTTCCTATGGCTCAGACAACAGCTTCGCGTGTATCAGCCAACCCATTTATGGACTTCTTTAACCAGGGCAACATTGTTGGGGCAACTGGCTGGATTACAACTCGGTATTCCTGTTGTTAGTTGGCAGCATGCTGCTTATCTGAAACCATGGAATTTGAGACTCTTAAAGGCAACACGTTCTTTGTCACAATTATGGATTGGGGATTCAAACAAAGTAACTACTTTGACTCAACAACGTTTAAAAATTCCTGATGAAAAAATAATTACTTGGCCAATTTTCAAAACGTCCCCAGACACGCCCAAAGCAAAGACATGGGAAAAAGGGCAGGTCATTCGAATTGCCTCGATGGGTAGATTACATCCTGTAAAAGGATATGATGTGTTGATCGAGGCATGCCATTTATTAACGCAATATGCTAACGTTCCTCCTTATAAGATTTCTATTTATGGAGAAGGCATAGAGTATGAAAAACTAAAAACACTTATTCAGCATTACCACTTAGAAAACCAAATCCAACTAGCAGGGTTCACACCTCACGTTGCGCAAACCCTTAGACAATATCATTTGTATATCCAGCCCTCTCGTTCTGAAGGGTTTTGTATTGCTGCTCACGAAGCTATGCAAACGGGATTACCTGTCATCGCAAGTAATGTTGGAGAGCTTCCTTTTTCTATCCAAGATTATCAAACAGGTCTGACTATTCAACCAAACAATCCTGAAGCTTTGGCAAACGCATTATATGAATTTTTGCAACAACCCGAATTACTTTATCCTATGGGTCAGCTAGCCAGAGAAACAGTTATGAACAGTTTCTCTGAAGACCGTTTTAACACAATTGGTCAACTAATTTATGAACGTATGAAGCATTTTACTCCACGACAAAATTAATAGCCAATATATTAAGATGTTTTTACCAGCTATATAAAAACATCCATTTTTTTTCTCACATGATATAACGTGTCAATTTTTAATCGTTGGAACAGAGATTGATCCATTTTTTTAGCATCAATTAATGTGTAATTCCCTAACGCACTAAATGTATGTATTCCATGAGAATAAGATCCAAAATTTACATTATCTGCTTTCAGTCTCTTCACAATATGCGCTTCAAACTTGTATGGCGTTAAACAGGTAATCTTTAGAAAAGATAGCCCTCCTCCATAAGTCATTGTACAATCTTGCGTCGGCAAAAGAATCTCGGAATCGGTAACCACGACATTTCCACCAGGTCGAGAACTTGATGGGGTAATACGCACCGGATTCTGAGGATGGGTTTGCCAAGGTCCCATTAAATTTTCAGAAAAAGCAATCGACAAGACACTTTGACGGCTATATCCTGAATTCGCAGGCGTATAGAACATCCACCACAAACCGTTATGAAAAAAAATGCTAGGATCAATGGCCACTTCTGGAAAAGTAAATTCTGATACTGGCTCCCACTGATAAGGAAAACGCTTCGCTTTATATAATGTTGTTTTGCCAGATTTATATGCCTCTGGCAGCATATAAATCTGCCCTTGACCTTTAATCATCATTGGATAAGACAAATGCCATGGCTCTTCTAATACCAACGCTCTATCTAAAAGGCGTAGAGCTTCATCAAGAATCAAAACCTCTATACGCCCGTGCCGATCCCTGTAATCATAGCTTTCAGCGAAAATATAGAATTTACCGTCTTGATGTAACCCAAAAGGATCAGCTAAAAATTGAAACGTAGGTTCTTCACGCAACCAATGAATATGATTAATGCCTTCGTAAATCACTGTTTCCATCGGGGCTTTGATAATCCCTACACGCCAAATATCTGTCTCATAAATAGACACGCGCCGTTTATCCTTTGATTGTTAAATCTCGTCCAATAGGATGACTTCCATTGGTTGCTCTAAATAAGGTTTCATTGCCTTGACTAAATTCTGAAAATGTTCAGTAGTCATATGAAGATCAAGAACTTCTTGGCTACTCCAATGTTCTATGAAAATCACACGATTATGGTTTCCTTGTTCGAAATAGGCGGTATAAAGATGATTGCCTGCTTCTTTACGAGATTGGGCAACGCATTCCTTCACTACTGAAGAAATATTTTCCCACGCACCTGACTTGAGATCACATCTTGCAATTAATCTTAATTCTTGTGACACTTTATTCTCTCCAACTATTTTCTATCATTTCGAGTTTTCTCTGTAGAATTCTATATTCTATTGATATCCATCTTTAAAAAGCATAGAATCTGTGCTTTAAAATAGATATTGCCATCATTTGTTCAAAAACAGAGCATATATCTTATTTGCTTTTTAGCATAGTTTATAACATATCAGAAAAAAAGATATTGATGATATCGCTATTCTATAATTTACAATTTCTTTGTCGAGGTTAATCTTATTATGACGGATGCTCTTTCTCATCGCTTTGAAGCTGCACAAGCTATTGTTAAAAAGGCCGCTGAAATGGCCATGGCAATGCGCCCAGCACCAGGAGGTCCACAAGGATCCTTGAAACATGCTCAAGATTGGTTAACCGAAACAGATGGAAAAGTAGAAGCTTTTATCTCCCAAGAAATTAAAAATCTCTTTCCAGAAGATGGTTTTCAAGGTGAAGAAGAAGGGCAAACCAGAACAGGAGCCCTCAGATGGGTTGTGGATCCTATTGATGGTACATCCAATTATGCTAGAGGTCGTAATCGATGGTGCGTTTCCCTTGGTCTGATGGAAGGGAATACACCAATCTTAGGAATTATCGCAGCACCCCCAGTTCAAGAATTCTATACCGCAAGATTGGGACAGGGTGCCTTCATGAATGGTCAACGCATTCATGCTTCTCCTGTTACCGACCCTAAAATTGCAATGGTAGAGTTAGGGTGGAGTCATGTCAGTAAGAGAGAAGAATTCCTAAAACATGCCAATGCTATTTTAGAAACAGGTGCCATGATTCGTACGCTAGGGTCTGGAACAATGTCTTTGGTTGATGTCGCCAGCGGCAGATTGGACGGACATTTTGAAATGGCGATTAATCTTTGGGATGTAGCTGCTGCATTGGTCTTATTACAAGAAGCTGGGGCAAAAGTCTCCCCATTCCTAGAAGATGGCGGCTTGCATCAACCAACTCCTTTATTAACAACCGCACCTGGACTGGCTGACCTTTTATCCAAAACGGTCAATATGCCTTTACGCACTGCCTAATTTTTTCTATTTCTGAACTTTTTTATGTTTAACAGATGGAACACATGAAATTTTATCAATCTCTTTTACTTTGCTTTACAGCTGCTTTTGGGATCAATCTATCTAATACTGCACATGCCAGTACAAAATCAGAACAATCTTTGGTCGATCATGCAACTTTGGCTGTTCAGGATATTTACAGCAATGTCTCTACAGACAATAATCTTTATAGCCGTCTCAAAGAAGCCAGAGCTGTCATGATTTGCCCAGCAGTCACGCGAATCTCTTTGGTGTTTGGAGGATCTGGTGGCAGTTGTGTTCTATTATCCAGAGACGCCCAAGGATCTTGGTCAAGCCCTGCTTTTTATAAAATGTCCAGTGGATCTTTTGGAATACAATTAGGCGTTGAAAACGCCGAAATCATGCTGTTCGTGATGAATGAAACCAGCTTGCGTTCCTTATTAGATAGCCAATTTACAATGGGCGCCAGTGCTTCTGCAACAGCAGCCACAGCCAATAGTAGCGCAGACAGTGGTGCCGCGAATATCTATACCATTCAAAAAAGTTCGGGATTATTCGCTGGTGCAGCTCTGAAAGGATCTAAGCTTAAAATTAACAGCAAATCAAATCACAATTATTATAATGAAACCGTTGGGCCAGAAGACATCGTGATTGCAATGCGTGTTAATAATTCTGGGGCAGATCCACTAAGACGGATTCTTATGAAATTAAGTAATGAAGCAACATCATCTACTTCTAAAACAAAGACAAAAACGAATAAAAAGCAACAAGATAATGACAGTGGAGATATCGATTCTGGAGCCATTCAATTAGCACCAAGTGGAAATAATGGCAGTATTAAATCAGAAAATTTAGCCCCACCACCAGCTGCTAAAAAATATTAATAATCAATTTATCTAGCCAATTTATTTGGCTATTTTTTTTCTTTATAAGTATGCACGTTATGATTATGCTCAGTCAACGTGCTGGAAAAACTATGCCCACCCGTCCCATTTGCAACAAAATATAGCATATTTCCATCGGCTGGATGTGCTACCGCTTCTAAAGCTGCTTTTCCCGGTGAACAAATCGGAGATGGTGGTAAGCCAGCTATCCAATAGGTATTATAAGGACTTTCAACTTCCCAATCTCGTCTTAATAGAGGACGATCTAACTTTCCATGACCGTCGGTCAATGCATATATAACCGTCGGATCGGACTGTAACCTCATCTCTTTTTGCAAACGATTAATAAATACGCGAGCAATCATTGGTCGTTCGCGAGACAAGGCTGTTTCTTTCTCTACAATTGAGGCAAGCGTTAACAATTCACGTGGTGTTTTAACTTGTACAATTGGTTGGCGATCTTTCCAAACTTGATCCAAAGCCTTTTGCATAGCCACTTGCGTTCTTTGTAATAATTTATCTCGAGAGTATCCAAATTCGTACGCATAGGTCTGAGGTAAAATACTCCCCTCTGCAGGGACTTCAATATGGCCTGTTAAAAACGGCGCTTGATTAATCAAATCTGTAATTTGATATCTCGTTAATCCTTCGGGAATGGTCAGTTCATGTTGTACAGGCTTTGCATGACGCAAGATTTGTAACACTTGGTGTATAGAAGCATTTTTAGGAAAAGAAAATTCTGCTGCGTGTAATGTACCTTGATTTGCGGTCATTTTAGCAGCGAGTTGGAAGACAATTTTATTAATAAAATCATTTCCAATAACATGCTCGGTCTGTAAGTGCTTCAAGATTGCTTCTGTATTACCCTTTGGAATCACAACATTCTTGGTAACTTGCAAGATTCCTGGTCTAGAGTAAATACTTTTTCCGAAAACGAAAATAACAGCAAAGAAAACCAATAATGCGCCCAAAACTATAAAGAATTTACGCATTACGATTTATCCCCAATCTATGAATTAGACCTTTTTAAATAGTAAAGAAGCGTTAGTACCGCCAAATCCAAAACTATTAGATAAAGCAATGTTCACTTGACGTTGCTGTGCTTCATGAGCAACACGATCAATTACTGTTTCTTTAGACGGACTATCAAGGTTCAAAGTCGGTGGCACAACATTATCACGAATAGCAAGCAATGAGAAAATCGCTTCTACCGCACCTGCTGCACCTAACAAATGGCCAATCGACGTTTTGGTTGAAGACATTGCTAGTCTTTTACCAGCATCACCAAATAGACGCTCTACAGCTTCCAATTCGAGATCGTCTGCTTTTGTTGAAGTACCATGTGCATTGACATAGTTAATATCTTCGACGGCAATTCCTGCATTTTTAATTGCGGCACGCATGGCTCTATAAGCACCATCATGACCTTCAGCTGGCGCCGTAATGTGATACGCATCACCAGACATTCCATATCCAATGACTTCACCATAAATCTTTGCGCCACGGGCTTTGGCATGCTCGTACTCTTCAAGAACAACGATACCAGCACCCTCGCCCATGACAAACCCATCACGATCTTTGTCCCAAGTACGAGAAGCTTTTTCAGGAGTATCATTAAATCCCGTAGATAATGCACGCGCAGCAGAAAAACCAGCAATCCCCAAAGCGCATACTGCAGCCTCGGCACCACCAGCAACCATAACGTCTGCATCACCTAAGGCGATCAAACGCGCTGCGTCACCAATTGCGTGAACGCCAGAGGCACAAGCTGTCACTGCAGCATGATTTGGCCCTTTGAAGCCATATTTGATGGAGACATAGCCGGAAACTAAATTGATTAGCGAAGATGGAATGAAAAATGGAGAAACCTTACGGCTTTCACCTTCGTGGACTTTGACCGAAGTTTCATAAATGGTTTGTAAGCCACCAATGCCAGAACCAATCATCACACCTGTGGCACAACGCTCATCCTCAGTTTGTGGAACCCACCCAGAATCTTCTACTGCTTGAATTGCTGCGACTAGACCTAAATGAATAAAGCGATCCATTTTTTTCTGATCTTTCACAGGAATCCATTCTGCAAGATCTAATTTGCCTTCACTTTTCGTGCCCGAAGGCACTTCACCTGCAACACGAGCAGGAAGACCGGAAGCATCAAAACTACTGATCGCGTTAATACCGCTTTCACTAGCAACAAGACGCTTCCACACGTTATCAATACCAATTCCAAGAGGGCTTACAATCCCCATGCCGGTTACAACGACGCGACGCTGACAAATCAATTTACTTTCTGCCATCTGGTTAACCTATGTACCTCTTGAAATTAAGTAACTATATTTAAAAAATTAAGCTGATTGCTTTTGTTTTTCGATATAATCAATCGCATCTTTAACAGTTGCAATTTTTTCAGCTGAATCTTCAGGGATTTCAACGCTAAAAGCTTCTTCAAAAGCCATAACTAATTCAACTGTGTCTAAGCTATCTGCGCCTAAGTCATCAATAAAAGAAGCTTCTGGTGTTACTTTGGCTTCTTCAACACCAAGATGTTCAACAACGATTTTTTTTACTTTATCGGCGATATCGCTCATCTAATTCTATTCCTTCTACTTGCTTTAAGCATTTCTAAGTGATCTTGACTCTGTTATATTTCAAAGGTTTATTATACAACAAACCTAAATTTTGTAATATATTAGCATGGGGCATATCACATTTCTTGGTAATAGCCAAGCCAAACTTAAAATTACATATACTCATTTACATTAACCAAATAAATCTTTATTAACATAACGTCAATACATGATTTTTACAACAGTAGGTTGATTAAATCATCACCATCCCACCATTCACATGTAGTGTAGATCCCGTTATCCATTGCGCTTCATCAGAAGCAAGATAAGTTACTGCCGCTGCAATATCCTCAACTTTACCCATTCGACCACATGGAATTTGCTCTAATAATTTTTCTCGTTGCGCTTCTGAAAGTTGGTCTGTCATTGCTGTTTCGATGAACCCTGGGGCAACCACATTCACCGTAATTCCACGGCTGGAAATTTCTAATGCCAAAGATTTACTCATTCCAATTAATCCAGCTTTTGCAGCAGAATAATTGGCTTGACCTACATTCCCAGTCACACCAACAATCGATGCAATGTTGATAATACGCCCATAACGACGTCGCATCATTCCTTTGATCGCTATTTGACTGAGTTTAAAAGGCACAGAAAGATCAACATCCAAAACCGTTTGCCAATCTGCACCCTTCATCCGTAACGCCAATGCATCACGTGTTAATCCTGCATTATTGACCAAAATATCAATCGGAGCACCAAAAAGCTCTTCTGAGCTGGGGATTAGTGCCGCCACAGACTCCGAGTCTGTTAAGTTAGCCACCTGAATCTTGGTCTTTTCATTACCACCTAATTTTTCTTGGACTTCCTTGAGTATGTTTTTTCTTGTACCAGATAAAACAACTTTGGCTCCTTGGGCAATTAAAGCTTTTGCAATTGCTTGGCCAATGCCACCAGAAGCCCCAGTAACTAGTGCAACTTTACCGTCTAATCTAAACATGTTCATTCCTTATGATTAGCTTTAAGAATTCGAAAAAATAGTCACAAATTGATCAATATCTGCAGGTTCTCCGATTGAAAAAACCTGACGATCTTTGGCGGTTCGGCGCATTAAATTAGATAATACTTTACCCGAGCCAATTTCAAAAAAAACTTCCACTTCTTTATCGATCATGAATTGCATTGTTTCTGCCCAACGAACGGGCGCAGTCACTTGTTTAACCAACAATTCTTGCACTTCTGTCAAAGCGGTATAAGGTTGAGCTGTTACGTTCGCCAACACAGAACAATTGAAAGGTTTCAACATAGCATGGCTAAGTTCTTCTTGCATTTTTGTCGCTGCTGAAGCCATCAAAGGACTATGAAAAGGGGCAGATACTGTTAATTTAACAACCCTGCGTATTCCTTGCTCTGTTGCAAACGCCACTGCTCGATTAATTGCATCCATATGACCAGAAATAACCACTTGCCCATTACCATTATCATTCGCCACGGCAACCAAAGAATCAGGTTCGCTACTATGCTGACAAATCATTTGAGCTTGCGCCATATCAGTGCCTAATAACGCCGCCATACCTCCCATCCCTTTAGGTAAAGCATTTTGCATGGCATCACCACGCACACGCAGCAAAGCAGCCGTTGTTGCAAAATTAAAGACGCCCGCCATACATAATGCAGAATATTCGCCCAAAGAATGTCCTGCGGCAAAAGCAATATTTTTTGCAAGATTCAATCCCGCTTCTTTTTCCAAAATACGGACAACAGCCATTGAATGTGCCATCAAAGCAGGTTGAGTATTCTGCGTTAACGTTAATTCATCCTCTGGCCCCTCCATCATCATTTTTGATAAAGGTTGTTTTAATGTCTCATCTAATTCTTCAAAAACCTCACGAGCTACGGGAAATGCTTTCGCAAGCTTTTTACCCATTCCGACATATTGACTACCCTGACCAGGGAAAAGAAAAGCACTAACTGCCATTGATTATTCCTAAATAAACTATAAATAAAAAAAATAATTGAATAAAATACCAAAACTATTCCATACTATCGCAGGAATCTCACGCAAACGCCAGTTCCAGCATTTATAAAAGTGACGAGACGCATTTCCCAATGCTGCAACAGCGCACGTGCGCCACCCTAGTAAAAAAAACAACCAACGACATCGCGGCAAATGATAAGCGTTCGATACGACAACTAATCGTGTCTGTTTTGGTATAAACCCTAATTTTTTTAACAGATTGCTACACAGCAAAACAGATTCAATCGTTTTTGTCGCTTGCGTTTCACAGATAATTTGTTCCTCTAGCACGTCATTTTCAATCAAAATCTGCTTCATCACCTCAGCTTCGGTTACTCCTCTTTGAGGATTCCCACCAGTAACGATATATAATGGAGAGAGAGACAGTTTTCCATATGCAATCGCAACATATATCCTCATCATCAAAGCACGTTTGGGTGTTCCATCGGCATTTAACGCTGCACCAAAAACAAGAATCGGCTGAGAATTCATTCAGCAACTCTTACAAACAACTGATTAATCGATTGTAATTTTTCAAATGTTTCTTTCCACAAAGGCAGAATCTTTTTCTCTGGAACCCCTCTGGCTTTAACAATTTCTACAATTTCACCCAAGTTACGTTTTCCATCAATTAAGCCTAAAAAACCTCTGGCCTGTGCTGGTAACGGAATCATTACTGTTAATGTTCCAAAGGCAAAAGGCAATAAATTAGATGGCAGTATTTCACTTGCTAGAATCTCACCTGGTTTTTCCCGCATAAAAGGAATGGATTCAAGATCCATAGGATCAACGAAAAACAATTCATCCTCTGACCTACGAATATACACAACGTGCGTTGCCATGTTCCCTGCAAGTCCTTCGGCAATAACTGCCTGCGTGCGAGCATCTAATTGATCGATTTTTTCACGAAATTTAGGATCAGTGATTAAATATTTAGGATCATAACGAGCAGGTTCAACAAAAGCATTAATCTCGAACCCTGTTTGTTGGATCAGATCCCATAATGCATCAACTGTATAAGCACGATCTCTTGGGTTCAATAACAAGTCATAAATACCTGCATCCCCACCGGTTAAATGGTCACCAAAATTACCATTGGCTCGTAACCAAGCTGTTTGAGGCAGATGACGCAACACTCGTTTCGCCATGTCTAAACGTTGTGCAGGCTTTTCTTGAATGGGGACAAGATGAGAAAGCGCATCTTGAAGCATATATACACCCGTGCGACCATGTGGCGCATAGACCATCAGACCGATACCACCACCGATATTTAACGCCCCTTTTAAAATACGCAATGCTTTGTCGGGATCAAGCAAATGGTGCAATACGCCACAGCAATCAATATAATCAAACTTGCCCAAATTAAGTTCAGGCAGATCAAAAATTGATCCTTGTACAAACCGTAAATTAGTTAATTCACGAACTTTGGCACGTTCCTTAACAATCGTTAAGACTGCTTCCGCACGATCAAGACAAATAACTTCACCTGGACAATCCTGGCGCGCCATTTGTTGGGCCATCATAATTGCAGCATCCCCAGTGCCGCAACCTGCAACAAGCACCTTTAATGGATCTGTGATTTTCCTATAGCCACCAAAGACCCAATAATCAATTTCATTTAAATGACTAGGACTACCAATAAATAAACGTTTCTTTTCATCCAAAGGGTTACGCTCTGGATAAGGATAGGCCTCATATTGAGCAGCTAAGCTGATATCATGTTGATCGTGTTTTTTTGTCATTATGTTCTTACTACTAATTTTCCACGTTGCCAAGCTTCTGCCGCTTCATGCGCATCCATTCCATCAACACGCATTGCGTGTTCCATCAACTTCATAACCTGATTGCCCAAAGTCATCTCTTCTAGCTCATCAATCAAATCAGCACCCAGAGAATCGATCAACTGTTTTTTAATCAAAATGATAGCTTTTTGCTCTTGAGCAAAGAGGTTCTTTGAATCTTTTAATTGATAAATCATCTCAGAATCTTCTAAAAAACTTGGCGAATATATAACCATAATCTTTGCTTCTTGAGAAGTCATGGCATCCCTATATCGACTGATTACTTCTTCATCTATAGCAGATTTTAGGACATATCCCACATCTATCAAGCCATACATTTGGAATGCAGATAACACACGATCATAAATAATTTCAGAAACAATCACTTCTCTATCTATGTCGGTAGATTGTAACAATTGATCAATAGATGTGATCTCTGCCTTAAATTTACTAGGTAAGGCTAGAAATAAAAATGGTTGGTATAAATTCCCAATCGCCTGCATAGAAGAGGCCGAATTCAATATGTCGCAATGAACATCTGGGGTCCATAATGTCGCAAAAATATCTATTTCCCCGTTACGAATCTCTTGAAACAAAGCCACAGTTTCGCCCGTTATCAGCTCTATGTCTGCGACACCATGGGCTTCTAATACACGTAAAACAGCTGCTGCTGCTGCTTCATGAACAGGAATATCAAAAAAACCCAATGTTAAAGATTCTTGAGTCACTATTTCTCCACCTTATTTTAGAAATTTATATTAATTATACTAAACCTGAGATTTGTTTTGCGTAAGATTTTTGTTGAAATTTGATAATGTGCATCATTATTCTAGCAAGGATTTTTTGTAATTTCATCGAAGGCATCCAACCAATGGCTTTAAATACCATATTCATCACACGAGCGACATGATGACGTTGATATAAAGACATTGCCTTCACCATATATAACGCAATACAACGTTTATGATTATAAGGCATTCCTTCTGGTTCATTGGTAATATGGAACGCAGATGCTAATTCGTCGTCTTGACTTTCTACAATACGTCCAATTGCAATTTTTGCCCGAGCCCATTTAGATAAATTATCCTGAGGCAAATATCGTCTCATACAATCATAAAATAATTTATAATGACGGAACTCATCCCCTGCTATCTTACGGCAGATCTCCTTTAAAACAGGTTCTTTTACATAATCAGCCAACGCACTATAGTAAGAAGATGTTCCGACCTCAACCATTGCACGGGCGATAAACTCGCCTGCGTGCGAACCCCTTATAGAACTATTCGTATCAAGATCTATTTTATAAAATTCTTTAAACCGATCAAAACTTTTTTGATAGTTCCAACTTGGATCAGCCATCATTGCCCACCGGCCAAGCACTTCACCATGTTGAACTTCTTCCACTTCCCATTGTTCAAACAGCTGCATTAATTCGGCATCATGAGCAAATACATTGTTTAAATAAACTGTGTAATCGACACTATTTCGTTCAACAACCGAAGCCGCTTTGATTAAAGGAACAATTTTTGGATCAATAAGAGATGGATCAAATCGATCCCATTTGATCTGTTCCATATCCCAATGCTTCATAATTTTTTACCTTGAAAAAAGATTAATATTCTTAATTTTCTAGATTATATATTTTTGAGTCCTTTAGAGCAAAAGAAAATATCTGCTCCAACATATTCAACTATATAGTTTATAAGAGGAAACAAAGCATGTGTCGATTATTTTTGGTATAATTGGAGCATTGCTCCATTTTGGGGAACGATCTTTATCAATCACACTAGCCCGAACCCCCTCCATAAAATCAGAACGCATCATTAAATGACTGATGACGCTCAAATCTTGTTCTAATACTTCCCTTAAATCAGATAATTTATTTTGCCAAGCCTTATAGGTAATATGTAAAGAAAAAGGACATGCCTGAGAAATCTCCTTTAAATCCTCTTTTGCCCAAAGAAAATTACTTTGTTTTAAATTAGATATAATTGTTTTTACGTCAGGAGCGTTATAAACACTCTCAACTTCTTGTAAAAAACTAGAATCATATTCTTTTTCACGTTTTAAAAAAGATAAAACATCATTCATATCGCGTTTTTCTAATTGTGTTAAAACATAATCAACCATAGAGGAAGATACCATATAATCGGCAAAACCCAATTTAATCGCTTCTTCGGCATGAAATCTTTTTCCTGTTAACATCATACGCAACCCTGTATATCCAGGTGCTTTACTAAACAGTAAATTACTTCCCGCATCCGGCGAAAGACCAATCATAACCTCTGGCATTGCCAAGACAGCACGTCCAGTCACAATACGATGAGAAGAAAAACAGCCCAATCCAACCCCTCCACCCATCGTAATACCGTCCATAATGCTGATAACGGGCTTAGGGTAGTTAGAAATATAATGAACAAGCTGGTAATTATGCAAGAAAACACCGACAGCTTGCTCATACTGACCCGCTTTTACAAAGGATGCAATTTCACGAATATCCCCACCTGCACAAAAAGCTTTAGCATGTGAACTGTTAATAACTATTTCTTGAATTAATCGGTCTGTTTTCCACAATTCTAAGTGCGATATGATTTCTTGCTGTAATGCTGCGTTAATTGCATTTAAAGACTTAGGGCGATTCAAGGTTAAAATACCTAATTTTCCTCTTTTTTGAGTTATAATTAACCGATTCATAACGCCCTCTCACTTCACTTTGGTAAAATATCTTACATCTTAACCGCAAAATTAACCTTATATAGAATGAACTAAATTTTACTATAACTTCTTTGTATAAAAATAAATATTTTACATTCCAAACATTTTATTGTTTTCATAACTCTTTTCTTAACTTATTTTAATCCTATATACAGCACCCTCTTATCTCGGTGACTTAGCCTGATAATAATTTAAGGATATCTTTATGCTTTCCCATAAAACTCTTAGTGATGACTTCATAATAGAAGAAACCTTCCCTATTCGACACGATTGGACAAGAAAAGAAGTCTCTGCATTATTTGCACTGCCTTTACCAGAATTGATGTTCAAAGCGCAATCTGCACATCGCATTTATTTTGATCCTACAAAAATCCAAGTTTCTACGTTACTTTCTATTAAAAGTGGGGGCTGTCCAGAAGATTGTGCTTACTGCCCACAAAGTGCTAGACATGAGGAAAAAATCAAAGCAGATCGTTTAATGGCAGTTGATAAAGTCCTTGAAAAAGCTAGAGAAGCCAAAGCAGAAGGTGCCACACGGTTTTGTATGGGGGCTGCGTGGCGTTCCCCAAAAGATCATGACTTGGAAACCGTTTGCGCCATGATTGAAGGGGTCAAAGAGTTAGGTCTTGAAACCTGCGTGACCTTAGGCATGTTAAACCTTGAACAAACGCTCAAACTAAAAAAAGCTGGGCTAGATTATTATAATCATAATCTGGATACTTCCGAAGAACATTATGAGAAAATCATTTCTACCCGCACCTATCAAGATCGTTTAGATACCTTGGCTTTTGTGCGTGATGCTGGAATCAAAGTCTGTTGTGGTGGTATCCTTGGGATGAATGAACAAGAAGCTGATCGTGCCAGCATGATTAAAAGCCTAGCCAACTTGCCCAAACATCCTGAAAGCGTGCCCATTAATCTCTTGATCCGCGTCAAAGGCACTCCTTTGGAAGACGCAGAAACCATTGATCCTTTGGATTTTGTGCGTACGATTGCTGTCACACGCATTGTCATGCCACAAAGTTACGTGCGTCTTGCTGCTGGCAGAACCGAAATGAGTCCTGAAATGCAAACGCTTTGTTATTTAGCTGGGGTAAACTCTATTTTTCTTGGTCAACGTTTATTAACCTGTCCAAACCCCGAGAAAAGCAGCGATCTAACGTTATTTAATAAATTAGGCTTACAAATTGCTGATAAAATGGTTGAAGCGTCTGCTTAATAATTTAAAAGGGCTTGGATTATTTCCGGCCCTATTTTTTAGTTATTAATAGCCTTGATATAAATTCTTGTTTGCGCAGGGTCTTTACAAGTTTTATCCAAACAATATCCAGAAATCCATAATTGTCCACTGCCGAACATCATTCCCTGCCAATTTGCAAACATCCCAATAAATTGTTGCTTTGCAACAGTTTTTTTTAACTTTGTGAGTAATAGTCTCTTCGTAATTGTGAATAAATTGCTGTTTATTTTTAATCAAAACACGCTTATTAGCAATGTCAACTTTCAAGGGATATTTAACCACCGCTGCCACAGCGGCTTTATTTTGATGGGCAATATCTTCTTTTAACAGACCTATAAAAGACTGATAATCCTCATGAGACCCAAACAGAAAATCCAATTGAGCATTCATTTGCTCTATTGTGTTAATCTCATCAGTTTGTAATGGTATTGCCACAGCATTTAGTGAATATATCAATGAACCAACCGCAATAAAAGCAATCATTATTTTGATTTTGGTCATGTATCGTCTCTGTCAAATTGAGATAAATTCATTAACATATTCCACGGAACTACATAGAATTGTTAATGCCAATAATTTTAACTCTTATAGCTTGATTAGTTTTTTGATCTTTATCTGGACAGGCGTTAGAATACCAAATTTCGCCGTTTCCAAAAGCCATACCACGGTAAGTTGAAATTAAATCCTTAAATTTTTGTTCTTGCACTATTTTTTCAATTTTGGGCGTAATAATTGCATCATAATGTTCTATAAATTGTTGCTGGTCTTTGATCTGGATCTGTTTTCCATTCAACTGTACCCACAATGGATATTTTACCATTTCTGCAACTGATTTTTTGTCTTTTTGGGTAACATTTTCCTGTAATACATGAAAGAAACCTACCGCAGTATAATGGCAATTAGACGTAATCGAATGATCTGATTGCTTAGAATTCACAATATTATTCTGTGGTTTTGCTGATTGTGCCATCAACTGAGTTGAAAATAAGATTGAACCAGCACAAAGACATAGTTTGATACTTATTGCTTTTAAATTCATAACCATTGAACTCCTAATTTTCGGTTAAATTTGGGCTTTCCATCGCAATAATCTTAGGGCGTTCATTACAACACAAACACTACTTAACGCCATTGCTCCACCTGCCACCGCTGGGCTGAGTAATCCAAAAACAGCCAAAGGTATACCGATGATATTATAAATAAATGCCCAGAACAAACCTTCTTTAATCCGTTGGCGTGTTTTTTGGGCAATATCTATTGTTGCAGCGACTAAACCTGGATGATTACGCATTAAAACAACACCTGCTACTTCAGCGGCAACATCCGTACCTTCGCCAATCGCGATCCCTAAATCTGCCGCTGCCAATGCGGGGGCATCATTAATTCCATCACCAACCATTGCAACAGAGCGCTTTTGACCAGCTTCATTGCCTAACTGAACAATAAACTTTTGTTTATCTTCAGGGCTTAGGTTCGCATGAATCTCATCTACCCCGACAGCGTTTGCAACCTTATACGCAGCTTGTTCATTATCGCCCGTTAAAATAACAGTCTTAACTTGCTTTGCTTTTAATTGGGCAATGGCTTTATCAGCACCTTCTCGAATATGATCTTCAAATGCAACGACACCTAATAGTTCATATTTCTCGTCTTTAAAGCAAACTAGCCAAGAAACTGTTGCGCCTTGAATATCGCTAGGTAACTGACTTCCATCCAATCCCAAATTTTCAAGCATTTTGTGATTGCCAAAAAGAAAGATAGCATCTGTTATCTTACCACTAATCCCTCTGCCTTGGTCTTTAATCACACGAAAAGATTCGGGGGTTATTAATTCTATATTTTCAGCTTGCGCTTTATTTAATAAAGCCTTTGCCAAAGGATGCTCACTACCCAAAGACAAACTGGCTGTCCATTGTAGAATTTGCTGTGCATTGAACCCTTCAGAAGGAATAACCGAAACAACTGATAATTTCCCTTCGGTCAAAGTGCCTGTTTTATCAAACCCTACAACTTGAATATGTGCTGCACGCTCTAATGCCTCGGCATCCCGAATCAAAATTCCAGATCGTGCTGCAGCCCCACATCCTGTCGCCAATGCTGTTGGTGTTGCAAGTCCCAAAGCACAAGGGCATGCAATCACTAACACAGCAGCTGCATGCAGTAATCCTTCAACCAAATATCCATCAATCCACCACCCAAAAAATGTTACCAAAGCAATCACAATCACGATAGGCACAAAGACAGCACTGATACGATCAACCAACTTTTGAATAGGTGCTTTGGAGGCTTGTGCATTTTCAACCAATTGCACAATACTAGCTAAACGTGTTTCCTTACCTGTTTTTTCAACTTGAATTAGTAAACGACCATTGGCGTTCAAAGAACCGCCTGTTACTTGGTCCCCTTTATTTTTCTCAACAGGAACAGCTTCGCCAGTCAACATCGATTCATCAACAGCACTTTCACCATCATAAACCACACCATCACAAGGAATACGCTCTCCTGGACGAACCACAACGATATCCCCAACATTCATGGCTTCACTTGGAACAATTATTTCTTGCCCGTCCACCCATTTACAAACTGTATCTGGTCTTAAGGCTTGTAAAGCACGAATAGAGGATGCTGCTTTATGTCTGGCACGTTTTTCCAACCAATGACCAAACAGAATAAAGGTAATGATTAAAGCTGAGCTCTCATAATATAAATGAGGTTCGGAATGTGCTGTTGGATTTAAATAATATCCAATTAATAAAACCGTACTAAGACTCCAAGCTGCACTGGAACCCAACGCAACCAATAAATCCATATTTCCAGCACCTGCTTTAACGGCACGATACCCAGCAATATAAAAATGCCTTCCTAACCAAAATTGAACGGGCGTTGCCAATAAAAACTGTATCCAACCTGGTAACATCCAGCCATGATGGAGTGATCCCACAATCATAGAAACCACTAATGGTAAGGAAAATGCAGCCGCAATTACCCATTGCAGAAAATCTTTATGCTGAGTCGCTTCAGAGCTATCCTCGATTTTTTCTTCTGGATTAATCCATTTCGCTTCATACCCTGCATTTTTGACAGCAGTTTCTATTTCGTTTATTTTTTGCTGAATGATATCGGGGTTTTGTAAAACAACTCTGGCTTGTTCCAGAGTCAGATTAACACTGACTTCATCTACCTCTTCAACACGCTTTATGACTTTTTCAACACGCCTGACACACGACGCACAAGTCATCCCTGAAATTGAAAAATCAACTGTTTTCGTAAGAGAAGATTCATCTGACATCTTTACTTCATCCTGTTTTTGTAGCCTAATATAAAAATAATTCTTATTATCATATAGTATATTTTTTAAACGGAGTTACAATCATGCAAACTTATAAAGTTGAAGGAATGACCTGCCAACATTGTGCCAAAGCAGTCAAAGAAGCTGTCGAAGCATTATCCAACGTTGACGAAGCAACCGTTAATTTAGAAGCCAAAACAGTGACTATAAAAGGAAATCCAGACCATGCAGCACTTAAAGCTGCTATTGAAGAAGAAGGATATGAATTAATATAAAAGAAAGCCTCTTATTTTACAGTAAGAGGCTTTTTATTTTTAACGAAACAATATAGTTACACTAGTGATGGTAAGGAAGGTCCATAATAGTAAAATAGTGTCATCACAATAGCCACAACCAAGAATCCTAATGCCATTGTACCAAAAAATAAAACAGCTTGTACACCATTGGTATTTTTTGCTTTTACTTCATATCCTTGCGCAAAGAGTAGTCTTTGTATTTCAATTAATTTTTTATCAAATAGAGAATCATCTTTTAAAATTATCTTAGCCTGACCTGATGCAGGATTAACTTCTGCAGACTTTACACCCTCTATATTTTTAATAAAATTATCAATATTCTGCAGGCTCAACTTCGAACCTCTATCCTCAAGAAAAAACTCAATCGCTTTTGATGGGCTACTCAGATTATTTTGCATCATATTGTTCCTTTTTATAAAAAAACCAAAACCATATATAATTATAACAAATTTTTAAGTAAATTAAAAAAGTATTTACTCTATTTGATAAACATCTCCACTTGATACAAAATTTATAGATTACATCCTCTATATCTATCAGCTTATAAATCAAAATCGTATAGATACAGATCATGATGATTATCACATAACAGATCAGTTCGAAAAAAAAGATATACCCTTAAAATACAGAGAACTTAAAGTAACTTGTTTACTTATATAAACGCAGCCAAAAACTTGCCAATTTATAGCAATATTTTTCTGACCAACATGAGCATGATAAAAAAATGAAAAGAAAACAATCACACGTAAAATAGCTACAAATTCTATTACAAATATTGCGCAACGCTCACCCCATTATAGTGCTTGTGACATTTCTTAACAGGGTTCTGTTATCGTTAGTTGGTAACCTGCACGATAAAGCATCGCTTCTATCTCAAGGCGTTTTCCTTCGGGAAAAACTAATTCAATATACTCGATTTCTTTAAATAGCTTAAGAAGGGTTTTAATCTTTTGAATACTTAATTCGGGTCACAACTTTTTTTACATAAAATTCTATAATTGTAGCTGAAAAGGTAAACTCACCTAACAAATGACTAATCCTCTCCCAAGCAGACCATTAAATATGCTAAAATTAATATTGACTATCTAATAATCCAATTAGATGCGCCTTGATATTGAGCCATTCTCCTGCAACAATGCTGTACATCACCGTGTCACGAATAGTACCATCTTTTCTTAAAGCATCGCCACGAACAACACCGTCTTTTTTAGCACCCAACCGTTCTATCGCACGTTGGCTTTTCAAATTAAAAATATCTGTACGCCATCCCACTGTTCTCGCTTGTAACGTTTCAAAAGCATATTCTAGTAACAACAATTTACAGATTGTATTTACACTTGTTCTTTGCACTGACTTTGCATACCAAGTATATCCAATTTCCAATCGTTGGACGGCTGGCAAAATATCATGGTAACTGGTCGTCCCAATTACACGATTATTTTGGTCGTCGATAACAGCAAAAGCAAATCTTTTTCCTATTTCCCTAGCTTGCAAAGCCGTGTGAATATAAGAATTAACCTCTGAATAACGTGGTGTTGAGGTAACTCTTAACTTCCACAACTCACCATCTTTACATGCTTGTTGTAATCCCTCTTGATGAGCAAGAGACAGTGGCTCTAAATGAATATTATCCTTTTCGAGCCGAACGGATGAATTGGGGAAAAACTGTTGGTTCATCTGCAAAATTACCTAAGACTGGTTAAAATCAATAGTACGAATATTTTGAATAAATTGTCGAATCAACGTAGGATCTTTTTCGCCTTTACGACGTTCTACACCAGATGACACATCAACCGCTTTTGCACCAGATTGTTGGATCGCTTGAACCACATTTTCTGGCGTTAATCCACCCGCCAATAGCCAAGGTTTAGGCGCATTCCATGCAGAAGTTAATTGCCAATCGAAGGTTCGTCCATTCCCGCCAGGTCTTGAATCAGAGTGATTGGGTGGTGCTTCTATCACCAAGCCGTCAATTGAGCAAGTTTTAGGAAGATCAGAGCGCTCTTTGATACCTTTAGCCAACCAAACAGGAACATCAAATGTTTCACGAATAGTTTGTGCAATTTCTGGTGTTGTATAAAGCTGTAAAATATCCAGTCTAACTGTTTCTAGAACGCGCTTCACCTCATCAAGCGTTGGTTTTACAAATAACCCAACCCTTGATATCCCCTCATTGTAGTAATCGGGCAATTGACGTACTTGATCGATGGAAATAAATCGTGGTGAAGATTCATAAAATACCAACCCAACCCAATTGACTTTAAGCGTTGCTAATAACTCATAAATCTCAGGATCCTTCACCCCGCAGATCTTAATCGCAGTCACCCTCTATTATCCTTGTAATTCATGAATAATTTGTTTTGCCATTTCTGCTGGGTTTTCTGCCCTCGTAATTGGACGACCAACGACAATCCAACTGGCGCCGGCTTGATGTGCTTGTATGGGTGTCATTACACGTTGTTGGTCATCAGCAACCGCATCTGCCATTCGAATACCAGGGACTACTAAAACAACGTCATCGCCTAATTGCTCCCTCAAATATGCTACCTCATGTGGGGAACAAACCAAACCATCTGCTCCAGCCGCCAATGCCATTTTACCCAATAATAACACTTGTTCCAGCGGAGATACAGAAATACCAATAGAGCCTAAATTCTCTTGGTTCATACTGGTTAAGATCGTAACAGCCAGTAAGATCGGTTTACTTTCGCTGGAAAAATGCTCATCAACTGACCTTCTTGCAGCACGGATCATATCCTGCCCGCCCAACGCATGAATAGTAAGCATTGCGGGTTTTACAGACGCCAAACTTGCAATCGCAGAAGCAACAGTATTAGGGATATCATGCAATTTTAAATCTAGGAAAATTTTTCTGCCCTGAGCGAGGCGACGTACTTCATCAAAGCCACACGCATAGGTATATTCCATCCCTATCTTTATCATTTGCCCAGTTGCATCAGCAATTTTTGCCCATTGTTCCGCTTGAACAGGGTCTTTGGTATCTAACGCAAGGATCAGTCCTGTATTTTTAATCATTTTTACACTATTTGGTTAAGGTCAATATTTCTGCGTCAGTTTCTGCGGACTGTCCAATTGTTGTTACAGGTTCCTGAGGAGTTTGAACAGGTGCGTGTCCAGCAACGGGCTGTGTTAAATTGTTAATATATTGTTCACGCAATTCGTTTAGTTTTTTTTCTAATTCTTGAATTTGTTTGTTAGCTGCTCTTACTTTTCGCCATTGTTTAACAATAGCAATAAACATCACTAAAACACCAATGATAAAAGAGGCTAGCCCCAGTAACAAAGCAAAAGTTCCAACAGAAACTTTCCAACTTAACAAAGGGAAATACATTTGTACGGGTTCTTCGTTAAATATTAAAAACACACCCAAAATAGCCAAAAACGGTACAATAATTATTAAACGCAACACTTAAAATATCTCCTTAAATTATCTAATTGAGGTATCATTTTCAAAATAGTATATAATATATTTTAGAATATAGATAAGCAATTTTACATCAGCAAAATTTAAAGCTACTCAATATTTCATAATACTCTGATGTGTCTCCACTCATAATATTAGTAATTCTAAATATGTAAGCATATCATAACGATATCAAATTAATTTCAAAATTCAGTAATCCTACTTTAAAAAAACGGAGCACTAATACCATATCACAAACAAATCTCTCATTTCCTATTCTGAAAATATAAATAAATTAAATTCTAATTTTGTCTTCTGTGTAATTTTTGTTATATAATTTCAACAAGAATAATTCATATACTTAAATAATAAAGAATAAATATCATGCCTAAAAAAAACCAGACTGTTAAGACAACCAAACTATCTGATCTTCAACTACACACCCAATACATCAAAGAAATAAGCCTAAAAATCCCAGCAGCGCCTTATATTTTTGAAAATATACCCCCCTCTCCTAACTTAACAGTAACTGTTGATGTCAATGCACAACAACTTGTCGAAGAACAACCTAATTTCGAAGTAACTGTATTTATTTCTTGTGTTAGTACAATCACCGACGATAATCTTACGAATTCTATTTTCAATTTACATCTTCAATATGCTGGAATGGTTACCTTTCCAACGCTTGAAACTTCTAATCTAGAAGATTTATTGATGGTGCATACTCCTGATTTACTTTTCCCAGAAATTAGAAATACAGTTTTGAATATTACTAGATCAGCAAATTTGCCCCCCGTGACTTTACAACGTATTGACTTTGCAACTATGTGGAAAGAAAAAAAAGAAACTAGTCCAGAATAAATACTTTAAACTGAATATTATGCCTTATTAAATACCAACAGGATATTATTGATTATGACTCTTAAAAAAATTATTGGTCAACCTGATGCAGGGGGTATTACCCCTATATCCTCACGCATTGCCTATGAAAATCGTTGGTTAAAAATACGCGAAGATATAATTAAATACTCAAATGGTTTGGATGGAATGTTCGGGGTTGTTGAACGTAATGAGTTTGCAGTTATTTTACCCCTGCATATTGAAAATAATGAAAAAACGGTAACCCTTATTCGTCAATACCGATATCCTGTTGGGGAATTTATGTGGGAACTGCCAATGGGTATGTGGGAGTTAAAACCCGATGCAACCCCTGAAATGGTCGCTGTGGGAGAACTTGAAGAAGAAACAGGTCTCCGTGCAAAAAACATGATTCACGCAGGCAGTTTTTACCAAGGCGCTGGCTATTCCACGCAAAAAGGTCATGTTTTTCTGGCAACCGATCTGACTCAACATACAACAAATCGTGAAGCGACTGAACAAAATATGACTTGCCATTCTGTACCACTTGTTCAATTTGAACAAATGATTAAAACAGGTGAAATTACTTGTATGGTTACTATTGCTGCATTCTGTTTATTACGCAGTAAAAAAATGGTTTAAACTTATTTACTTTATCTTAATTACTGGTCATGAACGGGAAAATACAGTATGGCAGCAGAACAAATCGGGCAAACACCATCAACTTCATCCAATTCACTGTTAAGACAAGTAACGATTATCGGAATTGCGATGATATCTGGACTAATTTTAGGCCTAATCTGTCATGCTTATGGTAAAAATATTTATATTACAAAAACTACAGACTTAGTTACATTCATTATGGGGGCATCCGATTTAATCGTTCACCTTTTCTTACGATTGATTAAAATGATTGTTGCCCCTCTTGTGCTGGCCACGTTGATCGCTGGGATCAGTAATGTACAAGATACCAGCACCATTAAAACAATTGGTATTAAAGTCATTCTGTGGTTTATCGCTGCATCTTTTGTTTCTTTGGCTGTGGGAATGGTATATGCCAATATTGTTCAACCTGGTGTTGGCTTTACTGACAATCCTCCTCCTATTGCTGCTGACCATTCTAGCTATCATTTTGATATTGTAAAATTTACCCTTCACATTGTACCAGATAGCATCGTTGATGCTATGGCCAAAAATGACATGATTCAATTGGTCGTTTTTGCAGTGTTCTTTGGCCTAGGTCTGGCAAGACTACCAGGAAAATCGGCACAAACGCTGCGCGATGGAATTGATGCGATGGGGCATGTCATGTTAAAAGTCACTGATATGGTGATGAAAATTGTTCCTTTGGTTGTTTTTTCATCTTTACTTTCCATCGCGACCCAAAATGGCGTCCAAATCATTGAAAAGTACGGTATATATTTAATAGAGTTCTATATACTTGTCCTTATTATGTGGGCCATATTAATCGGCGCGGGATATTGTATGATGGGGAAAAAAGTATTTAAACTTCTCCCTTTTATTTCTGAACCTGTTTTAGTTGGTTTCTCAACAGCCAGCAGTGAATCTGCATTCCCACGTTTATTAGAAAAACTAACTGAATTTGGTGTTTCCCCAAAAATATCTGCTTTTGTTCTGCCTTTAGGATATAGTTTCAATCTTTGTGGAACGATGGTGTTTCTTTCATTTGCAGCAATCTTCATTGCCCAAGTTTATCATGTCAACATGCCTTGGGATAAACAGATGATGATGCTCCTTGTGATGATGATTAGCAGCAAAGGGATTGCTGGCGTTCCAAGAGCATCAACTGTTATGCTGGCAGCTGTAATGCCAGGTTTTGACATTCCCGCAGCAGGGCTTGCGTTGATTGTAGGGATTGATCAGTTTCTTGACATGGCCAGAACTGCAACCAGTGTATTAGGAAATGGAATTGTTGCTGCGATTGCCGATGAATGGGATCAAAAAGAGCAGCTTAAAAAAAGCAAAACGACAACTCTATAATTTTTTATTGTACAAAATTTTGAAAAAAGATTAATCATCATGAATACATCTATTGAAACACAGCTTATCGATGGTAAAGCTTTTGCTGAAAAAATGACTAAAAAAGTCGCAGCTCAAGTGGCAGAATTACAACAAACGACAGGGGTAACGCCAGGTCTTGCGGTTATTCTTGTTGGTAATGATCCCGCCAGTGAAGTTTATGTGCGTAATAAAACGAAACAAACACATAAAGTTGGTATGCGATCATTTATGCATTTGCTTCCTGAAACAACTACTCAACAAGAATTGTTAACCCTAATACAAAGATTAAATAATGATCCAGATATTCATGGTATTCTTGTTCAATTGCCGTTACCAAAACATTTAGATTCAGATCCTATTATTCAGGCAATTTTACCTGAAAAGGATGTCGATGGACTGACTGCATATAATGCAGGAAAATTGACCCTTGGACATACAGATGGATTCATTCCATGCACCCCTTTAGGATGTTTGTTATTATTGCAACAAGAACTTTCAAATCTACGTGGATTAAATGCTTTGGTTATTGGTGCCTCTAATCTAATGGGCAAACCTATGGCACAACTGCTCTTAAACCAAGGTTGTACAGTCACAATAGCTCATATTGATACTCGAAATACAGAAGAGCTGGCAAGACAAGCAGACATCCTGATCGTCGCCACAGGATGTAAAGAACTGGTCAAAGGGTCTTGGGTAAAGAAAGGTGCCGTCATTATCGATGTCGGAATAAATCGAATCACAACAGCAGAAAACAAAGTAAAATTGGTTGGTGATGTCGCTTTTCATGAAACATTAGGTATCGCAAGCAAAATTACGCCAGTACCAGGTGGGGTGGGTCCAGTAACAATATCTTGCTTATTATACAACGCCTTAAGTGCAGCCAAAAAGAAAAAGTAACGATAAAGAATTATAAATTCTACATAAAAAACAATCATAAAACTTGTAAAACGTTCTTTCAGACATTACCTACATATTTAAATTATAAATAAGCTGGTGCCATACTTTCTTTATAATTCACGAAATATTATAATGGATTAAAAACAAAATGTCTGAAATTGAAACCCTATCTCTTTTATTTGACTCTGCTTGGTATCTTGCAACATATCAAGATGTTGCAATGGCAAATTGTGACCCATTAGATCATTACCTTTCTTTCGGATACCGAGAAGGACGTAACCCTAATCGTTTTTTTAACACTAACTTTTACCTAGCCTCCTATCCTGATCTTGCACAATCTTCAATCAATCCTTTTATCCACTACATCTTATATGGTGCTTCAGAAGGTAGACTTCCCCGTTCACCTGGTTCAATGCCTTTACCTCCAATTACTTTCGATATTTTTCTACAAGAAGAACTTATTGAGATTGAAGATACTGATACATCAGAAAGTATATTAGAAACTCCTGAAGAGCCTATTGAAGTTCAAGCAGAACAAGAACAGGAACAAGAGGAAGTAAAAGAAGAAATCGTTGTTGCCCCACCAGCAAAAGCTAAAACAACAACCAAAAAAAATCCTAAAGCGGCACCAAAAGCTAAAACTTTAAGCTCTGCAACTAAAAGAAAACGTACGACCACAAGCTTGAAATAAGTGGTTTATTTGAATAGGTATCATGATCGTTGATTTTTTTTACGATGATGATACCTATTTGATTTCTATTTTGCTTTTAATAAACGTTTTTGGTAAGGCGACAAATGTTTTCCCAAAGGAACATCAGAACCACTAGTTTGATAAGACGCATTTATAATTTTTAACTTATATTGATTATTCAAAGAGGGTGTATGAGAGTGATAATTACCAATCGCTTGCATTAAATCGCCGTTCGTTTCTTTTAAATACAACTTCATAATTGCCCCCGCCACAGCAATATTATAGCAACTATCTTCTTTTAACCTTTTATAAATTATATCTCCAGTTTCGCCTGTTGTGCGTCGTAATGGCTCTATCCATCGTGTATTAATTTGCATCACACCTAAATCTTGTGTTCCATTTTTATTGTTCGAAACAATACCAGGTGCACCGCCCTCAACACGCTGTATTGATGGCAGAACATTGGGTGGCAGATGATGAAAAGACGACACCATCACCATACATTGAAGATACGGGGCAACCATAAATAACCTATTATTTTAATTTACTGTCATCGTAAAATTGAACATAAACTGTGTTACGATGACTTGCAGTCATTATTAAATCTTTATACTATATATCAAACAATAAAGGATAAAAAATGACACGCATTTCAATCGAACTCATCCCTCGAGATAAAGATAGCTTGACGCTCGATATGAATAATATCAAGGAATATTTTTCCGTCGCAGATACCATTAATATTCCTGATCTGATGCGTTTCCCTTTACGAAGTTGGGAGGCTTTTGATATTACGTATCCTTTATATCCAAATACAATTCCTCATATCAGAGCCATTGATATTGACCCCAATGCGCCATTACCAGGATATAATCAGTCGAACCTCGAAGAAATATTGGTTATTCAAGGTGATCCACCAGCAGACCTCCATAAAGTAACATATCCCAATACAACGGAAATGATCTTACGTCGCTATCAAAAAGAACTGCCCCATCTTACTTTATATGCTGCATTTGACCCATACCGTCGCTCTCCTAAAGAAGAATTGGAATATATCCAATCTAAAGAAGCAGCGGGAGCAACAGGTTTTTTTACACAACCTATTTTTGATGAAAAGATGCTAGAACTTTGCATGGATTGGCTACATGATAAAAATGTATTTTGGGGATTGTCACCCGTTGTTGGCCCAAAATCGAAATCTTATTGGGAAGTCACCAATCGTGTTATTTTTCCACATCATTTTGAACCAACATTAGAAGCCAACATCGCTTTCGCCAAGCGTGCATTGCAATTAATCAAACAAACCAATAGCAATACTTATTTAATGCCATTACGGGTTAAACTTGAGAAATATTTACCCCCCTTGATGGATGTTTTTTTATAGTTTAGCGGATTGTAGCGCATACAAAATACGCACCCAAGACCGTATCCCCTTATGAAAAGAACGTAAATTATATTTTTCATTGGGGGAGTGAATGCAATCATCAGCATTTGCAAACCCTACTAAGAACGATTCAATCCCAAATTCACGTTGTAAATCATTCACGACAGGAATGGCACCACCACTACCAACAATGGCTGTTTCGCAACCCCATTCGTCTTGTAAAGCCTGACAAACCGCTCCCAAAATAGCACCCTCTAGCGACACCATGCCAGCTCTTGACGCACCATGAGATTCAAATTCAACTCGGCAATCTTGAGGAATAAGAACAGACACAAAATCGCGGAAATTCTTTCTAATTTTAATAGGATCTTGGTGTCCTACTAACCGAAAAGAAATCTTGGCAGACGCTTTTGCTGGAATAACGGTTTTGAATCCTGCACCTTGATAGCCACCACTGATCCCATTAATTTCACACGATGGACGACACCATGTTTGCTCAATGGCATTAAAAGCCTGTTCACCCGCAGACTCTTTTAACCCAATAGGGGATAAAAGCGCTGCATCCGTTTTACCAATTTCCTGCCACTTTGCTCTAATTTCAGAAGGAATTTCTGGCACGCCTTCGTAAAATTCTGGAATGGTGACACGACCTTGATCGTCTCTTAACGCTGTAATGATTTCAGACAAAACTTGAATAGGGTTACGTGCAGCATTACCATAAATCCCTGAATGTAAATCTCTATTAGCAGCGTAAATCGTTACTTCTTCACCAACTAATCCTCTCACCATTGCGGTGATTGCAGGCACATCTGCTGTTGCCATATCCGTATCGCAAATAAAGGCCATATCAGGATGTAAATGTTGTTTTTGTTCAGCTAGAAAAGCTGGCAGGTGTTCTCCACCACTTTCTTCTTCACCTTCCAAAAGCACCGTAATCCGAACAGGGAACTGACCCGTTTCTGTATAAATTGCACGACATGCTTCTAAGAACGTTAATATTTGTCCTTTATCATCGGAGGATCCTCGGCCATGAATCACATCTTGTCCTAAATTACCTTTAAGCATACATGGTTCGAAAGGAGGAATTTTCCACAATGCAATCGGATCAACAGGCTGAACATCATAGTGACCATAAAATAAAATATGTGGCGCATTCGTTGCCGAAAGCTCTTGTGCAAGGATAATAGGATGTCCTTCTGTTTCACAAATGCGTGTGACAAAGTTGAAAGACGTTAGATATTCTTTTAACCAATTGGCTGCATTGCGACATTCATGTGCATAAGTAGGGTCGGCTGAAATGCTAGGAATTTTTAATAATTCAAATAATTTTTCTAACGATTCAGATAGTCCTCGATCAACAGATCCTAAAATTGTTTGCAAAAATATTTCCTTTCTTTATCCATACAACCATTTTATGATTATAATCATTTTCCAAAAATAAGAAAAATCTATCTTTACCACGGACAGGATTTTTAAATTAAGAACTGTACTCTCACATAATGCCTATCAATAGCCTTAAACCCAGCCCAATTACATTAAAAATTCTCGCTGTTGTAATATTTAATCTGATTTGTTACATCAATGTCGGTATGTTCTTTACCGCGATATCAGTATTCGTGCATCAGTCCCTCCACTATAATTCTGTTATTGCTGGAATGGCCGTATCTGTGGCTTATATTGGCACATTTCTGACGCGACCAAGTGCAGGTAGATGGATTGACACCAAAGGGGCAAAAAGTTCAGTCATTATCGGATTATGTGTCAGTGCTATTGGTGGTATCTTTACCCTTATTTCAACGTTATTTACAACCTTTCCAATAGTAACATTACTTATTATTATCCTCGGGCGATTATGTATAGGTGCCTCTGAAAGCTGGGCCTCAACGGGAACTAATCTTTGGAACATCAGTCGAACAGGAATAGAAAATGCAACGCATGTTATTTCTTGGAACGGGGTGACTTCTTATGGAGGAATGGCGATTGGGGCACCATTAGGTATCTTTTTATTAAACCTTCCGGGTCATTTTGGTGGACTAACCACGATTGCTATTGTCACAATCGTTCTTGCTGGCGTGGGTGCTGTGCTTGCATCTACTTATTCTAATATTGCTCCCACCCCGTCGACTATTCCTCCGCTTCCTTTCACCACAGTTTTTATGCGCGTGTTACCTACTGGTTCAGGTCTTGGGCTAGCAACCGTTGGTTTTGGCAGTATTCAAGCGTTTATGGCACTTTATTTTGTATTTAATGGATGGAACGGTTCTGGTTATGTCATTACTCTTTTTGGAATATGTTTTGTTTTCATTCGTTTTATTTTTAAAAATGCTATTCATAAATATGGTGGATATATGGTCTCTATTGTTTCCTTGAGTATTGAGACAATAGGACTATGTTTCATTGCATTTAGCCACTCTATTATCGGAACATATATTGGTGCTGGATTGACTGGTTGTGGATTTTCACTGATTTTTCCTGCTCTAGGCATTATTGCTATTGCCACAGTCGGTGCAGAAAACCGAGGATCCGCTTTGGCATGTTTTGGTCTTTTTCTTGATATCGCTCTCTTTATCGCAGGACCATTATTAGGATTTATCTTATTTCATTGGGGATATTACTGGTTGTTCCTAAGCGCTGCTATTTTCACCTGTGCAGGAACAATATTAACCTATATTTTGCACTATCAATCAAAATATCGTAACCTGACAGCATCTAATCAAAATCACATTATAAAAAGTTAAATTAATGTCTACATATACACATTCTGTCACAGTTTTTTGTGGGTCTCATCTGGGTAATAATCCAGCTTTTGAACAAGCTGGCAAAGATCTTGGAAAAGGCTTGGTGCAAAATAACATTCGTCTTGTTTTTGGAGGTGGAAATGTCGGTATTATGGGCGCTGTTTCCAATACTGTCATCGATCTAAACGGCGCCGTAAAAGGCATCATCCCCAAATTTTTACAAAAAAAAGAAGGGGAACATTCCCGCGTTCAAGATCTTATCGTCACCCAAGATATGCATAAAAGAAAAGAAATCTTATACCAAGAAGCAGATGCATTTTTGTGCCTGCCAGGCGGTATCGGAACTTTTGACGAGTTTTTTGAAATATTAACCTGGAAACAACTACATCTGCACAATAAACCCATTATCATTGTCAATATTGAAAATTGGGCAGAACAAGTTTGTAATCAACTAAAAGCAATAGTCGATCAAGGGTTCGCTGATGCTGGCATCTTAAATCTATTCGAACTTATTCAAGATGTGCCAACCACTTTAAATCGTTTACAAGAATTATTTGACTAAGCTAATTTAACTTGATCATAATCCATTTGCTAAAGATTATGATCATCCATCACGAAAATTTAGTTTACTTTGTTAAAAAATCTTTATATCGCCAATCGTTCCAATTTTCTTTTTCATGGAGCTTTTAGCGACGATACAATTCCAATAAATTTTTAATCTTGCGAGAGATATTTTAAAATTTATTTCATAATAGTCAAATTGTCGTTTAACAAACGAATAACTTCATCTATATTTTCTCTTGGACTTAACACATTAGAGTTAATCGATGCAAAGAGTAATCCTGTTATGTTTAAGCGATCTGGTATGTCATATTGGGTCAAATCCTTTTTATTAATAAATACAAGAACCTCTTTATAAGCCTCAAAAATCTGACAAACTAGTCCCCAAGTTCCATGTGCTCTGTCAAAATCATGTAACCAATTATTTATAATAAAAGAGCATACCACTCCAAAATACATTGCAGAATCTGCCATATGTTTTATAAATATATAGTACCAATTATGTTTGTTTTCGTACATATTATCAAAACATACCGAAAAAACACTCAAATACTCTTTTAAAAGATGATTGTAGAACGCGGTCTCTTGTGCGTTATCAATCCCTTTCATATCTTTTGCAATCACATCTACGATGCATGTATTAGTAATACAAATTATATCAGGTCCGCCAGAATATACAGGATCAATAAATGCAAAGGCATCACCAGATAATGCCGTTCGATTTTCTGATATACAATATGAAGATATACATGCATATTTTCTTAAATACTTAAAATCAAAAATAGGATTTTTTTGTTTTAAATAATTATAAAAAGTTGGCTCATAACATTAAAGCCATTCCTATGTTTTCTCTAAAGTCGACAACTCATCCCACTGATATATATTTTTACCAAAAGCTGTACCTATGCTAGTTTTACTTTCTGACAAACGTAAAACCCAGATCCAATATCCTTTACCATCTATATGTTAAGAACTCACGCTTCTATCGATACCATAAAACGCATCAGGTATGTCCACAGGATAAATCTCATTAACTAGTACCGCTCAATCGACCCGAAACCAAACTGATGAATTCGGTAAAGGATGCTTAACAGATAGACCGTATTTTTGAGTTAAAACTCTTTTCATACCAGAGGCATCAATTAACCACTTTGTCTATAATTTTCTTTTCTCTTTTCCTAATTCAACTACATAAATATTTTTAATGTGCTCTCTTCTTCAACTTTAATAAAGCGTGTATTTTGTAAAATTTCCACTCTATCTTTGATTGATTAAAAGCATCATTTTCAAGACGTCCCCGTTCAAATTGATAAGAACTCTGAAATGGAAATGAGCTAATACCCATCTCTTTATATGAATCGCCATCGGTATTAATAAATCGCATTCCCATTTTAAGAAAATATTCTTGATCGACATACTTAGCGCCAAATATTTTTCTTAGATAATATGCTCCAATCTCAATTGTCACCTCCCCAACTTTAAAAGAAACTTTGTTCGTGCGGAAACTGGCTTTCATGGATTATACAAATAGGAATATGGGGATTTCTTGCAACAATTACTGAGCTAAAGATAATCCTGTAAAACCACCACCAATGATGATTGCGTCATATATCATTATAAACCTCTACGTTAATAATTGCGATTAAAAAATTATCAACGTAGAGGTTTGTTTCGAACAATGAAACCTTTAATGAATCAAATACCCTCAAACATATTTTTATGATGCACAAAACTATTTAATTGTGCGTAAGCAACCCCAGCATCTATACCAAGTTTAATTAGCCCAGCGATCTGGCCTGGATTTGACAACAGACTTTTTGCCATTTGAATTCTATTTAAATTGCCATCATGGGACAAAGCCATACAAGCAAGAGGTGGTAAATCCCTTGCTGCCGAGTCACAAACAACTCTTAAAACAGCAAAGGGGATTTGGTGATCTTCACAATATTGCGCAACAATACCGCTTTCCATATCAAGTGCCACACAGCCCGTCTTGCAAAAAAGCTCTTGCTTTTCAGCAGAAGCGGTTATGATTTCATCACTATGTAACAAAGCACCGACTTTAATTTTGGACTTTTCCGCACCTAGTTTCAACCGCAAAGCTGGGTCTGAAACATAATCTTTTCCATTTACATGAATAACATTAGGTAACAAAATAGTACCGGCTTTGATTAATGGATCCAAACCTGCGGCAAAACCAAAAGAAACAATCGAAGTAACATTTGCCATAATCAAACGATTCAAAGCGATTTTTGCCCCTTCTTTTGTTGCCCCACTTGCCTCTATAGCCGCAGGATACAAATGACGAGCTAATTTCGCCTCTGATTGCATCCCAACCAAAACGCCGATACGTTGTTGCATTTAAAATCCTACCTCGACTTTACCTATGTTACTGGATTGTAAATTCCGATAACGTGACAAAGCAAATAATGGAAAAAATTGACGATATCCATGATAACGCAAATAGAAAACTCTTGGAAATCCAACAGCATTATAAGGATCTTCATTCCACTGACCATCAGCTTCTTGATTTTCCATCAACCATCGAATACCTTTTTGCACTGCTGGGTGTTGATGTTGCTTTGCTGCCATCAGTCCCAGTAAAGCCCATGCTGTTTGAGAGGGAAGACTGGTATGATGCTGACCAGGAGTTGCACCTTCGTAAGATTCTTCGCTTTCACCCCAACCCCCATCAGGGCGTTGCACACAAAGCAACCAATCAACCGCTTTTTTAACCGCAGGATCTTCTTCAGAAATGCCGACAGCATTGAACGCACATAATGCAGACCACGTTCCATAAATATAATTTGTTCCCCAACGACCAAACCACGCACCAAATTTTTCTTGTTCATCGCGCAGATATTGAATACCACGATCAATAACTGGTTTATCCTCTGGATGGCCTAATTGTGCAAGGAAAGAAATACAACGGGCCGCCACGTCCACTGTTGGTGGATCAAGCAAAGCACCATGATCGGAAAACGGAATGTGATTCAACAGCATTTTGTTATTATCAATATCAAAAGCACCCCAGCCACCATTAGAACTTTGCATTCCAATAATCCATTGGCGTGCACGTTCGATAGATTCCTGATGTTCAGGGTTGCCTTGTCGATGAAGCAGCATTCCCACTACGGCTGTATCATCAACATCTGGATAATAGTCATTGCGATACTGAAATGCCCAACCACCAGGCGCCACATCAGGACAATTAATCGCCCAATCCCCTTTGACATCCAGAATTTGGCGATCTTTTAACCACTCTGTTGCCTTAGCAAGCTTTTGCACTGTTTTTTCACGATCAGCAGCGCGAATACCAGAGGCTGTTTCGAACATTGCATGTCCTGTCAACGCGGTATCCCAAATTGGTGATACACAAGGCTGGCAGTAGGCTTCGTCGTCTTTAACGACCATCAATTTTCTAACTGATTCCCAAGCAATTGCTGCCCGAGGATCATCATCACGCATACCCATGCAACGAAATGACATCACAGTATTAGCCATTGCAGGATAAATCGCGCCTAATCCATCTTCACCATTAAGGCGTTTTTCAATGAATTCCACTGTCTTTTTTTGAGCATATTTACGTAAACAAGATGGAAATATTTTTTCGGCAGGACGAACGACTTTGTCAAGATATTTAAATAAATATCCCCACTGAGAACGAAATGGTCCTTTGATCCATTCTTTAATTTGATCTGGAGGCGTTACAAAAAGTTCTTGCACATGAATATTATGACGATTAACGGCTCTGCCCTTCAACGAAACCAACAAAACTAAAGGCGCAATAACGGTTCTGGACCAATAAGACATATTCCATACAGAAAATAACGCCCATTTTGGCATTAACATCAACTCCACTGGCATTGCAGGGGTTGCATGCCAAGGAACTTCACCAAACAAAGCCAGCTGGGTGCGTGTGAAAACATTGGATGCTTCGGCTCCACCATGTGCTAAAATTGCCGTTCTTGCACGCCTCATATGAGGGGCATCGATATCATCACCAATCGCTTTGAGCGCAAAATAGGCTTTCACCGAAGCTGAAATATTAAAATTCCCACCATAATAAAGAGGCCATCCCCCATGATCGCCTTGAATACGACGTAAATAGACCCCAATTTTTTCTTCTAACTCTGTATCAATACGATCAAGAAAATGTTCTAATAAAACATATTCAGCGGGGATAGTTGCATCTGCTTCTAATTCAAAGACCCAATGTCCATCGTCATTTTGACGATCTGCCAATATATTTTGTGCTTGTAAAATAGCATGATCTAATGCTTCGTCCTTAATCGTATTTTCCAAAGAGTCAACATGGTCAAGCATAATCAAATATTTCCTTTTTATTGATACAATACAAAGTATTTTTGGATAAATATTTATCCTCTTTGAGAGTAATAATATCGTTTCTTAGAGGGGCTGAGAAGAAAAAATAGCTTCCGCGGCTCCAAATCCAGAACGAATAGCTCCTTCGATTGTGGCTGGCAACCCTGTTGCAACCCAATCACCTGCTAAAAATAAATTGTGATATGGCGTATAACAGGACGGACGGCGATGATTTTGCTCTACTGTCGCAACAAAGCTCGCTCGCTTTTCCCACAAAAGACGATGATTAGGGATTTCCTCGGGTAAAGCTGTTTCTACCACAGGAGATAAAACTTCTTTGACCTCTTGCCAAATCAAAGAGGCTAAATTCTCAGGCTGACATCCCATAAAACGATTTGCTGCACTTACTGTAATAGAAATTACGCCTGGTTTGACAAATATCCATTCACTAATACCACCAATGACACCCACAAATTTGGCTTTATCTATACTACCCTTCACTCGCAAGTCAGGATCAACCGCATAGTGTAGGTTTAATATACTTTCAAATTGATTCGGTACTTTTACTTTTGGACATACTGTACCCAATATTTGCTCTGCAACGTGTGCATTCAGTGCCAAAATAACACTATCATCAGGACCCACCTCAATTTTATCATTATTCATCACAAAATAATCAATTTTACCCTCTTCAACATGCAATTCTGAAAGGCGTGATTTTGTATGAATTTTACCACCCTGCAAGCTAATTAAAGAGATTGCAGGTTGTACAAATGTTTCCGATAGACCTTCTTTCGGAAAATATGGAATACAGGCTTTACCACCCTTCATCAAAGATTGGCGCATCACTGACCCAAGCAACAAAGCACTACCTGCATCACAAGACGTATTCAAAGCCGAAACCGCAAAAGGTTTTAATAAGCGACGGGCAAATTGTCCATTCACCAAACAATCAGCAACCGTTTGTTGGGTGTCTGCTTTTAAAAACTTCCATAATGCAAATAATTCTGGAAATTTAAAATCAGGAACACGATGTTTTGCAAAAAATAACCACCAAGGAAAACTCCCTTTGGAAAGTAATAAATCCCAACGTTTTCCAACTTCTAAATCAACAAATGGAAATAACGGATATCCCGACCCAATCAAACTATTGGTTGCATCAATCATCCGTAGATATTTAAAAACAGCCTCATTTCCTGACAAAATTAAATGATTCCCATTATCAATGGTTCGATCTAATTGAGCGTCATAAAAAGAGCGGGCTCTACCCCCTAAACAAGGGCTACTTTCGTATAAAATAACCTGAGCATCAGATCGTTGAGATAAAGAAACCGCAGCAGATAAACCTGCTAGTCCACCACCAATAATATGAATATGTTTTTTTGCCATTATGAAATATCTATCTCTTCAATCCAATAAAGCTGACCAGCAAGCCAATGCCCGTTACTGCAACTTTTTCAAATATTGATAAAGAAGCTCTTTGAAAAGGTTGCTTCCAACCTAATTTTCTTTGTTTAATCAATACATACCCGTAAGTAATCGCCATAATCGTTGCAGGCCGCAGCGACTTTTGACTACATTGTGCTGTAAATCGACGAGCTAATTTATAATGATCGGCAGCTCTATAAGCCAAAATATTACAAACTTGATCCACACCAGGATGATTGATACATTTTTTTGGTTCTAAGGGTAAACGAAACCGTTCTAATAATTCTTTAGGTAAATATAAGCGACCCCGTTCAGCATCTTCTTTAATATCACGTAAAACATTTGTTAATTGTAGGGCTCTGCCTAAATGATAAGCAACTTCTTGAGCGGAATTCGAACTATCACCAAAAATACATACGGCTAGGCGACCAACGGCCGAGGCAACACGATCACAATAAAGATCCAACGTCTTTTCATCTGGGGCAACAATAGGATGCTCTACATCCATTTCCATGCCATCAATAATATCAATAAAATCTTGTTGTTTCAGGCTAAATCGTTGGATCGTTGCTAATAAAACTTTCTCAACTGCGTCTTCTGAATGCCCATCATATAGACGAGGCATTTTATCGCGCCACTCTTGTAATAAACGCCGCTTTGTTGAAATATCGCCCTCTTCATCCGCAATATCATCAACAATACGACAAAAGCTATAGAGCGCATACATACCATAACGACGCTCTGGTGATAAAACCTGCATTCCAGCAGCAAAAGAGGTCTTTGATTTGCAAACAATATTTTCTACATAAGTCAAATCAAGTTCGCTGCACCCCATAATCTGTGCAGCTTCAGCTAACGGCTTACGCATAATGTCTGATCCGACCTTTCTTTTGTATGACAAAATTCAATAAATGTCACAAATACCAAGTTACTAATAAATATACAACCTTCAGCTATATATCTTTTTTTTCTAATTAGATACAGGTGAATGGTATCCGACATATCACATATTTTTACATAAAATGACGAAAAGATTTCAAAGTAGAACATAAAACATCCTTTTTGCTGAGCTTTACACGCCCTGCCAAGGGATCCTCTGTTCTTAACCGTTGGGTCAAAAATTTAGCCAAATAAACAATCACTGCAGATTCTAAACGTAAACGCCGATCACGTGTCAGACGAGGCAAATCTTCTGCTTCTTTATTTAATGCATCAATATAATCCAGCAATCTATTAAATATTTTCCGCAAAGGAAAACTGGTTTTATCAGCCAATATATCATCAATAGTCACTTGATATTCTTGCATTAAATCAGACGGAATATAGCAACGATCTAGTTTTATTAAATCCGTTTTACAATCTTGCAAATGATTCAAAATTTGCAAAGATGTGCATAGCGCATCAGAAGCTGGTATCGTATCTGGCCCTTCTTTATGTAATTTTAACAAAAAATGCCCGACAGGATTAGCAGAATAACGACAATAATTTACCAATTCATCTAATGTTTTATATCGAGTTTTGACTGCATCTTGACGAAAAGCAATAATCAAATCCGTTGCCGTATCAAAAGAAACACCTTTTTCAATGAAGCTGTTATGTAAACGCCGCGCCGTCCAAACATCAGACCGATCTGGCGCGGGAACGTCTTTACATAAAACCGCTTCCATTCCATTTAATCGATTAATCTTCTCTTCTGGGGTCAGGGTTTCAGAATCCGCTATATCATCAATGACTCTTGCAAAATCATAATAGGCTTGGACATGGGGTCTGAGTTGCCGGCTAATTAATAAAGAACCTACGGGGAAATTTTCGTCTTTAGCCGCTTTTCCAGAAGAAACGTCTTCTTCTCCCCAAACTGAAGAATCATATAAGGTCGATTTACTTGGTTGAGAAGCCATCATTTATTATCACTTTGTGCATTGGTTTGTTGAATTTGATCAGAGCTTACCATATCTGATAGTTGAATATGTAACTCTTTTTTATCCACTCCGATCGCTGGATCTGTATATGACCTGCCTTTCCACATCATTCCTGTGCCACGGTAATAATTCATTGCTGATCCAATTGTTGCCAGTAAATAAAACAAAGCAATCAATGGAAGTGCAAATATCCATAAATATGACAAACGAAATCTGGATAACGTAGGAATAAATGAACCAATCGAAATACAATATGTAGCGATTGCAAAATGTTGCGTTAACCCATGCGTTGTTATCATGAGTATAAATGGTGCAAACCACATCAAAGACATTAAAAGAATTGTTAATAAAAGAAGCGGCACAGAATAGCGTAATTGCACATAAGCCGTTCTGGTAATCATATTCCAAATATCACTTAATAGCTCATAAGGTCGCAGTGAACGTGCAAGACTGCTATGCCCGAGATAAATATTACCGCCATTTTGTTTAACAAAACTTGCCAACGTAACGTCATCAATCAGCGCAGACTTTAAAGCAGCAATTCCACCTATTTTCTCAAGCATTTCGCTGCGAAGTAAAACTGTTCCGCCTGCTCCGGCTGCGACTGAAGAGCTTTTTTTATTTACTTGAGCAAAAGGATATAGCATGCAAAAGAAATAAACAAAGGCTGGAATAAAGGTTTTTTCATAAATATTTTCACATCTTAGTTGAACCATTTCAGAAACTTGATCCAATTGATCGACCAATGCTTTATGAACTAATGTGGTGAGATGAGAAGAATCATGTTCAATATCAGCATCAGTAAAAAAGAAAAATGTATTTTCGGTAGAATATTGCTGCTTAATATAATCTATACCTGTGGATAGTGCCCATAATTTACCACTCCATCCTGCAGGACGCAAAGCGGTTTCAATCACTTCTAATCGATTTTGAAATGCAGAAGGTAAGCTTTTTTGATAAGCTCTAACAATATCGCCTGTATGATCAGTACTCGCATCATCAACGACTAAGACTTTATATCGCCCTAAATAATCTTGATGTAACAAAGAATGGGCGACACGCTCTATTGTCTCGGCCTCATCACGTGCAGGGATAATAACAAATACATCTGGCCATTCTTCTATCGAATCGATTATTGATTTTGAATAAGGATATAAAATTGGCTCTCTGTGCCAAAAACGCCCGTGAAATAGAAATAACCAAATCCAAATAATAAAAGAACATATTGCAACGATCATCATCATAAATACTCTTAATCTACTATTCTATATTCGAATATCTGTTCTAAAAAATTACGTCATTCTTTTAACTTCTCATTCAATATTTTTTAACGCACATATCCTTGTTGGCGAAACCAATCGACGGCATCTTTGATTGCCTCATGAGCGGGACGATGACGATATCCAAGTTCCCTTTCAGCCTTTGCAGAAGAGAAAAACATTTTTTTATAAGACATCAATAACATTTCACGAGTTACGCGTGGTTGTATGCCAAAGCGATTAGCCATCCACTCTGAAGCAATCGCCACAGGCCAAATCAATTTTTGGTTTAAACGCATCAACGGTGGTCTGACGTTCGCAATCTTAGAGGTCATCGCAAAAAAATCTCGCAGAGACATATTTTCTCCGCCAAGAATATATTTTTCACCAATCACGCCTTTTTCCAAAGCCAATAAATGCCCCTCGGCCACATCATCCACATGGACAATATTTAGCCCCGTATCCACATAAGCTGGCATTTTCCCTCTGGTGCAATCCAAAATCATTTGCCCTGTGGGGGTTGGTTTGATATCTCTTGGGCCAATAGGCGTGGATGGATTCACAATGACCGCAGGCAGTTGATTTTCTTGAATCAGTTTTAAAACAGCTTGTTCAGCTTCATATTTTGATTGTTTGTAAATTCCAATAATCTTATGCACTGGTGTTGTTTCATCCGCAATGCTGCCATCACCAACCAATCCTAAAGCCGCAACAGACGAGCAATATACAATTTTTTCAACCCCTGCCCTTTGAGCCGCCAACATTAAACGACGAGTACCCTCTACATTAATCTTTATCATTTGAGCAGGATCAGGAACCCATAAACGATAATCTGCAGCAACGTGAAAAAGATATTTGCATCCTCTTAAAGACTCTTCAAAAGCCTCTGGGTTTAATAAATCACCCTCAACAACTGTTGCATCCAGTCCTTGTAAATTGGCTTTGTTACTATTGGGGCGGGTCAATACTCTTAAATGATGGCCTCTTTCAACCAATTTTCTTGCAACAGCTGAACCAACAAAACCTGTAACCCCGGTAACGAAAGTTGAGGTAACCATAAAACCCCCCGATCAAAAAATATAAAAATTTCACATATAACGTTGAATCTGTTATTGAATAATACGTTAAAGAATATTGTAATCAATTTTATATATAATTACTATGTATTCCATTAAACGCAATAATAACTACTCTATATAAAAGATGCACGGTCTACTTTGAAAAAAATTTCAATAATTTTATTTTTTCTGGGGCTCAGCCTCATTATTGCTGGTGCTGCTTGGATAGGTGCGGATAGTATCTTTAAATCTGTATTTTCTATTGGATTAGACAGACTTCTCCTATTATGTCTATGGCAGTTATTGATTATTGTCGTGTTAAGCTGGGCATGGCATTGCATCTGCCCAGAACTGGGGATCATAAGACTTTTTTGGGCAAGAAACCTCAGAGAAGCTGCTGCTACATGTTTGCCCTTTTCACAAATTGGTGGGATCGTGCTGGGAGTACGTGCCGTTTGTTTTAAAGGCTATCGTTATATTAAAAACCCACCGACGCTATCCACCGCTCAGGGGATCAGTTCCAACATTGTTGATATTACAACGGAAACATTGGGACAAGTTGTGTTTATTATCATTGGCATCACAATCTTGCTCGTCGGAGGGTATCATACACAATTACAAGATATCCATCTTTTGGGCGCACAAATCAACCTTAAATGGTTTATCATTTTTGGGGTGCTATTGCTAATTTTTGGGTTAGTTCCTTTTATTTGGACACAAAGACAAGGCAATCTTTTCTTTCGTAAAATAGTCAATGGACTAAGCTCTAATATTGCCCAACAATGGAGCGGAAAAATTGTTTCAAGCGCAGATTCTTTACAAGAAGCACTAGACCAAATCTGGGCGCACCCAAAACGAGTAGTTTATAGTTGTACGATCCATTTTATTGGATGGGTTGGCAGTGGTATAGGAACGTGGATGTGCTATCATTTCCTAGGGACGAATATTACCTTGCTTGAAGCCATTACCATTGAAGCCCTTGTTTGCGTGGTTCTTTCTATTGGATTTTTAGTTCCTGCCAGTGTAGGAATACAAGAAGGTGCTTATGTTATTATCGGAACGATTTTTGGAATTGATCCTTCTTTATCTTTTGGGCTATCGATCTTACGCCGTGCACGTGATTTAATCATTGGTATCCCAACCTTACTATTGTGGCAGATCGGCGAAATTCGATATTTACGTCAAAATCCTCAAAAAGATACCGAGCTCAACATCACTTCCAATTAATCCATTTTCTTTGTTTTCACTTTTCAAATTGATCATATATCATGAACACTCCTCTCTTTCACCGCGTTACCGTTATTGGGCCAGGTCTAATCGGTTCTTCTATTTTAAGGCGTATCCAAAAAGATCGTTCTATCGCAACCCATACCGTTGCCTATGATAATAATCCAGATGTTTGTAAGCATGTTCAAGAACTGCAAATCGCAGATGAAGTTTGTTTTGACCCAAAAACCGCAGTTGAAAATGCCGATTGCGTTATTTTATCCATTCCTGTTGGCGCGATGGAAGAGGTTACCAAACGAATTGTTCCTTACATGAAAAAAGGAGCAATATTGACTGATACGGGGTCTACCAAAGCTTCTGTCATTGCTGCTATTGAGCCCCATCTTACACCCGATATTGTCTTTGTTCCTGCACATCCTATGGCAGGAACGGAATTCTCCGGTCCGGATGCTGGTTTTGATACGTTATTTGAAAATCGATGGTGTTTGATTACCCCCATCCCTAGCACAACGCAGGAAGCTACTGATAAAATCATTGCTTTTTGGAAAGATATGGGGTCGAATACACGTATCCTTTCAATCCAGCATCACGATAAGGTCTGTGCTATCGTCAGCCATTTACCGCATCTGATTGCCTTTACAATCTGTAATACTGCCGATAGTTTAGAAGAAGAAACAAGGTCTGAAGTGCTTGACTATGCTGCCTCTGGTTTCAGAGACTTTACCAGGGTTGCGTCGTCTGATCCAACGATGTGGCGAGATGTTTTCATCAATAATCGTGAAGCCATATTGGAAATGTTGGCACGCTTTACAGAAGATGCCCAAGCCATGGCAAAAGCTATCCGATGGAAAGATGAAGAATATATCACAGAAACCATTCAAAAAGGTCGTCGCATTCGTAAATCTTTGATCGAAAACAAACAAGTGCAATAATCTATTCACCAAGCTACACTCACTACAAAAATTATAGACAAAAGGCTGATTTAGACATTGTGAATCAATATGGCAACGGTCTCTTATGGACAGCTTACCTTAACCTGAGAGAACATTGTTATATTACATAATATCTATTACAACGTGGAGTAAACCCAGATTGTAAAAACAAAATCGGGCGTTCTCCAAGAAATTTCACAAATACTATATCCAAGAATACTGATCTGATCGAAATATTTAAAAACGATTAAAATATTGCTACTTTGCCTACTATTTTTAAAAATTATCTAGAAGCTGGGATTTCAGTTAAAAGCAGATCACGTTATTGACAGACAGAGTTTCAAATATAATAAAAACAGATATAATAATAACTAATCAACCCTATATTCTTTGATGATGTAAAATACGCAAGGTGTCGTAATGACAGAATCCGTTCCAACTTCAGAAATATTAACCGTCAAGCAACTTATCAGCAGCTTTGATTGGAACAATACCATATTAGGTTCACAGGATTCTTGGCCACTAAACCTACAAGCAATATTATCATTGGTTCTCAATACGTCTTCACCTATGATTATTTATTGGGGAAGGGAAAATATTGCTTTATATAATGATGCTTATGCAAAATTAATCGGCACGAAACATCCTGCTTTGCTGGGCAGACCATTAATCAATATATGGCCAGAACGTAAAGCTCATTTCAACCAAGTTGTCAGCGCTGTCTATCAAAAAGAAACCATTCGATATACAAGCAATTATCAAATTCCTGGCACACCCCTTCGGCATTCGACACCAACTCAAATCGAAGTAACTTACAATCCAATTCTTGGAGACCAAAATCAAGTTCAAGGCATGTTAAGTATTGTTACAGAATCAAGTTTATCAACCACTTCACCCACTCAAACAATTGAACAACTTATCGGTGGATTAGCGCACGACTTTAATACGTTACTGGCTGGTATTATTGGTAACCTAGAACTAATGCAAATGCGTATTGAACAAAATAAAGCTAATTTATTACCTCGTTATATTCACGCTGCCCAAAAAGCTGCAACGCAAGCCACTGAAATTACCCATCAGCTTCTTTCATTTTCAAGAAGACAAATTTTAACACCTCATATCGTAGATCCTAATCACACGATACAGGCTTTATTAGATACTTTTCAAAATTGTATCAAAGAAGGCAAGGATCATATCAAGGAACATATTAACTTACAAATTCAGCTAGAAGCTGATATCTGGTCTGTTTTTTGTGATCCAGAACATTTAAAAAATGCGATTTTGCATATCTTTCAAAATGCCTGCGAAGCCATTCATTCGTCAAATGGTAAAATTACTATAGAAACCCATAATGTTATCATTACACCGTCACATCCTCTTCGGAAATTTGTTAATCACGGAGAATATATTAGTATTGTCGTACAAGATAACGGGATTGGAATGTCTCCTGATATTATTAACAGAGCAACAGACCCATTTTTTACGACTAAACCTTTGGGAAAACGAGCTGGCCTTGGGTTATCGATGGCTTATGGCTTTACCAAACAGTCCAAAGGACATTTAACCATTGATTCTAATCCAAAAGCAGGAACGACAGTTAGTCTTTTTTTGCCTCGACACTATAATTCGATGACCATACACAAATTGAATAGCAATCCTATGAAAGCTAACTTACTTAAAACATTGCTTATTTCACAGAATAATCATCTATGTATGTTGCTTAGTGAAAACCTAAAAGACTTAGGATATTCAATGACTATTGCCCAAACAACCAAAGAAACCTTTACTTTACTCAAAAGTAATAGTCAATTCAACTTTGTGGCAATTGATACCCGTATTTTACCCAATACACCTACGGATTTTTTATCAACTATTAAGACAAGTTATCCTCAACTCCCTATTTTATTTATTACAGGATATGAAGAAATACCCATCATATTTGATTCATTTATTCGCGAACAAAATTTTATCATTCGCAAGCCCATAACCCATACCGTGCTTGCAGAATGTATCAAAGCTATTGAAGATTCTAAAAATCATTTAATTTCATAAAGAGAGATAAAAATATCTCTCTTTAAAATAATTAATTACTGAATATCAACCACACGAATTAAATTCGTACTGCCTGCTTGACCAAACGGCATACCTGCAATAACAACCATATGATCGCCCTTTGTAACGACCTGATAACTTTGAACAATACGTGATGCCTCTGCTACCATGTCTTCGACAGAACATGCTGGATTATCAACAGTAATGGAGTGGTAAGGATGAATCCCCCAAACCAGAGCAAGCTTTCTAGCAGATTCCAAGGTCGGAGTAACCCCAAAAATCATTGAATCAGGGCGTTCTCTGGACATACGTTGTGCTGTTTTCCCTCTACGCGTAAATGCAACAACAGCTGGGGTTTCCAAGGTGTTGCAAATCTTTTGAGCAGCAGCAACAATCGCATCTGCCACATTGTTATGTGGTTGTTCACGCGTTGCTTCCATCAATTTACGCCATTCTTCGTCTTTTTCAACACGACTAATGATACGATCCATAATCATGACAGCTTCTTTAGGATATTGTCCAGCAGCACTTTCAGCAGAAAGCATTACCGCATCTGCCCCCTCAAAAACTGCAGTTGCAATATCGGATGCTTCTGCACGTGTTGGCGTTGGAGATGAAATCATACTTTCTAACATTTGGGTAGCAACAATTACAGGTTTACCCAATTGGCGTGCTTTGCGAATGATCTTAATCTGAGCCAATGGCACTTCTTCTGGAGGCATTTCCACCCCAAGATCACCACGAGCAACCATCACACCATCCGTTAATTCAAGGATAGCATCAATATTTTGCATTGCTTGTGGTTTTTCCATTTTGGTCACAATCCATGCACGACCATTGGAAATATCTTTGGCCTCTTGAACATCTTCTGGACGTTGCACGAAGGAAAGACCAATAAAATCGACCCCGAGTTCCAATGCAAACTTAAGATCTTTGTGATCTTTTTCTGTTAAAGCAGGAATTGGTAAAATCATATCGGGAACGTTGACCCCTTTATGATTAGACAATGGACCACCAACGAGAACCTCGGTTTCAAGGAAATCTTTGCCAACTTTGCGAACAATTAAGCATAATTTGCCATCATCAAGCAGTAAACGACATCCAGGTTCAGCACTGTTAATAATCTCTGGGTGAGGTAAGCAAACACGCTCTTCATTACCTAAAGTTTTATCTAAATCCATGCGAAATGATGCACCAGTTTTTAAGATAACTTTACCGTCTGCAAAATTACCAACGCGTAATTTTGGCCCTTGGATATCGGCAAGAACACCGATCACTTTACCTGTTTCTTTTTCAAGTTCACGAATAATATGATATCGTGCTGCTTGTTCTTCGTGGGTTCCATGGGAAAAATTCAAGCGAAAAACATCAACGCCAGCAAAAAATAATGTCTGAATCATTTCTTTGGTAGAGGATGCTGGCCCCAAAGTAGAAACAATTTTGGTACGACGACCTCTTAATAAACTAGCTTTGTCTTCCATAATATGTAATTCCTTTATATTCTAAATGAATAAATCAAAGTTATTTCGTTTGTAACAATAAACATCGATAAAAATTGATTCTAAAATGCCTTAATGGCCTTCAATGACTTCTTGAGGTGTTGTTCCCCAAAAGCTATTTCGTGGTATCCAACCATTATATCCCTTAATTGCAATATTACACCATTCTGATCCTGCAGGACATGATTTAATACTGCCCACAACGCCTGGCTTTAAGACGGCAATCGCTGTAGCACTATCTTTTGGTTCCGATCTCACAATAATACTATTTTTACCTGGCTGGACTGATTGCGCATCCGCAATATAACCAACAATACGGCTGTCCATATGCTCACTTTTCTTTTTATCTTTATCCTTGCTTTGATCGGCCACTTCTTGGCCTACAGACAAAGGCTCGCCAGTTATGATAAAAGAACGACCGCCAGATAAAATAGCTTGTTGAATCCAACCTTTTTGACCATCAGCATCTTCTACTAAACGCCAAATGTCGAATTCTCGTGTGACTTTGACGGGCATATTGCGACGATGATATGTCCAACTAATTGGATAACGTGCCCCTGGTCCAGCGCGCATGTTGACTTCATCAGCCCTTAACGACAAAAAATAAGGCAAAGGTTTACCAGATACAGCCCCTTTTTCCCCATTATCAGTAGCAGAAGGGAGAATTTGTCCCGTTCCACTGACAGCAGGTAAAGCGCCATTCTGCGGTGCTAATGGTTGTGTAGGGATAGGAGCAGGAGCAGTTGCACTGGGCGGATATTGTTTTTCTTGTGACCCTTGTGCATATCCAGAAATAGGAAAAAAGACACCACCAGCCAACAAAGTTAATATAAAAGCGGTAGTCGTTTTGTATTTTGTCCAACGATAAGGTATAGACAATTCAGAAAAACAATAGTTCATATGATCCTATCTTTCAAAGATATACATTTTTATTTTAAAATTTAAATAAATAATTTATAGCTCCTTATATTAGTAATATAAAATGCAGCTAATGTTAATATGACTTCTAAAGATTCTTTATAGCAATTATATTCCCCACTATCTATTGAAAATATATGCTATTCAGATTGTTATATATTCATATAACCAAATCGCCATCTGATTATTTTATCGCAAAGGAATATTAAATGTTTGTTTCATTTTTGAGAAAATGGAAGTTAATTTTTATACTTCTTTTTTTAGGCGGCCTTTATATTATATACCCATACACGACATTATGGTCCATTTACAAAGCAATTCAGACCCATAATACGCCACAATTAATAACATATTTGGACTGGCAATCCATTAAAACAAATTTACAATCAGATTTAACAAAATCGATTCAAAATGCTCCTACATCCCAAGACGATCTGCCAGATTTTGGAAATTCATTTGCGACAACGGCTATTTCAAATGCGGTCGATTTAAATCTAACACCAGATAATCTTGCTAAATTTATCAATCATATCAAACAGGATAATTCAATCGAAAACTCTTCTACCATTAGAACATTATTACGCTCTTTTATGTCCACTCATATTCATTTTATATCCCCATTTTCATTACAAGCTGACATTTTAATTCCAGGGCAAGAAAAAAATTATATTAAAATGACATTGCATTTGCAAAATTGGAAATGGAAAGTAACTTCTTTTAAATTTTCAGAAGAACTTACTTTCCAACTTTTCCAACAATCTGACTTGAAATAAATTTTATTCCAAATCTTCTTCTAAAATCGTTAACGAAATTGCATAAGAAACCTCGCCTTCATCTTCATCACGGTAAATCGTCCCAATAGATTCTGATGTTTTACCCTTTTGAACACATAATTCAACGGGTTGTCCAACACGTTTAGGTAGAACAATCTTCAGGCAAGAGCTTTCCAATTTTTTTTGTAAATATTTCTCTAATGCTTCAGCTTCTTTCGTTTGTATAGGCATATTATATTCTCCTCTAAATCATTGCTACTGATAAATGTAGCTTATACAAAACAATCTTTTGCCAAGTCTATACCATTAAATTGTTATTTATTAACCAAACAATTTTGAAAAAGACCTATTATTTCTAATCTCATTACAATAGATTAATAATTATTTTATTTAGATCTGTATTGTTTATTTTCAATACTATTATTTAATAATTTTGAAATAGAATTTAGATAATGATTGTTTGTTAAATATAACCATCCGTATTAACAATCCTCTTTATCACCCTATTCCAGTAATATTAACTTCGTTGAGAATCTTCAAAATGAGAAGAATCAACGACAACTAGTTTATCCCCAGCCAATGGCGTAAATCGGATTTTTTTAGATAAAACGGAACTGAACCTTTTATCTTTTTGAGCAGCTTGGGTGTATAAAGCATCGATAATACCATTATGATCGATAAACTCGTTCATTTTTGTTGCAAGCCTTACACATCCTTCTGATGCTGGTTTACCCAGACGTTGCTCTAAATAGTCAGGATCTGTCGCATGCATTTCCAAGCGAATTTGTCCTTTTTCTCGGTTTGGCAACCAACCTTTCTCTGCCCATTGCCATCCAAAATCCCAAACGCGCATTCCTTTAATACCATTCCCGCGAATGCCATTTTTATTTTTGGTTCCTAATGCTCGATAACCAATACGTTCGACAGTATTATAAAAAACACCTGTTGGGGTAATATAGTATAATTTACGCCCAGTATTCCCCGTTGAAACCTTTCCTCCCCCCAATGCCTTCCACTCCCCTTGCCCTTTCGGGAATGCCAGTATAAAGCATAATTCTTGAACTTTGGGATTACGATCAACAACAATTAATAACTGTGCTCTTTTCACAGGGGGACCTTTGCGATCCATTTCATCTTGAGCCAGTTGAACCCATTTTTTATTTCGTTCCGCAGAATAAGTCAGTGCATTTGGAACCGTTTTCTTTAACAATACTGTCAATCTTGCTGCCTCTTGATATGCTTCTTCTTGTGTCAAAGAAGGCAGAGGCGGCAAACCATGTAACTCATGCTCTTTTTTAAATAAAGACGTCTCTGCCAAATTATAAAAATGCACGTAAGAACGATCTGCATGAGGGTCAGGAATCGGGGTATATGATGGTAAACCACTCGTATCCTCTAACCCCTTAATATCGTCTCTTATATCAAATGAAGTAGGAACTGCTTGAGATTGTATTTGTGTCAATACGGCCAGAACGCCAATCACACTGACAGCAATACGGTTGAGCTTCATTCCTACTACTCCTCATTACACAGGGTTAATTAATGTAAAATCACACTGTAATCGAATGCCTAAACAAAGGAAACAAGATTCATGTTGATTACATGTGAATTGATCTTTTCTGTGTTCCCAAAGCCGCCTCTTTGATCGATTCTGTCAGAGTCGGATGGGCATGGCAAGTCAATGCAATATCTTCGGCAGAAGCCCCAAAATTCATTGCTAATACAGCTTCAGCAATCATTTCACTACAATGAGGCCCTATTAAATGCACCCCTAAAACTTTGTTAGTTCTTTTATCCGCTAGAATCTTCACAAAACCCTCGGTTTGATTCATAGCTCTTGCCCGACCATTGGCACTAAATGGGAATTTGCCAACTGTATATTCGATCGATTCAGCCTTTAGCGTTTCTTCTGTTTTACCAACCATTGCAATTTCTGGCTTTGTATAAACCACTCCAGGAATTAACCCGTAATCAATATGAGGCTTTTGTCCTGCTAGATACTCGGCAACAGCAACCCCTTCTTCTTCAGCTTTATGGGCTAACATAGGACCTGCAATCACATCTCCAATCGCATAAATGCCAGGGATACTGGTTTGGAATTGTTCGTTTGTTTTAATTCGCCCTTTTTCATTTAAAACAACGCCAATATTTTCTAAACCCAACCCTTGTGTAACAGGACGACGACCCACAGAAACCAATACAACATCCGCAGATAAGATCTCTGTGTGGTCTCCAGCAACATTGCTAATTGTTACTTGAGATTCTGAACTGTTTTTCTCTAATTTTTCAACTTTATGCGCAAGTTTTAGCTGAATACCTTGTTTTTCCAGTATTTTAGCAAAATTCAAAGAGACCTCTTTATCAAAGCCCGGTAGTAAGCGATCAAAATATTCAACAATAGTGACTTTGGCTCCTAAACGATGCCAAACACTCCCTAATTCAACACCGATCACCCCACCACCAATGACAACCATATGCTCTGGCACCTTTTCAAGAGACAAAGCACCAGTAGAGGTCACCACTTGCTTTTCATCAATCTCTACATTAGGCAAAGAAACACTCTCACTACCTGTTGCAATCACGATAGAACGTGTTGTAACAACTTCACCATCGATTGAAACTTGACCTGGCGCAGGAATGGTTGCCGTCCCTTTTAACCAAGTGATTTTATTTTTCTTTAAAAGAAACTCGATTCCCGAGACATTGGCATTAATCACAGAGTCTTTATGTGCCTGCATTGCAGCCAAGTCTAATTGCACATCTTTAACCAATACCCCCAAGCTCTTAAATCTTTTTTGAGCAGCTTCATATTGCTCTGAAGCATATAATAATGCTTTGGACGGGATACAGCCGACATTAAGGCAAGTCCCCCCTAATGTTTTTCTTTTTTCAACACACGCAACTTTCATGCCCAGCTGAGCCGCACGAATAGCCGCAACATATCCACCTGGACCCGCACCAATAACAACCAAATCATATTCAGCATCATTAGACACAGATGTATCTTTTTTCTCTTCAACAACAGGTGGCTGAACATTATTATTTGATGTGCCACTCTCAGCAGCACCAATAGTAACTAACAAAGCACCAACCGAAACCTCGTCCCCAACAGAAACTTGATGCTGTCCAACAACTCCTGAAATAGGGGCTGGAACTTCAACATTGACCTTATCTGTTTCCAGTTCAATAATTGCCTCATCAGCACTTACCGCCTCTCCTGGTTGTTTTAACCATTTAGAAACAACAGCAGAAGTAATACTTTCGCCTAGAACAGGAACTACGATTTCCACAGCCATAAGGATAATCCTTCTTTATTTATAACAAGAGCAGCATCAAGTCAGTTAAAAATTAAACGCCTAATAATAAGCGTTCTGGATGTTCAATTCTATCTTTAATATGAACCAAGAAGCTAACTGCTTCTTTGCCATCAACAATACGATGATCGTAAGATAATGCCAGATACATCATTGGACGAATAACAACCTGACCATTTTCGGCGATGGGGCGTTCTTTGATAGCATGCATCCCCAAAATACCCGATTGCGGCATATTTAAAATTGGTGTAGACATCAAAGAACCATAAATTCCACCGTTGGTAATAGAAAAAGTTCCACCTGACAAATCATCTATCTTTAATTGATTATTCTTAGCTTTTTTAGCAAAACCAATAATACTTCCCTCAATCTCAGCAAAGCTCATTTGATCCGCATCGCGTAAAACTGGAACGACCAATCCATTTGGACCACCCACGGCAATCCCCATATTCACAAAATGACGATAAATAACGTCTTCGCCATCAATTTGCGCATTAATTGCTGGAAATTCTTGTAAAGCAGAAACAGTTGCTTTGACGAAAAAAGACATAAACCCTAAGCGTGCATCTTCGTATTTTTTATTAAATGCATCTTTATATTCACTACGCAATTTCATCACTGCCGACATATCAACTTCATTAAAAGTGGTTAGCATGGCAGCAGTTTCTTGGGCATCTTTTAAACGTCGTGCAATCGTACGACGCAAGCGAGTCATTTTGACACGTTCTTCACGAGGATCATCTTGACGTGCTGGCACAGAAGCTGTTGGTTTAGAGCTTACACCCGTCACAAAATTCACAACATCTTCACGTGTAATACGACCCTCTTTTCCTGAGCCTTGACCGATTTGAGACGCAGAAATTTGTTTTTCATCCATCATTTTACGCGCTGCTGGCATAGGTTGATGAGGTTCAGGAGTTGAAGAAACAGGTGCAGCAGCTTTAATCGCTTCTTCTGCCTTTGGTGCTTTTGCAACGGGTGCTGATGCAGCCTTTGCGCCACCTTCTTCAATTGTTGCCAATATCGCACCGACCTCAACCTCGTCCCCTTCATTGACGAAATGATTTCCCAAAGCACCTGCTTGAGAAGCTGCGACTTCGACACTGACCTTATCAGTTTCCAGCTCAACAATCGCTTCATCCATTTCTACATATTCACCAGGTTGCTTTAACCATTTTGCAATCGTTGCAACGGAAATACTTTCTCCAAGTTGTGGTACTTTTATTTCTACTGACATAATGACTACTTTCTTACTCTTTCTCTCTCTATTTTTATCGTAACAAATTTAAGCTTTTTTATGACCTAGCGCCTGATCCACCAAATCTTCTTGCTCTGATTTATATACAGAAGATAAGCCTGAGGCTGGGCTGGCAGCAGCCAAACGCCCTGCATATTGCACAAATGGGTTTGAATGTTTTATTTCTCGCAAACATTTTTCAATTTTACGATCAACAAAATTCCACGCCCCCATATTCTCTGGCTCCTCTTGACACCAAATGATCTCTACGTTTGGATATTGTGATAATATCGTTGATAATTCTTGCGCTGGAAATGGATAAAGTTGCTCCATACGAACCAAAGCGACTTGCTCTGATTGTAATTCACACCGCAACTCAAGACGACGTGCCCATAAATCATAATAAACTTTACCCGAGCATAATACGATACGTTTGATTTTCTCTTTGATAACAGCAGAATCAACCTCATCAATCACAGGAAGGAATTTTGTTCCATCAATAAATGCAGATAAAGGAGACTGTGCCAATTTATGTCTCAATAAAGATTTAGGAGACATAATAACCAAAGGCTGGCGATAATTACGCTTTAACTGACGGCGTAACGCATGAAAATAATTGGCTGGTGTTGTTAAGTTACAAACCTGCATATTCTCATCAGCACAAAGTTGTAAAAAACGTTCCAATCTTGCTGAAGAATGTTCTGCGCCTTGTCCTTCCTGAGAATGAGGTAACAACATAACCAGACCAGACATTTGCAACCATTTACTTTCGCCTGCGCTGATAAATTGATCGATAATAATCTGAGCCCCATTTGCAAAATCACCAAACTGAGCTTCCCATAAAACTAAAGCGTTTGGATTTGTGCAACTATACCCATATTCAAATCCAAGCACTGCAAACTCAGATAAAAATGAATTATAAATATCAATTTTTGCCTGTTCTGGCTGAATATGATTTAACAAAACATAAGGTTGTTGTGTTTTTTGATCAAATAAAACAGCATTACGATGACTGAATGTGCCTCTTTGACAATCTTGACCTGACAAGCGAACAGGATGATTTTCTAATAATAAACTGCCAAAAGCCAAAGCCTCACCCGTTGCCCAATCAATATTCTCACCTGATGAAAACATTTGTGCCTTTGCTTCCAATTGGCGGGTTAGCTTAGGATGACAATTAAACCCATCAGCATAAGACGATAATGCTTTGCCAACTTTCTGAGCTACATCCATCGAAATAGCTGTCATTGCTTCTTGGCGCCCTTGTCCTCTGAGCTTCATTTGATGCCAATCCGCATTAACCCACTCCATCGTATTCATACGATAATCTTGAGAAGCATTATAGCTAGCTTGCAAATATTCTTGGAATGTATTCCAATGAGCTTCACTCTCACCAGAAGTAATTACACCCTTATTAGCAAGTTTATCAGCGTAAATTTTGTAGATCGTATCATGCTTACGAATCACATTATACATTAGGGGTTGCGTAAATGCAGGTTCATCCGTCTCATTATGACCATTACGGCGATAACAAACCAAATCAACCACAATATCCGTTGCAAACTGTTCTCTAAATTCTACAGCAAGCTGCATCACTTTAACAACAGCCTCTGGGTCATCCCCATTCACATGAACAATCGGTGCCCGTGCAACTTTGGCGACATCGGTGCCATAATATCCAGAAAACGCTAAATCTGGTGATGTTGTAAAACCAATTTGATTATTGGTGACAATATGAATGGTTCCGCCCGTTTCATACGCAGGCAATTGTGACATTGCTAGAATTTCATAAACCACACCTTGTCCAGCAAACGCTGCATCCCCATGCAAAAGAACAGCCAAATGTTTCTGACCATCCCGATCTTGCTCTGCACGAACCTGTCCTTCGACAACAGCACCCACCGCTTCTAAGTGAGAAGGATTAAAAGCCATCGACAGTTCAACAGGTTTCCCTTCAACTTCGACTTGCTTGCGATATCCAAGGTGATATTTCACATCCGCAGCACCAGGAATTCCATCTGGTTTATAAGAGCCACCCGCAAATTCGTGAAATAAAGCAACAAAGGGCTTACCAACAACATTTGTTAAAACATTTAATCGCCCACGATGCGCCATTCCCATGCTGATCGATTTTACGTCATATTGTGTCACAGCATGTCTAATCACAGCATGTAGTGCTGGAATAGTGACTTCGCCCCCATCAAGACCAAAACGTTTTACACCAACATATCGTTTTGAACAAAACGCTTCGAACCCAACGGCTTCTGTTAATTGTTGTAAAAGTCGTTTTTTATCATCATTTTGCAAACTGACAGTGTTTAAATTTTCTATTTTTTGCATCAGCCATTGGCGTTGCTTATTGTCTTGTAGATACATATATTCCCAAGCAATAGAACGACAATAGACTTTATGAAGCCCTGCAATGATCTCTCGTATTGAATGTATTTCTTGTGGCAAAAACGAAGCGACATTTTTTCCAATAAAAATAGGACGGTCGATATCTTGCGCCGTAAATCCATAGGTTTCTGGATCCAGCTCTGCAACCAAAATTCTGTGGCTCAGTTGTAAAGGGTCAAGTTGCGCATATTGATGACCCAAAGTTCGATAAGCATTAATTAACTGTATAGCCCGAATACTGTCATTTGCAGCACTATAAAGTTGTTCTTTGGAAATCTTATCTCCTTTAGAAGGGGACGGTGTTTTTTCGTCCGTCTCGATAACAATATCTGTTAAAGGGCGCGGAGCCCAAGATGCTCCTCTAGCATCTTTAACAACAATATGTTGTGCATCATTTAATGCTGTAAATAATTCTGAAAATGAAGAGTCAACACTCTCTGGGTTTTCGACCCATTGTGCATATAAATCAGCAAGATAGGCACTATTTGATCCGCTGAACACACTTGCAATATGATCATTTATCGCCATCTTATATTTCTTCCTTACCTTTTGTTTTAAGTAATTGCTGTATCTCTTAAATATTAAAACATCATTATTTATATAATGCGCTTTGCATTGCCCCAGTTTTGCCCTTGCATTTCATTTAAACGTGAAATTGTACGTTCAAAGAAAGCTCTTCTATCTTCTTTACGATAGATTTCCTCAAACTCTGCTGCTGCCGAAGCATATAACTTGACGTTTTGTTCATATAATACATCTATTAACATCGTAAAACGTTCGATTACATTCACATTATCAGGATTAAATCGTGGAATATCGTCTAAAATGATTGTTTTAAACCTTTGTGCTAATGCCAAATAATCCCCGACACCTAAATTAACATCACAAAGGTCTGCAAATGAAAAACGCGTAACATCGCCTGCTGCACAAGGAATACGCAAGGATCTTCCCATAACTGTTAATGCTTCTTCTTTAATAGGCTGTCCTTCAGATTCACGTAAAAAGATATGATCTAAACGCTCTTTACTTTCTGCATTACAAGGAACCAACCAGCGTTTTTCATCCTCTGGACGGCCCAAACGATAATCCTGAGCAGCATTTAACTCAACCTCTTGCATTTGCTGCGATAATATCTTGATGAACGGTTTAAATGCATCCGCCCCAGGTCTATTCTGAAAAAGACTTGAGATATTAACATTTGAAGTCGCCACAACCACAACACCCAATGCAAAGAGCTGTTCAAATAAACGCCCTAATAAAACTGCATCCGCAATATCGTTCACTTGAAATTCATCAAAACAAAGTAGCCATGCTTTTTGAGCCAACTCTTTGGCTAAATCAGGAATAGGGTCTCCTCCTTTACCTGATTGCTGTTTTAAAACATGAAATCTTTTATACGTTTCTTGCATAAAAATATGAAAATGCGTTCTGATTTTATGTTGCACGGGAACCTGTTCATAAAACAGATCCATCAACATTGACTTTCCCCGTCCAACGGAACCCACTAAGTACAATCCACGTGGAGGCTGTTCTGGTTTTTTCCATAAACTTTTTAAAGTGCCAAACATACCACCAGTAGAATGCACAACAGGTTGATAGTTTTCTAATGATCTACATAGTTGGTCCAATAACAAAACGATCTTTTGTTGCGCATCATCTTGTTTTAAGGTTCCCGCCTTTACTCTTGCCTGATAAACATTACTGGGCAAATTCATATTTAACTCTTCTAACCAATCCTAAAAGATTACTATAATTTTATATCTTCTTTTTTAAAGACATAAATTAAAATTCATAGTTATTTTTGTCCATCTCGTGCAATCGTGATCTCTTTTAATAGTTTTTTATTTTCGTGCGTTTACATCCAAAAATAAACAGGTAAACTATAGTTTTTAAGATTTACGAACCTATTCAAGGATATAAGAACTATGGGCTATCGCGTAGCAGTTATGGGCGCAACAGGGGCTGTTGGCAGAGAAATTTTAAAAATTCTTGCTGAACGGGATTTTCCAATTAAAGATATCGCAGCATTAGCATCTCCACGCTCTGCTGGTAAAGAAATTTCTTTTGGTGAAAAAAAAGTTCTGAAAATTCAAAATCTTGAAACATTTGACTTTAACGGATGGGATTTTGTATTGGCCTCTGCCGGAGCATCTGTTTCTGCAATTTATGCACCCAAAGCCGCTGAAGCAGGATGTATCGTGGTGGATAATACCTCTTATTTCCGTATGGAACCCGATGTTCCATTGGTCGTACCAGAGGTTAATCCAGACGCTCTTAAAAAAGCAAAACGTAACATCATTGCGAATCCTAATTGTTCCACCATTCAAATGGTTGTCGCCTTAAAGCCATTGCATGAACTTTTTAAAATTAAAAGAGTCGTTGTTTCAACGTATCAAGCAACGGGTGGGGCTGGTAAAAAAGGCATGGACGAACTCTTTACCCAAACCAAATCTTCTTTAATTGGCGAAAGCATTACACGGGGCAATTTTACTAAACAAATTGCTTTTAACTGTATTCCTCATATTGATAAATTTATGGATGACGGATTTACCAAAGAAGAATGGAAAATGACTGTTGAAACCAGAAAAATCCTAGATCCAGATATTGCTGTGGTTGCGACTTGTGTTCGGGTTCCCGTTTTCATTGGGCATGGTGAAGCCATCACAATTGAATGCGAACGTCCTGTTGATTTAGAAAAAGCTCGTAAAGCATTACGTAACGCAGATGGTGTAATTTTATATGATGAACGCCAAGATGAAGGCTATGTTACCCAAATCGAAGCTGCTGGTGAAGATGCTTCTTATGTTTCCAGATTACGTATTGATCCAACGGTTCCAAATGGATTGGCATTTTGGTGCGTATCCGACAATTTACGCAAAGGTGCTGCATTAAACACTGTGCAAATTGCTGAGTCTATGGTTGAACAGAATTTGGTTTCCCAGAAGTAATTCTGATTACCAAACGAGATATAAAATATAAGGCGAGAGAATTCTCTCGCTTTTTTTATTAGTTACCATACATCTTGATAAGCACCATAACTGGCAAATATTTTTGTAATAATGCAATAGCTTCCCTGTATAGGAATATGCACCATAGATACATTCATATCATAGATAACATTCGTATTGGATTGCTTTTCTAAGACCAGCTTTTCAATGGCCAATAAAGCATCTTCATCAGATTGCTGTTTAGCATCAGTCTCGTACTTAAACACATTTGTAATTGCCTTCATCAAACCAACTGCCTGAGATGTTTCATAGGTATAGTGAATAATCCCATAATGATTAATAGCCCTATCTGGTTTCCCTGTATAAAAATCCACTCTTCTGTTTCCAAATTATTAAAAGATTCTTTTATATATTTAATGATATTTCTGCTTTAAATATTTCTTTACATCTGCCGCAGTTTTATACTTGTATTTCATATAACAATCATCATCACCATCGGGATTAATATCGCTTTTACAATTATTTCCACCCTCAAACCCTGATAAATTACCATCATCTGAAATAATCCGATCAAGTGACAATATTCCTTCCTTATTTCTGGTATAAGCATGTGTTTGATAGAAATCACCATCCATACCAACCCCAGGATGTTTAGAATCCCAAATAACCATAACAAAAATATATTTTTTATTTTGAATATTGCCAAAAAAGACAGATTTTATTTCTGGACATCCTCCATCCTCTTCATACAGATCAATCTTTTCTTTCTGTTGTAAGCTATTTTGATTTTTTTCTAAAAAGAAAGAAATTGGATGACATGTTTGAACAACCGCGTTCTCGTCGTCATCCTCTCTGGTAAAATATATTTTTCCATTCGGATATAAAGCTGTTTTAAAAGGCCCTTGTATTATTTTCTCTGGCATAGCTTTCGCAAAACCAATGGTGTTATACACTACGCCGATTAAAACAATAAACCCTGTCAATATTTTTTGTTTCATTTAACCCACCATCATTTTTTATACAATCAATACGCTTCATCATAAGCCATTTAAACCGATTTACATCGCTATACAACTAATTCATTTACAAAAATCATGAGTAACATGTTATAGATGCGTTAAATACACAAAAACTATTATATTTTTTACTCAAATAACCCATTTCTCCTAATAAATTGACTAGACCTATTGAATAACGGGGTATAGGTTATGACCTAAGTAATTTACTTGGCACTATGCCGAAAATGATACATTAGGAAATAATTATGTCGGATATACGCGAAACTTTTTATGTCGGCCATACCAGTGATGGTTCTCTTAAAAAACGACCTATGTCACCACATTTGCAAGTTTATAAACCTATCCCTTCGATGTCCTTATCTATTTTAAATCGTATTACTGGGGCGGCGTTATCTTTTGGATCAGCCATCATGGTTGCTTGGCTTGCATCAGCAGCAAAAGGTCCAAAATCGTTTAAAAAAGTTCAAAAAGTAACAGGCAGTTTCCCTGGACAGCTTGTTTTATTTGGTTTTTCTGCTTCATTCTTTCTTCATTTTATTCGCGGGATACGTCATTTAGTTTGGGATAGCACCGCAAAACGCTTGGAAAAAGAAGAAATAAATCAAGATAGTAAGATCGATATGATCAGTATCTCTGCCCTAACCCTTGGTTTATGGACAATTATTATTGGCAAAAAACTAGGTAAAAAGAAAAAATAATAAATTCTGAATTATATAATGAATAATCACCGATAATTTTGTAATTTATCATCAAGCTCTCAGGAGAAACTACAAGTGACAACCCCTTTAGATCACCCTACTATTTTACGTTCTAACCTTGGTCGTATGCGTCAATTAGGTGCTGGTCATCATATCGTTGAACATTGGAAAGCCGAACGACTAACCGCTATTGGCACTGCACCTTTATCTATTTGGTTTATCGTTCAAATGCTGAGACTGGGTGACGCAGACCACAAAGATATCGTGCAATGGGCTGGAAAACCAGTCAATACCGTCTTATTACTCTCTTTGATGATTCTAACCTTTCATCATATGCAAATGGGATTACAAGTCATTACCAGCGATTATTCTCGTGGTAAAAACAAAACAATCCTTGATTTAATCATCAAAGGCGGAACATTCTTTTTAGGGCTGCTATCTGTTATTTCCATTTTAAAAATTGCTCTCGCTCCAGCTAAAAAATAATCAAGAAATAAAAGAAACAGGATATATTAAATAATGAATACCATAACCTTACCTTCACAACGCAGTTATCGCATTGTCGATCATGCATATGATGTTATTGTTGTTGGCGCTGGTGGCTCTGGACTTCGTGCAACATTGGGTATGGGTGCCGCTGGCTTAAAAACGGCTTGTATCACCAAAGTCTTTCCAACACGCAGCCACACAACTGCAGCCCAAGGCGGTATTGCTGCATCTTTGGGAAATATGGCCGAAGATAAATGGCAATGGCATATGTATGATACCATTAAAGGTTCAGATTGGTTAGGCGACCAAGACGCTATTGAATATCTATGCCGTGAAGCCGTCCCTGCTGTTTATGAATTAGAACATATGGGCGTGCCATTTACTCGTACCGAAGATGGAAAAATCTATCAACGTCCATTTGGTGGACATATGAGTGATTTTGGTAAAGAACCTGTTCAACGTGCTTGTGCTGCTGCTGACAGAACGGGTCATGCTATTTTACATACTTTATATCAACAAAGCCTTAAGCATGACGTGGAATTCTTTATCGAATATTTTGCACTCGATTTGATTATGGATGACAAAGGTGCATGTAAAGGTGTTATGGCTTGGTGTCTTGATGATGGCACAATGCACCGCTTCCGTGCGAACTTAGTGGTTCTTGCAACTGGCGGATATGGTAGAGCATTCCAATCTTGTACTTCAGCCCACACATGTACGGGTGATGGCAATGCAATGGCCATGCGTGCTGGCATTCCAACCCAAGATATGGAATTCGTTCAATTCCATCCAACAGGTATTTTCCCAGCAGGGTGCTTGCTAACCGAAGGCTGTCGTGGTGAAGGTGGTTATTTAACTAACTCTGAAGGCGAACGGTTCATGGAACGTTATGCGCCTCATGCCAAAGACCTTGCTTCTCGTGACGTTGTTTCTCGTGCAATGATTGTTGAAATCAATGAAGGGCGCGGTTGTGGTCCAAACAAAGACCATATTATGTTACATCTAGAACATTTGGGTGCTGACATCTTACATGAACGCCTCCCTAGTATTGTTGAAACCTCCAGAGTCTTTGCTGGTGTTGATGTCACCAAAGACCCTGTTCCTGTATTACCAACCGTTCATTATAATATGGGTGGTATTCCAACCAATATTCATGCCGAAGTGATTCGTCCAACTAAAGAAAATCCTGATGCAACCGTTCCTGGCCTAATGGCTGTGGGTGAAGCAGCTTGTGTTTCTGTTCATGGTGCAAACCGTCTTGGAACCAACTCTTTGCTTGATTTGATCGTCTTTGGTCGTGCGGCTGCATTACGTGCGCAAGAAATCTTAAAACCACATGATGCCATTGCTCCATTACCAGCAGGTGCTGGCGAAGATGCCATTGCTCGTCTAGACAAATTAAGATACGCCAAAGGCAATATCAGAGTGGCACAAATGCGTGATTCATTACAACGCACAATGCAACGTCATGCTGCTGTTTTCCGTAATAATCAAAACCTTAAAGATGGTGTTACCAAGATCGAAAAACTTTGGCCAGAACTTGCTGATATTTCTGTTGCTGATGAATCTTTGATTTGGAATACAGATTTGATGGAAGCATTAGAATTCGAAAACCTTCTTGCAAATGCAACGGTTTCTATGGTCAGTGCTGAGGCACGCAAGGAAAGCCGTGGCGCACATGCGCATGATGATTATCCAGAACGTGATGATAAAGATTGGTTAAAACATACAGTTTCTTTCCTTAATGACAAAGGTGAAGTGTCTTTGGATTATCGTCCAGTGCACATGAATACATTGACAGATGAAATTCAAACTTTCCCACCAAAAAAACGCGTATATTAAGAGAAAGAAAAGGTTAAAATTATGGTTGAATTTAGATTACCTCAAAATAGCCGCGTCGGAGTTGGGAAAACATTTCATGCCGCTCCTGATGCAAAAAATGTAAAACGGTTTAAAATCTATCGTTGGAGTCCCGATGATAACCGTAACCCTGTCATTGATACTTATGAAATTGATTTAGATAAAATTGGTCCAATGGTTTTGGATGCTTTGATCTATATCAAGAATGAAATTGACCCTACCCTTTCTTTCCGTCGTTCTTGTCGTGAAGGGGTGTGCGGTTCATGTGCGATGAATATTGATGGACATAATACGCTGGCATGTTTGAAATATATTAAAGATATTAATTCAGATGTGCCGATTTATCCATTACCGCATATGCCTGTCGTCAAAGATTTGATTCCTGACCTCAGCGGGCCATATGCGCAACTACGTGAAGTAGAACCTTGGTTAAAATCAGATACGCCCCCTCCTCCTGACAAAGAACGCTTACAAAGTGTCGAAGAGCGTAAAAAGCTAGACGGTCTTTACGAATGTATCCTTTGTTTTTGCTGTTCAACCTCCTGCCCATCTTATTGGTGGAATGGAGATAAATATCTTGGTCCAGCAGTTTTACTTGCTGCAATGCGTTGGGTTTCAGATAGTCGTGACGAGTCTGCGGGAGAACGTTTGGGCGAACTTGAAGATTCAATGCGTTTATATGCATGTCGTACGATTATGAACTGTACTCAAACATGTCCAAAAGGATTAAATCCTGCCAAAGCAATTGCTGAGCTAAAACATTTACAGGTTGAACGTAAAATGTAAATCAGGTAGTGATGGATCATGAGCAAGAAAATATCTTTTGATCCATCACTCTCCCGTCCATCTGACCGTTATAAGGCATGGATAGATAGCCTATTTATTGACCACTCCATATTTAGATTAGTGTGGACTAATTTTCACATCGTTATTCACCACAAAGTTTATCGCTGTAATCATCCTACACCAGGACGTTTGCGTAAAATTGTTCAAAAATATCAGATTAAAACAATTATCAATTTGCGTGGAAAACGCGATTGTGGATCTGATGCTCTTTCTCGACATGCAGCAAAAGAATTAGGGATTACCTTATACGACTTACCATTTGAAAGTCGTGGAGCCCCTCATAAAGATCGTATTTTAAACCTTGCACAATTATATCCTACCTTTGATTTTCCAATCTTAATTCATTGTAAATCAGGTGCCGATCGGGCAGGACTTGTTTCTGCATTGATTAAATTATTCGAAAATCACACCCTAGAAGATGCTATGGGAGAGCTATCTTGGAAGTTTGGGCATTTCAAGCAAGCTAAAACAGGCATACTTGACCAATTCTTTATCTATTACTTTCAGCAAACAAAAGGAAAAGTAGATTTCTTGAAATGGGTACAGCAAGAGTATCATGAAGATATTTTAAGAAAAGAGTTCCGACATAAAAAACTATTCTCTTTTATAACCGACAAAATCTTACATCGGGAATAAATAATATTTCTGTTTTATTTGCTGCTTTCACTCATTGCGCAAATTAAATGCAGCAATTTTTGGCGAACTTCCGGATCTAGAATTGCGTAATAAGCTTTTAACAAGTTCGTCGTTTCTTTACTGGTCATCAAATCAAAAATATCATCACTTATAGTCGCTAAGGACGCCTGTGCTATGTTATCTTCATCCAACACTGCATGAACATCTCGTGCTTGAACTGCAGAAGTGGTTTTTGAATTTGCTAAAGATACATTTTCCTCTATGTAAAAAGGGTTTAAATGTTCGTCAAAAAAGAAATTAATAGGTACTTGTAAAATTTCTGCAATATCAAAAAGTCTAGATGCGCCAACACGGTTACTTCCTTTTTCATATTTTTGCACTTGTTGAAAAGAAAGTCCCAACGCCAATGCAAGCTTCTCTTGAGAGTATCCTAATAACCTTCTTCTTAAACGAATACGGCTTCCTACTCTTTGATCTATACCAACTGATTCAGAATTATTCTCTTTTGAATCTATTTCCAAAGGTTTTTGATTGGTCGTCATAAAATACTTACTCTGTAAATGAAAAATATTACTAAAAAAATATTTTTTTATTAAAATTAAATATCAACCGCAACAATACCTAGCAGCATAAAAAAATAAATTCAAGTATAGGAATTGTTATTTAATGTAATAAATCGAAAAAAGATAAAATTCATACTTGTGTAAGTTTTACTTACTTCTCAATACTAGAAAATTAAAACTATAAGTTGCATTTCTATTTAAAACGATACATATATATACTTATCACATATTATCAATTATACAATAGAGCGCAGTATAAAATAATGATTAAATATAAACTTTATCCAACAACAATCATATCATTTGTATTCTATTCTTTCAAAAAAAGGACTAAATTAGTCTAATCATCTATGATTATTTTTAAATTCAAGTAAGATGAAATATATATATTTCGCAGAATCGTTTTTTCAATCTGCTCTTATATATAAATATTTAAGTATACTCTAAATTATTGGGAATATTATGTGGCCACCAACGAATCCTCCACAAAAATTACATTTTGTTTCTATACCAAGCTCGAAAGCTACCCAATATAAAAAGAACCTTATTGATAAATATGGTAATTCTGACATCAATGAAGCTGAGGTTATCATCTGTATTGGTGGTGATGGTTTTATGTTGGAAACATTACATAACTATTTGAACTATCATATTCCAATTTACAGCATTAATTTTGGCTCTGTTGGTTTTCTAACGAATCCGAAGGTAACATTGGAAAAAGATCTCCCTTCTATTTTACATCAAGCACAACCCACATACCTTCATCCTTTATCAATGACTGCATATACTGCAGATGGTAAAACGCACACCGCCTTGGCGTTTAATGATATTTTTCTATATCGACAAACAAGACAAGCTGCAAAAATCCAAATTATCACGAATGATGAAATCAGACTATCAGAGCTGATCTGTGACGGCATTATTGTTTCAACACCAGCAGGATCAACAGCTTATAATCTATCAGCTCACGGCCCCATTGTTCCGCTTAATTCTGGATTGTTACCATTAACACCCATTTGCCCATTTCGCCCACGCAGATGGAAAGGCGCCCTATTACCCTCTAGCACTTCTATTCAATTCTTAACGATTGAAGAGCAAAAGCGCCCGATCGCAGCAGTAGCTGATTTTACTGAAATAAGAGATGTAACCAAAGTTTTTGTAAAAGAAAATAAAACAATCAAATCTGAAATTCTATTTAACCCAGGACATGAGTTATCAGAAAGAATCGTAACGGAGCAGTTTACAGCCTAACGCAATTACATTGCATGCTCGCGCTCTGTCGCAAGGGGGCTCGGTTGACGAAAAATATAACCTTGTCCCCACATCGTTGAAATCAAATCCCCAGCGCCAGCTTTTTGCAATTTTTTTCTTAACTTACATACAAAAACATCGATAATTTTCATGTCTGGCTCATCACTACTACCGGCATATAAATCATTTAAGATTGTGATTTTACTGATTAAAACGTCTCGCCTTAATACTAACATCTCTAAGATAGCATATTCTTTACCTGTTAGATTTACAGGTTTTCCATTTACAAACACCTCGCGTGTTTCTAAATTAATTTTTAATTGCCCAACTTGAATAACGCGATCTGCAATAACCTTATTAGATCGTCTCAAAACAGCCTTACACCGTGCTAATAATTCTGGCATTGCAAAAGGGATCATCACGTAATCATCTATACCAGCTTGGAATGCTTGTATTTTCATATCAACGTCATCTTTTTTTGAAACGATAATAATTGGCAACTGCTCGTTAATTGACCTTAATAATTTGATCGTGGAGAAGAATTGTTTATCTAGCTGATCCAATTCAACAATAATCATATCATAATCATAGAACTGAGACGCTGATAATATTTGTGGATCATAGCCAACACGATCAATTGAGAATCCTGTCGCTTTCAACTCCTGATAAAACTCATGTTCAGAAAAAAACGTTTCACCCATAAGAAGAACATGCATAATATCTACTCCAGATAGTTCATAGTTATATAACTACCATAAGTTGAAAATAAAAAAAATTATAACTTAATATCAATAACAATAAAATATTATTGATGGTTAACTTAAAATCACAGTCAACCATCAATATTGTATGTAGTAATCAATTTCTTTTAAATATTTTTTTTATAAACTGCCAAAAAAAACCACGCAAATAGCTACCCAAAGGTCCACTTAGCGTACCAATTAACGCAGTAATAGCCAATGAATTTCGTAATTCCTTTAGATTGTAATTACGAATGATTTTTGCTTCGATTTCCTCTGTGCTGACCCTTTGTTTAAATGCACATAAAAATAACAACAGCATACAAACAATATCAAACACCAGAATAATCAATGCTGTTCCCAAAGCCCCTGTCTGCAAAATATTCCAGCACAACGCAGCTAAAACAGCATGAATTGAAATCAAAGTAAATAAACCAAAAAGAGCACCAACCAAGCATAAAACAACTTGTTTGGTAATCCTGACTGATTTTTTCTTAAGAAGCATAACCTCAGCATCAACTGCGGCCTTACCATACTCAGCAATCTTCATGAGTTTTTAAATCACTTTCTATATTATGATAAAATTAACGAATAACTCTACCTAATAAATACCCAATGACGACAGATAGAACAATAGCAATTAAAGGTTTAGATTGCACTTTATCAGAAACCTGTTTCATTTGATGATCGGTTATTTCTTTTGTATTATGAACAACCTGATCTGCTTTATCCGCAGCTTGCACGATTGCTGGCGTTACACGATCGTTTAACAAATCTTCGACTTGTTTTTTTAAAGATACGATTTCATCTTGGGCATTTTTTTGAAGTTCTGCAGCCTTTTTCTTATCTTTTTTTCTAAAAAACATTTCCGTTTTCCTTAATAAAATTGTTTCCAGCCAAAGTTAATCACTCAATTTACAATATGTTAACCCTCTAATATAAAATATCATATATTTAAAATACAATTATTTATACATAAAAAATAAATGTTTTTTTTATTTTTAATAACTATTATTTTACCCAGAGAATAATTATGTTGCTTTTTAACATATAAACCATTTTACATCTTAAACTAAACAATTTATAGTAAAATAAGTTACTTTAATGCAATGTTTAATAATTTATATGTATTCACCTAAATTTATCTTCTTATTTTTTTTATTTTTAATAATTTTTATTCCGTCCTTCTGCTTTGCCCATCCTAAAGAGAACAAAATAAATATTGGTATATTGAACGGCTATCAACTTTATTTAAAGAAATATTCACAAAAATACCGTATAATAACATGGGATGGCCATCTTTCTACGCTACAAAAAGCCCTATCTCAAAATAAAAGCCCCGTTGATATTTTATTATTAAACGAAAAAATAGCTGAACAAGCATGCAATCTTGGCTTACTGATTGCGTTTCCTGAGGATTTACTGTCATCAAATGACAAACAATGTAATTTTCAAACGATTACAGATCACATTACATTGGTATGGGACACTGACAAAGTTCATTTTAACCCCACTTGGAAAGATTTCTGGAATATTACACAATACCCAGGAAAGAGAGGATTACAAAAAGATGCATTTAGCGCATTATCAATTGCATTACTTGCTGACGATGTTCCTTTTGATGAAGTAACAGAGGTTTTATCTACACCCGCTGGAATCTTACGGGCTTTTAAAAAGCTAAACCAACTTCGGCCTTATATTGTTTGGTGGACAACACCTAATGAAGCCAATTTTTTATTACATAAAAATCAAGTGTTAATGACAAGTGGCTCGATCCTCAGTATCAGTGCATTTCAAAAACAATATCCATTATCACATTTCCAATACCAATATAAAAATACAATTGAAAACCCAATTGTGTTTAGTATTCCTGCAACCATTCCCACACAACGAATCAAATTAATTAACTCTTTGCTACAACATCCCTTTCTTCTTTCTTTTCCATCCGCTGATCCCAAACAAATAATGCAAGAAACAATCGTCAAAGAAGAAACCAATTCTTTTCAACAACCAACTGTCTCCTTAGATGACATTTTTGATGAGTGGCTAGTTTTAACCAAACAATAAACAAATTATGAACAAAATATTGAAAACTTCTTGACTGCAATCACACAAAGACTTATTCGCATTAAGTATATTTAAATAACGGAACATATATCTGTTACCAAAAATTTCGAAAATAGATATATATTAAAATGACTCGATGATGCTTCTTTTTGATCTTATATACATAATAAAACAAAGTTTTTTTTATCTTTACTGAAAAAGATGAAAATAATATATAAATTATTGTGTATATTTTCTTTTAATATACACTTATTTTACTTTCTCCTCGTATTTAGCATAAATAGATTGTCTCTATTTTTTCTGTCTATTTACACTTTGAAAACTGATAACAATACCCTGTTAGTTACAATAAAATGATCGCGGAATTTAATTTTTTTGGCATCTTTATTGCCCCCTTTGTTGTATATACATTACTTGCCTTGATCGTTACGACGATTATACGTTCTATTTTATGGCGAACAGGATTAATAAAAATGTTTTGGCACCTTGCTTTGTTTGAAGTAGCCTTATATTTTTGTGTTTTATGTTTACTTATTCTTTACCTATAACCCCCTTTATTTCCACATAAGTTTTGACCCTGCACCATGTTCTCTCTTAGCAATATTATTCGTATTAGTTTAACACTCATTGTTGTTATCGTTGCCATTATTCTGGGGGTAACGTTATGGGATACCTATATGATCGCGCCGTGGACGCGCGATGGTAGAGTTCGCGTTTACGTCGTTAAAATTGCCCCCGAAGTTTCCGGAACTGTGGTGCAAATTCCTGTCAAAGACAATCAATATGTTCGTAAGGGCGAACCTTTATTTATTATTGATCCTGCAAGGTTCAGAATTGCTATTCAACAAGCCCAAGCAAGTTTAGAAAATGCTGAAGCCAATTTGACACTACAGCGTCGTAATGCCCTGCGCCGAAAGGGATTAGAGGGCATTGTATCTACAGAAGAAAAAGAAGATTATAACACCAAAGTTGCCACCGCTCAGGCCAGCGTCGATAGTGCCAAAGCAGCACTAGACGAAGCTAAATTGAATATGCAACGATCCATTTTATATTCTCCTGTTAATGGTTATGTAACTAACCTGAACTTACGTGTTGGGGATTATGTCAGCACGGGGCAATCTTATTTATCCGTTATCGATGCTGACTCCTTTTGGGTGTATGGATATTTCGAAGAAACAAAAATGTGGGGTATTCATGTTGGCGATGTCGCGCGCATTAAATTAATGGGATACAAACAAATATTACCTGGACACGTCGTGAGTATTGCACGGGGTATTAATGATGCCAATGCGGACGCGGATGCATTTGGGTTACAAAATGTCAATCCTATCTTTACTTGGGTCAGACTAGCCCAACGTATCCCCGTTCGAATCCATATTGACCACGTTCCTGACACCATCCATCTATCTGCTGGGATGACAGCAACTGTCAGTATTGGCCCAGAAACCAAAGGGCGCAGAGGTCTCTTAGCTTCATGGCTGCAAAACCACCTATAAGGAACAATTTCATGTATAAACATTTTCTTCGTTATACAACACCGATTGTTCTGCTATGCGGATTAGCATCCTGTACCGTCGGTCCTGATTTCCATCGAGATCATATGAAAATACCAGATCAATGGACAGAGAAAGTTTGGAAAAAACCTGCCACTGCCGAGCAAATTGCTCAAGCTACCAATGATATGAAACGCTGGTGGGAACAGTTTAATGATCCGTTGTTAAATCACTTAGTTGAAGAAGCTATTAACAACAATTATGACCTCAAAGTAGCTGGTCAGCGTATCCTATCCGCACAGGCGATAAGAGATAAAAATGCGTCTAATTGGTACCCTCAATTAGATGGCTCCGCAGGATATGGATATCAAACCACGTCTTATACAACGTCACAAACCATTGCACAGAATGGAAATGCAAATAATGCTGCTATTCGTCGTTATGGCGCAACGCTCAGTTGGCAAATTGATGCGTTTGGTCAAATTCGACGCATGGTTCAATCTCAAGAAGAAGCTGTTAAATATTCTATTGAAGAACGACGTTCCGTATTGCTGACCATGTTATCGCAATTGGCCAATAACTATGTGACATTACGAAATATGCAGCTGCGTCTCAGAATTGCTGACGAAAACGTTGCTATTGCTCAGTATGTTTTTAACTTAACCCAAAAGCAATATTTAGAAGGTACAGGCACAACCCTTAGCACTGCACAAGCGCAAGCAGAATTGGAAACGCAACGCGCGGCAAGAGAGCCAATTAAAACAAATATTACACAAATTACCCATGCAATCGACGTCCTTATTGGTCAAGTGCCAGGCACCACCGAAAATTTGTTAAAAGAAGAAAAACCACAACCTGATTTACCAATATACCCCCCTTCTATTCCTTCTATCGCACTGGCCAATCGACCTGATGTGCGAATGGCAGAACGCCAATATGCCATGGCAACCGCAAATATTGGCATTGCCGTCGCCGAGCTATATCCTCAATTCACAATTGATCTCAGCGCAATGCCAACGACTTCCTTTACAAGCCAAATGGCCAATATTGCCAGCTTGGTATCCAGCAGCTTTATCAATATGTCTATTCCTGGATTACATGGTGGCCGTCTAAGCGCACAAGTCAAAGGCGCAGAAGCCGATGCCGAGGCAGCCCGACTACAATATCGCCAAACTATTCTGAATGCGTTGAAAGAAATAGAAGATATTATTGCTGCTTGGGGAGACGACGCCGAGCATGTTGAACTGTTACATAAATCAAAACTCAGCAGTCAATTAGCTTTACAACGCGCTCAAAAACTCTATAAAGCAGGATTAACGGGATATTTAGATGTTTTAACCGCACAAAGAACAGCAACCACAGCAAATAATGCGGAAGCTGTTGCTATCTTAGATCGTTTTCAAGATGCGGTTAATCTATTCACCGCTTTGGGTGCAGGATGGCAAGGGGTCGATATTACCAAAACCGAACTTCCTGTGACCTTGGAACAGCAAAATGTCTGGGCCAAAGCAATGAAACAATAAATCGTAACAAACGATTAATCATTTTCATGCCCCATCACTGCAATGCGATAGCTTGACCAAGCAATTAAGATAACTCCTATAACCGCAAGGATCGTAGGAATTACCAGAGAATATCCTGCAACATAAATATGCATCGCTATATAAACAAGATTAGTAAAGGCTAAAATAATACCGACTATCCATGCAATAACGGCATGAGTTAAATTTTTTAATAAAAAGTAATCTTCCATTTAAATCTCTCTCAATTTGTATTATTAATATACCCCAAATGTTCTAAAATAAATAAAATATCATTGAATTACTTGAAATTAGTCGACTGCGAGTGCCGATATAGCCTGTTTAAACCATCTATTATTAACGAGAGTTACCTCTTGAAAGGGTTATAAATGATAATCAAAGGACAACGATTTGATTTATTGAACCGCAAACAAGTTGTTGACTTAGAAGTTGAAAAGCCTGAAAACATCCCTGAAGGCATTCTACAAATTATGGTTATCCCATTTGAATTTTCCAATAAAGTTCCGAAAAACTGGATGCCAACAGATGCGATCACAGGCGTATCGATTACAAAACTTGCAATTAATCGTTTTAGAGTAATTGTAGATATGGTCGCTATCCCTTCTTTTATTCATACGTTAACCACGATCATTCATGCGGAAAAAACAGGTATGATGAGGGTCAATATCCAAAATGTCGGAAATATTTTTTTTCGTGTTAATAATGCGTTATTTGACTTAAAAGAATACGCCAATGGCAGAGCCATTGTTGCATTTTGTATGTATCGGCGTGATTTAACATGGCGGTTTCGTGCAATAGGTGAAACCTATCAAAATGGCTTAGAAGATATATACCAACAATATGATATTCCTGTTCATTTAGCACCTCATCAACGCAAAGACATATGAAAAAAATTATATATTTATCTTTTAAAAATGAATAATATTTATTGTTATATCGTAAAATTAGTTAAGGAGAATAATAATGGGATTTTTTGACGACTTAAAAAACCGCCTTTCAGGGTTAACAGAAGAATTTAAAAAATTTAAAAATAAAGATATTTTAAATTCAGTCATGGCTGCATGTGCCTATATTGCTGCTGCAGACGGTCATATTGACCCAGAAGAAAAACGCAAGATGATTGGCCTAGTTAAGAACAGTCCCCTCATCAGCGTTTATGGTGCAGATAATGCCATTAAAGTCTTTACTGAACATGCAGACCGTTTTGACTTTGACTTTGAAATTGGAAAAACAGAGGCATTACGTATCATCAGCAAACATCGTGGAAATAGTGAAATTGCCCGTCTGATTATTCGTGCCGCAATCATGATTGGCAATTCTGATGGTAATTTTGATAATAACGAAAAAACAGCCGTCAGAACCATTATTAATGAATTAGGCGAGAACCCTTCTGACTTCGACCTGTGAAAGGAAGAAACGATCATGCAACTATCTCGTGGTCAAAAATTACCGGTCAGAGAGTTGATCCCAAACGGTTCAGTTTTTATTACAATTGACTATTATCCAACAGATATAGATATTGCTGCGTTTAGTTTAGATAAAGACCGCAAGATTAAAGATGATCGTTATACGATTCTATTTAGTAATCAACAAAGTCCCGATAACAGCATTACGCTTAACCTGCAAACGGGCAAAGCGATCTTTACAATTGATATTGATCGTTTACCCACCACAATAGAACGCATTATTTTTACAGCGACGCACGATACTCATGCTATTGGTAAGGCAAAAAAACTGGATGTATCTGTGGGGCAACAAGCGGCAATTTATAATGCCAAAGAGGGTTTAACCACAGAAAAAGCAGTCATGATGATTGAATTATATCGATATCATGATACTTGGCGACTAGGTGCAATTGGACAAGGTTTTGATGGTGGGCTTGCAGCGTTAATCACTCATTTTGGTGGGGAAATTGCTTCTCCTACATCAACCTCTACATCGCCACCCTCGCCTTCTTCATCACCTACGCCACCGGGTTTGAATCTGAACAAGATTACCTTAGAGCAAAAGCAATCAATCAGTTTAACTAAAACAACCCCTACATTCGGAGAGATAAAGGTCAACTTAAATTGGTCACGAGGATCCTCTGCAAGAAAAGGTTTCTTTGGCAAGATTAGCTCTAATAAAGCTATTGACTTAGATCTTGGTTGTTTATATGTCTTGAAAAATGGTGAAAAAAGCGTTGTTCAAGCGTTGGGAAAACGTTTTGGTGATCTCAACAAAAAGCCTTATATCAAACTCTTAGGAGATGATAGAACGGGCGATATTGATTCTGGCGAAACCTTGCTGATAAATGGCAAATTCTTCGACGAAATTGAAAGAATAGCAATTTTTGCCTATATTTATGATGGTGTTCCCAACTGGAATGAAACGAACGGTGTCGTTACCCTAAGTGTTCCCGATCAACCTCCTTTAGAAGTAAGAATGACCGAGGGGCATAACAATAGAACCATGTGTGGCATCGCATTAATTGATAACGTTAACGGGCAGATGAAAGTGAGCCGATTGGTGGAATACTTTAAAGATCATGAAGAATTCGCCAATAGTGTTCATATTTTCCTGAAATGGGTTGGCGCCCGCAAAGACTAATATTTTCTATCAATATTTAATAGTGGATTATTATTTATGAAATATTTTAAAGGCTCTTTTGTCTTTACAATTATTTGCCTTGGCTTAGCTGCCGCGCTTGGTTTTAATGCAACTGGCACAGTAACAGGCGCATTATCAACTGTCTTTATTTGTGCAATTTTAGGTGTGTTGGAAGTCTCCTTGTCTTTTGATAATGCTGTTGTAAATGCAACCGTTTTAAAAGACATGGATCCCTTGTGGCAGCGCCGCTTCTTAACATGGGGGATTTTAATTGCAGTCTTTGGAATGAGACTGGTTTTCCCGTTATTAATTGTCGGCATTGCTGCTCATCTTGACCCTATTTCTGCACTTGACCTGGCGATTAAACATCCAGATCAATATGCACAAATTTTATCAGGTGCTCATGTTGGAATTATGGGATTTGGTGGCTCATTCCTTGCATTAGTTGGATTAAAATTCTTTTTTGATGCCGAAAAAGATGTACATTGGATCTCTGTCATTGAAACGCAACTTGCTAAATTCTCTAAGCTAGAAGCCATTGAGATTGTTATTGTTCTATTAGCTCTATTTGGAATTTCTAAATTCTTAACTATCTCAGAAGCATTGACCTTTATTATTGCGGGTATTTTCGGGATTATTACCTTTATTGCTGTTGAAGCCATTGGCACATTACTAGATTCAGAAGATGCATCTACCACCGTTGCCAAAGCTGGCTTAGGTGCTTTTCTATATCTTGAAGTATTAGACGCTTCATTCAGCTTTGACGGCGTTATTGGTGCGTTTGCATTATCCACCAACTTATTCGTCATTGCACTAGGCTTAGGAATTGGCGCAATGTTTGTTCGTTCCTTAACGGTGATGTTGGTTGAACTGGATACACTTTCCAGTTATCGCTTCCTTGAGCATGGTGCGTTTTGGGCAATTCTTGCCTTATCAGGATTAATGTTCGTGAGTGTATGTAAAGAAGTCCCAGAAGTCGTGACTGGATTAATTGGTGCGGCCTTTATCCTGCTAGCACTTTATTCCTCAATACGATGGAATAAAAAACATCCAGAACAGGCATCACAAGATTAAATTGACTTGCAATCACTAAGGAGATTTATTTATGGCTATTACATTACAAAAAGGTGCTAATTTAAGCCTTACCAAAACTGATGCGACACTTGACTTGGCTCTGATTGGGCTTGGTTGGGATGCACGAGTTTCAGACGGCAAAGCATTTGATTTAGATGCTTCTGCGTTTTTATTAACGGCTAATGGTCGTGTTCGTAGTGATGATGATTTTTGTTTTTATAATCAAAAAAATATCGCTAACGGTGCTGTAGAACACCAAGGCGATAATCTTACTGGCGAAGGCGATGGGGATGATGAACAAATAAAAATTACCCTATCAAAATTACCTGCTGATATTGAAAAAGTTGCTATTGTCGTGACTATTCATGAATTCCAAGAACGTAAACAGAATTTTGGCATGATCTCCAATGCTTATGTACGCCTTGTAAATGACAAATCTGGTGCTGAAATTGTTCGTTTTGACCTTTCAGAAGATGCATCCACAGAAACAGCAATGATCTTTGCCGAAATCTATCGCAAAGACGGTGGATGGTCATTCAGAGCTGTTGGTCAAGGGTATAATGGCGGTTTAGGGCCATTGGCACGTAATTATGGCGTTAATGTTTAGTTTTTTAGTGAAATAAAACCATAAATAAAACATAATTGTTAAAATATAATCTATTATATTTTACGAAAGGACATATAGATGGCTATTTCATTACAAAAAGGTGGAAATATCAGCTTAACAAAAACTGATGCGTCTCTGGAGTTCGCATTGGTTGGGTTAGGATGGGACACCAGAACAACAGATGGCAAAGCATTTGATCTGGATGCTTCTGCATTTTTATTAGATAAAAATGGTCGTGTTCGCAATGATTCAGACTTTTGTTTTTATGGTCAGCTGAAAGTTGCTAATGGTGCCGTAGAACACCAAGGCGATAATTTAACAGGCGAAGGCGATGGGGATGATGAGCAAATCAGAATTACCCTTTCCAAAGTGCCTGCTGAAATTGAAAAGATCGCGATTGTTGTGACTATTTATGATTTTGAAGCACGGAAACAAAATTTTGGTATGGTTTCCAACGCGTTTGTTCGCCTTGTGAATGCACAATCTAAAACAGAGATCGTTCGTTTTGACCTTTCCGAAGATGCCTCTACGGAAACAGCAATGATCTTTGCTGAAGTTTATCGCAAAGATGGCGGATGGTCATTCAAAGCCATCGGTCAAGGCTATAGCGGTGGTCTGGGTGCTGTTGCCACTAATTTTGGTGTTAATATTTAATATATTGCTGCTATTATTTATCAGGAAAGCCTTATATTTTATATAAGGCTTTTTTTATTTTTGCCGTGATTCATTGTTTTAATACTCTAGAATATTCAACAAATTTCTTCATTCGAAGTAAAGTATCCGTCACTTTTCATATAGCAAATTAAATAAAAATGATCTCGTAGTAAGTAATATATTTGTTTTTTATATTAAGTAAGACCAAGCTATAATTTTTTTGGCAGCTCTAATTGACCAGAAAGCGCCCATTCCATTGCCTTTTTAGAGTCTGCATCATCTAATTTTTCTAAGATATCAAGTTCTGTTGCTACGCCATCAATTAAATCAGATAAACCATGAATAAAATAACTATGAATATATTCATCCGCTGTGATGATCCAACCCACAATAAATGAAAGAAAAGGTGGATATCCTAACCCTACTAACATCTCAGCTTTATCAGCTAAATCGTCACCTTGAACATTACGATAATGTGCTAAACAACGTATATAACGTTGTAATAAAAGTTTCTTTATTAATATTTTCCTTAACTCATCTTTAGCTTCTTCTTTATTATCGACATCTCTATACATCGTATATTCATAATATATTTCAAACTCTTCGATATTTCTTTCAAATATAAGATCTAATATTTGATCAGAAATAGGAAATCTAAAAATATCCCAATCTAGTTTTCTATATAATAACGCATTGAGTTTTTCTGGAGTATTCAATGAAATTATATTTAAAAACATAAATAAAAAGTCAACACCCTCCATTGAAGGCTCGACACTCTCATCAAGGTTATATAAATTTCCCAACGACCCCTGAAGAAAAGTTGCCAATTCATATTGATTAGTAAAAGGGTGCTCTTGATGAGTAACACGATTTTGAAAAGCTGACTGCAACTGCCTCAACAAAACCTCGCCCGTTAAAACCAACCCATTTAACCCATCTAATATCGATAATTCTTGGTCAGAAAGCGCTCCACTTGATGGCTTATAGGCTAAGTCATGATTCACTTCTGACCAAGCATGCATTAAGATTGATGCAACTTGTATTTCTACAATATGATTAAGAAAGTGTTTATTCTTATCTTCTAATGTTTCTGGATTAAGCATAATTCTGTAATGGTTGGCATGATAACCATTAAATATATTTCTTGTTTTATCCTGTATATTATCAGTCTCAGATTTAGGAAATAATCTTTCCTCAATAACAATAAAAACATCTTTCAATAAATTATCTATCAACTCGCGATCTTTTGGAAAATATAACGCAATCCGAACACCTGCAAGATCAACAATATCTTCACGAATATCTTGTTCACTTTGATACTTTTTTGTTTTGTGTCTTTGAGAAATTTTCTCTTTTAAACTCTTGGCTTTCTTGGCACGAAAGGTAACAATCGCTCTGATACCGCGTTCCTGAAGCATTTTTTCACATTGATCCGACACTGATTTCGCAAGATCATGATAAAAATTATATTCTCGCTTATAATGTTCAAGGAAAGTTTCAAGAATCATATTTTCTTGCGCCATCAGCAGCCCCAATTCTTATCCATATTATTTTTATAATGGAATATATACGAATAAACAGCAAATAAAAACGACCTGATCGGTTTACTGTATTTTTCAATTTTTAAAGGGGAAATATTTTAAAACAAACATCAATGGTGCGAACTGTGGGACTTGAACCCACACGTCCAATTGGACACAAGATTTTAAGTCTTGAGCGTCTACCATTCCGCCAAGCTCGCCTCTTGATGTTTGTGACATACTAATAGCATGAAGATTGAAAACGTCAAATAAATAATAACAAAATTCTTATTTTTTTTTGTAAAAATTAAAAAACTTAAATTTTTCAATATTTAAATCATTACCAACGACAATCATTTATAAATTTTACGATTCCTCGGCAGGCCAATCGACGATGTAATCCTCTAAATCCCCTGCATCACGCTCGCTGATAACCCGTCCCTTGACGGAAATCCCTGCTTGATAGACAGTATCAAAACTGCCAGAGCGTAAATAGTGCCATTCTGGCAGGTTTTTTCCTTCTGATACTAAACGATAAGCACAAGTGGGTGGTAACCAATCAATTTCCGCCACCATTTCTTTGGTTAATTGAATACAATCGGGAACACGTTTTAACCTGCGACAATAATCCGAACATTGCCCTGTCTGAGCATCTAATAATCGACAAGCAACATTGGTATAGGCAATTTCGTTGGTATCTTCATCACGTAATTTGTTTAGACAGCACCGACCACAACGATCACACAGCGCTTCCCATTGAGCTTCATCCATTTGCTCAAGCGTCAGTGTTTCCCAATAATTGTCGTTATTTTGTTGATCTTTAACCATCTATCCTCTTTACAAATCCAAAGTTTCTTGTCGTTTATCTTGTTCTTTTACCACTCGAACCATACGTTCACCATCATAAAAAGTAAGATTTAATTCTGCACCAGCACGCAGTCCTTTGGCTTGAGTCACCGTGTGACCCTGTTTATCCTTAACAAACACATAACCACGTGACAACACAGCTTTAGGAGACAATGATTCTAAACGAGAAGCCAATGACTCTAATTGTATTTTCTTTTCTCTATAGGTTGATTTCAACAACGATAACGGCAATGGTGGCAATGCTGCCTTTTGCTGTTGCCCATAATGCCGCCAAGAAGAAGTCATTTGCACTTTGTGCATGTTTACTGTGGATTTCAGTCGACTTAATAATCTAAACACATATTGATCGACAGGTTTAATTGCTGCCAGCTGATGTCGTCTTTTCATGACCAAAGAAGGCAAAGACAAATCCAACCGATAAGAACGATCATCGAGTCTCATACGACTTTGTGCAAGCAAACTTGGAATATCTGGTAATTTAGAAATGGCGCGATCTAATCGTAATCGATAGGCTTGATTGGTGTGAATCAATGCTTTGCTGAGCCGTGTCGTGTATTGCATTAGTCCTGCAATCATATCCGCCTTGGATGGCACTGCCATTTCAGCCGCAGCCGTTGGTGTTGGCGCTCTGCGATCCGACGCAAAATCAATCAGGGTTGTATCTGTTTCATGCCCAACAGCCGAAATTAACGGGATTTGCGAATTGGCTGCAGCTCTAACCACACGCTCATCGTTAAAAGCCATTAAATCTTCTAATGACCCACCGCCTCTCGCTACAATCAAAATATCAGGGCGAGGCAGTTTCGTATCATCGGAGAATTGATTAAACCCCTCGATCGCTTGAACAATTTGCTCTACAGCCCCATCCCCTTGCACTGCAACAGGCCAAATCAGGATGTCTCTTGGGAAACGGCGAGCAATTGTTGTTTTAATATCATGTAGCACTGCGCCTTTGGGTGAAGTGATCACCCCAATCGTTTGAGGCAATAAAGGAATTGAACGTTTTCTTTCCTGTGCGAAAAGTCCTTCTTCCTCTAGCTTTTTGCGCAGTTTCTCGATTCGGGCAAGCATTGCGCCCTCACCCGCATAATCAACATGATCGACAATCAACTGATAGGATGAACGCTCTCCATAAGAAGAGATTTTACCTGTGGCAACGATCTCAATCCCATTTTCCAGCTGCATCTTTAATTTTGCAGCCATAAAACGCCAAATAATCGCTGTTAGTTTCCCTTGTTCATCTTTCAAGGAAAAATAAATATGACCAGACGGATATTTCTTTAACTCAGTAATTTCCCCACGCACTTTTACACGTGAAAAATTCCCTTCTAAAATCCGTTTAATCGCTGTAGAGATATCCCCTACGGTAAATTCTGGTATATTATCCGTCATCAAATCAGAAAGTTGGTCATTCATAGACATAAAATATGATAAACCTTACGCAAGTAAAAGACATAGAAATAAGGAAGGAAATCACAATGCGAGTTTTACTGGTCGGTTCAGGAGGAAGAGAACACGCCATCGCTATGGCACTTGCCCGTTCCCCGAAACTTACCGAGCTATTTATCGCACCAGGAAACCCAGGTACTGCTCAATATGGTAAAAATATTGACATCAAAGTTGATAATATCACTGATCTTGTAAAATTTGCACAAGAAAATCATATTGATCTTGTGATCCCTGGTCCTGAACTTCCTTTGGTTAAAGGATTGACCGATGCTTGTAATGCTGTGGGTATTCCATGTGCTGGTCCAACACAAGAAGCCGCGCAACTGGAAGGCAGCAAAAGCTTTACCAAAATCGTTTGTGATGCTGCCAATATTCCAACCGCTCAATGGCAAGAATTTACTGAAATCGCCCCTGCAATTGAGTATTTAAAAACACAATCTTTTCCGATTGTGATTAAAGCAGATGGATTGGCTGCGGGGAAAGGCGTAATTATTGCTGCTGATTTCACAGAAGCAGAACAAACCATCAAAGATATGTTAGCAGGTTCAGCTTTTGGGCAGGCTGGACATAAAGTCGTTATTGAAGAATTTCTAACGGGTGAAGAAGTTTCTTTATTTGCTTTTTGTGACGGCAAGAACGCTGTTCTTATTGGTGCTGCACAAGACCATAAACGTATAGGTGACGGCGATACTGGACCAAATACAGGAGGAATGGGTGCGGTTTCCCCACCTCCTTTCTTCGACAAAGCAGCTCAAGAGCATGCTTTGGATTTGACCGTTCGTCCGATGCTCAAAGAAATGAGTAACAGAGGAACACCATTCCGTGGCGTGATCTTTGCTGGATTAATGTTAACCTCGAAAGGTCCTGCATTAATCGAGTATAATACGCGTTTTGGAGACCCTGAAGCAGAAGTTCTCTTACCACGTTTACAATCTGATTTATTAGAGATTTTGTTCAATCTCAGCCAAGGAAAGTTATCTCAATCAGAAATCACATTCTCAGATCAAGCTGGTATTTGCATTATCATGGCTGCCAAAGGCTATCCTGGCACTCCTACAACAGGTGGTGTGATTTCGAATATCAAAGCGGCTGAAGCTTTCCCAAATGTGAAAGTTTTCCACGCAGGCACAGCGATGAACCAAAATCAAGAGCTTTGTGCATCTGGTGGACGTGTGCTTTGCGTATCCGTATTGCATGATGATTTAGAAAAAGCACAAGAAATCGCCTATCAAGCTGTTCGTAAAATCGAATGGAAAGACGGCATTTGGCGTAATGATATCGGTAATCGTGCGTTGAGAAAATAAGCTTTTTTTGTTTTGTCTATAAGCTTAAACAATGGTTTATAGACATTTTTTTCAATCAGATTAAAAAAATTAATTATTAATTTGTAATGATTTATAATTATAATGTACAATAATCACTTGGTTTTACTCAATAAATTGCAAAAAGTGATAAACAATATGACATTTGATATAATAAAATCAGAAAAAGAAGGGCTAGATAGCAAAGAAGGTTACATAATTGTAAGATCTACAACAGTCTTTTTAAGAATGCTAGGAGAAAAGCCTCACTACGAGCTGATGACTGCAACAGCTGGTGAGGATAATGGCTCAATAACGGTATGCCAAAATCAAAAACAATTAATTGCATCTGCCCTACAACTTGCTCTTGAACTAAAATTAAAACCTCTTGTAAAATCTGATTAGAGCAGCAGAAAATATGTAATAATTTGCTCACTTACAATTGAAGATAATGATCAATTGATACAAACTGATGAAATACTCAAAAGATTTTTTGAAATCTATGATAACTTCAATATAGAATCTCGTGCTAAAGAGGAAATGAGAGAATTATATAATGATCTAGCAATAGATGACTCTGGTGAAGATGTATATTTAAGTGATGGCGTGCATCTAAGTCATGATGGCTCACTCCACTGACTTTCTTTATAAACAAATTATAATTTTACATTGTAAATTTATATATGCTACTTACTGAGAAAATCCAAACAATATCAATTGCTACAATTAAATATAAAAAAACCCTCTGAAATTTCAGAGGGTTTTTAAAAAAATTAATATCCTGTTAGAATACGATTAACTAACTCTTTGACCGTTGGGGTAAAGCCATTGGCGTAAAATGGATCATTACCAAAACGCCATGCTTGGGTACCGCTGAACATCAAATTATGATCAACGATCTCTTTTGCATGTTCACCAGAAGCATGTGCGATATCTTGCAATGTTCGTTGAATACAAAATGATCGAGGATCAGGGCGATTGCCTGTTGTATATTCTGGACCATGTTGTGACCAATTAGAAAAACGGCACATAGATAAACAACCCATACAATCCGCTTGATCTTTTAAGATCGATTTTGCCTGTTCAGGTGTGACAAATACATAAGTATTATCAGGGGTTAACATCATTTGAGTAAACCCTTGTTGCTCCCACCCAGTAATATGTTCGCGATCTTGAGAAGTGACGTAAATAACGCGCCCTCTTGCACCATATTCATATGGCACGGTCATATCGCCCTCAGGTTCTTTTGCAAACGTGACCTGACGCTCTGAACGTGCTTTTAAATCTAACAAAAAGCTGTTTTTTACTGCGGAAGAATAAAAACCAGTTGGAGAAAACTGATTAAGGTAGATATCTCCTTCCTTCAGGGTTCTCAACCGATCTTTCCATGCTTGTGGAATAGGACTTTCTTTCGTCAATAAGGGACGGGTTCCAAATTGAAATGCAATTGGCCCTAAATCAGGATTATCAAGCCAATCTTCCCATTCTGACAACCACCAAACACTGCCAGCCATAATAATGGGCACGTCATCCAACCCATATTGTCGCATGACATTGCGTAGCTCTAACACTCGTAGGAACGGATCTTGTGGAACCAATGGATTTTCACTGTTTGACAATCCATTATGCCCCCCTGCACGCCAAGGATCCTCATAAACAACGCCACCCAACCATTCAGGATGTTTTTTATAAGCCCTACGCCACAACGCATTAAACGCACGACCAGATGATACGATTGGATAGTAATATACGCCATGTCTGGATGCAATTTCAGATAATCTGAACGGCATCCCAGCACCACAAGTCACGCCATTAATCATGCCCGGGACCTGTTCAAGGACAGCACGTAAAACCTGTTCGCTGCCCCCCATTTCCCATAAAACATTTGCATGAATACGGGCTTCAGGACCAGCGATTTCTCGAGCAATTTTAACCTGTGCAATCCCGCCATCAATAGCATATTTAATCAGCTCTTCATGACGTTCACGACGGGTTTTAGCATGATAAATCTGAGGAATAATATCCCCTTTATCATCATAGCTATCTGCGTTTACAACTGAAATAGTACCAACACCACCAGCAGCAGACCAATATCCAGCAGAGACACCTGTTGAAATTGCAACGCCTTTGCCTCCTTCAATCAGTGGCAAAACCTCTTTACCGCCCATAAGGATTGGATTAACTGCCTTCATTACTACTCCAGCTCAACATACAATTATCGAAAACAAACACTTAAATAAAGTCTTTTACTCATATTTTTATTTTTTTCCAGTGAAAAAAGAAAAAAATTTCTCCTTCTTCCACCGAAATAACTAGTTTTTATGATCTTCTTTGTGGGCGATCAGTTCTGCTGCGACTTGGAGAAGGCGCACGTGGAGGAAGAGTTTCACTGATATCACCTCCCGTTTCCTGATCTACTTCACGCATAGATAACTTGATTTTACCACGATCATCAAAACCAACAACCTTGACTTTGACTATATCATCGACTTTTACAACGTCACCTGTACGTGCAACACGTCCTTCAGCAAGTTCTGAAATATGAACCAAACCATCACGAGCACCCATAAAGTTTACGAATGCACCAAAATCAGCGACTTTTACCACTTTACCGGAATAAATACGACCCACTTCTGGTTCAACAACAATCGCTTCGATACGCTCTCTTGCTTTTTGTTCTTGCTCACTAGATGTAACCGCGATTTTTACCGTACCATCATCATCAATATCGATCTTACATCCTGCATATTCAACGATTTCACGTATCGTTTTGCCACCAGCACCAATCAAATCTCTGATTTTTTCTTTTGGAATATTCATGATAATCACATGAGGTGCATTTTCAGAAATTTCAGAACGACTCTCGGTCAATGCTTTCGCCATTTCACCAAGGATATGCATACGACCATCTTTGGCCTGAGCCAAAGCCTGTTTCATAATTTCAGGCGTGATAGAAGTAATTTTAATATCCATTTGAAGGGCTGTAATCCCTTGCTCTGTTCCTGCAACTTTGAAATCCATATCCCCAAGATGATCTTCATCACCAAGGATATCAGTTAAAACAGCAACGCCTTTATCTTCTTTAATCAAGCCCATTGCAATCCCTGCAACAGGGCGTTCCATAGGAACACCCGCATCCATCAAAGACAAAGATGTACCACAAACCGTCGCCATAGAAGATGAACCGTTACTTTCTGTAATTTCAGAAACAACGCGCATCGTATATGGGAATTGTTCTTTGCTTGGCAACAAAGGATGAATCGCACGCCATGCCAACTTACCATGACCAATCTCACGACGACCTGGTGCACCCAAGCGACCACATTCGCCAACAGAATATGGAGGGAAATTATAATGCAACATAAAGTTAGAACGATGTTCGCCCTCTAATGCATCAACAATTTGTTCGTCTTGTGCAGTTCCAAGTGTTGTGACCACTAATGCCTGTGTTTCACCGCGGGTAAACAGCGCAGAACCATGTGTAGCTGGTAAAATACCAACTTCACCAATAATTGGACGAACGGTTGTTAAATCACGACCGTCAATACGAACACCAGTTTTTAAGACAGACGTACGAACAATATCAGCTTCAAGAGAATCAATCAAAGAAGGTGCTTTTTCTATATCTAACTCTTCTTCGGTGACTTTTTCTAAGATCTTAGCACGTGCTTCACCAAGAGCAGCATAACGTTTTTGCTTTTCTTTTTCTTTATATGCTTCGGCTAATATTTTGCGACCAACTTTATCAATACGAGTTTTTAATTTTTTCTCTTCAGCTGAAGGCTCAATTAAATTCCAAGGTTGGCGCGCTGCGTGTTCTGCCAAGGCAATAATCGCATCGATAACCACTTGCCCTGCTTGGTGACCGAAATTAACCGCACCCAACATAACTTCTTCGGTTAACTCTTTGGCTTCTGATTCGACCATCAAAACGCCCTCGGTTGTTCCAGCAACAACTAGATCCAACTCACTATCTTTAACTTCTGATAGCGTTGGATTCAAAATATATTCACCATCCTTATAACCTACGCGACATCCTGCGATTGGACCAAGAAATGGAATACCAGACAATGTTAATGCTGCTGAACACCCAATTAATGCAACAACAGCTGGATCATTTTCCAGATCATGGCTTAGAACGGTTGCAATAACTTGCACTTCATTCGTAAAATTTTCTGGAAACAATGGACGGATTGGACGATCAATTAAACGTGAGTTTAATGTTTCTGCTTCTGACGCACGACCTTCGCGTTTGAAGAACCCACCAGGAATTTTACCTACAGCAAACGCTTTTTCTTGGTAGTGCACGGTCAATGGAAAAAAATCTTGACCGGGTTTTACTTTTTTATCCCCAACGGCAGTACATAAAACAACCGTTCCACCATAAGTGATAACAACTGCACCATCAGCTTGGCGAGCAATTTTTCCTGTTTCGAGAATAAGAGGACGACCGCCCCATTCAATTTCTTTACGATAATATTTAAACATTAATTATGTCCTATTTTTAAGATAAGCCATAGGAAAAAATTCAAATCACTCTTACACCATAAAACTGCAAATGACAGCGTCTCGGACGGCATGGAACTTTGTTTTACTATTATCGTTAATCGCACCATGTGGCCTGAAACGCTGTAAACGGGATCTTAAACTTTTTCCTTTTTATCTATCTTTGATTTTTACAATTTTTAAAAATAGAGGTTGGTTTCATTTCGAAAGCCAACCTCTAATAATTACTAACGACGTAAGCCTAGACGTTTAATTAGGTTTTCATAACGGCCTTGGTCTTTATTACGCAAATAGCTTAATAAACGACGGCGTTGTCCAACTAATTTTAACAAACCGCGACGTGAATGAAAGTCTTTTGCATGTTCTTTCATATGTTCGGTTAAGTTAACAATTCTTTCTGTTAATAAAGCGACTTGAACCTCTGGAGAACCTGTATCGTTCTCTTTGGTTTGATATTCTTTCATTAACTCTGTACGACGTACTGCTGTAATCGACATCGTGTTATCCTTTTTCTAAAAAATTAAAATATACGAATTGGACGTAACCATTCAGAATCCAAACGGCATAATCCAACAAAACGCTTCCCATCCACAACACGGACAACTCCATCAGGAATGTCCAAATATTGTGAAACACGATCTGCAACTTGATCTCGTTCAAGAACGCGACCAAAGCTGAGCTCTGTGGCTTCATCTGATGTTAGGGCTAGAGCCGGGATGTCGTCCAGCGCAGTCTCGACAGGCAGAATCAGATCCAAAGAAGCCTCTCCTTTGTTGTCGTTTCCGACAATTTTGTCCAGTAAAAATGCATCTGTTACATCAAAAGGACCAACTTTTAAACGGCGCAACTCAGAAATATATCCGACAGATTTGCAAGCAACCGCTAAATCCCTGGCTAAAGAACGCATATAAACGCCTTTTCCAGAAACAACTTCAAATTTCGCACGATCTCGATCCAGACGCTCAATCATTCGAAAATAATCAATCCGAGCTGGACGTTTTTTTAACTCTGGCACTTCACCTTGACGCGCCAAATCGTACGAACGTTTACCATCGACTTTAATTGCTGAAAAAATCGGTGGAACTTGTAGAATCTCACCTTGAAATGCTTCGAGTGCATGATTGATTTCGTCATCGCTAGGTCTGACATCAGACTGCTCAAGCACTTCACCTTCGGCATCATCCGTTGTCCGAGACTCTCCAAAAGTCAATGTGAAATGATAGACTTTTTTCTTGTCTAATATATAAGGAATCGTTTTTGTTGCCTTACCAAAAGCAATAGGCAATAGCCCCGTTGCCAAAGGATCAAGAGTACCACTATGCCCAACTTTGCGCGCATCAAAAGCATATTTTACTTTATTCACAATAAAGGCTGATGTTTTTTCCAAAGGCTTGTCAATCAAAAGCCATCCATCAACGATTTGTCCACGCCTATTGCGCATAGATACAACAACTCTCCTAATCTCTTGATTCAATTATCAAGAGCATTTTCACTTTTAATTCATTACCACGCTAAGGGTTAAAATAAAACGATATATTCTATACAAAGCAAGAATTTTATAATATGGTAATGGCCAATCAGAACGAACGTAATTCAAAATTGTGTTTATTCTATGATAAACATAGATTTAATAACGAGATTATAGATTGATAAGGTTATCACTTGAAGGTCAATAAAAAATCAAGTTTGCCGCCTCAACCACCAGAATGGACGTTAAAGTTCGAAAATAATAAACCAATACTTATTTTAAATGGGGATTGGCTGGCAAAAAACAATAATATACCACAATTACCAGTGGATATTTTTAAGCACTGCTCCACAGACATATCTGTTCACATCAACACAGATCGATTGGGATCATGGGATAGTGGATTTGTAGTTTTTTTGTGGGATGTTAAAAATCTTGCAACTATTAATGGAATTTCTATTGATAAAGACGACTTGCCTGTTGCTGCACAACAGTTGGTTGGTCTTCTCAATGATAAAAAACCTGAACCAACTTTACCGCCTAAATATCAGTTCCGCCCTTTATACGATCTTGGGGAATGGACAATTAACTCTTTAAATAGTCTAGGGGTAACGTTTCAACTTTTTATTTTCGCTTTAAAGGGTGTTTTTAAATTCTTAATGGGGCGCTCTTATATGCGCCTTAACGATTTGCTTAGAGATATTAGAGCTGCTGGTCCTTCTGCTTTGATTATTATCAGCGTCGTTAACTTCCTCATGGGTTCCATTCTCGCCTTTGTGGGTGCTGTCCAATTGCGTAAATTTTCAGCCGATGCATATGTAGCAAACCTTGTAGGGATTGCCACAGTCAGAGAACTGGCCGCCGTGATGACAGCTATTGTCATTTCGGGCCGCACAGGTGGTGCTTATGCTGCTCGTATTGCAACCATGCAAGGGAATGAAGAAATCGATGCGTTAAAGGTATTCGGTATTCCCGTGACAGAATATTTGATTTTGCCTTCTATGTTATCGTTAGTCATCACAATGCCAATCATGTATTTATATGCATGTTTGATGAGCATTTTCGGCGGGTTAATCGTTTCTATTTTAATGTTAAAAGTCTCTGTCATTGGCTTTTTATACCAAACATTTGGAGCCGTTCCTTTTAATCAATTTATCTTTGGAGGAACGAAAACCGTCGCTTTTGCAATGTTCATCGGGGTCAGCAGCTGTTACATCGGAATGAAATCTGGACGCAGTGCCGCAGATGTCGGTGTTGCTGCAACGAAAGCCGTTGTGGCGGGTATTGTTGGGGTAATTGCTTTGGATGCTGTTTTTGCAGTTCTGGCCGACATTATTGGTATATAATCATGAATGTGACATCTCCTCAAAATACCTTATTATCCATTGAAAATTTAACCGTTGGCTATGGTGAACGCATTATTCAACAAGATATTAATTTCACCGTAAAAAAGGGCAGCATATTCGCACTAATGGGTGGTAGCGGGTGTGGTAAAAGTACACTCTTAAAATCCATGATCGGTCTGTTACCGCCTAAAAACGGTGATTTTTTAGTCAAAGGCGAAAATTACTGGAAAGCAAACAAAAATCATCGTGTTGAAATTGCCCGTAATTTTGGGGTTCTATTCCAAAGTGCTGCTTTATGGAGCTCAATGACCGTCGGTGAAAATATCGCTCTGCCATTACAACTATTTACAAATCTCTCTGCGTCTATGATACAACGCTTGGTCGAAATGAAACTGGGTCTTGTAGGAATGAGCCACGCCATTAATTTATATCCTTCCGAGCTTAGTGGAGGGATGAAAAAACGGTGTGGTTTAGCCAGAGCTCTGGCGTTGGATCCAGAAATATTGTTTTTTGACGAGCCTTCTGCTGGACTAGACCCTATTACTTCAAAACGGTTGGATGATTTGATTTTAAATCTGCGCGATGGATTGGGGACGACAATCATTATTGTCAGTCATGAATTACCTAGTCTATTCACCATTGCAGACGATGGCATATTCCTTGATGCAGAAACAAAAAGACCGATTGCTCATGGCTCTCCCAGAGCGTTACGAGATAATCCACCTTGCGCATTAGTCAATGACTTCATGCATCGCCAAACCGTTCAAAATCCGAAATAGAAAGACTATCCATTATGACAATCACTAAACAAACATCTATTGGAGCATTTGTTCTAGGAGGGATCATCCTTGCATTGGCGGCTATTATCCTTTTTGGAAATTTCAACCTATTTTCCTCTAAAAGACAGGCAATTGTTGTATTTCCCGGTTCTGTAACCGGTTTATCAATTGGTGCGCCAGTTAATTTTAGAGGGGTTCAAGTCGGAACGGTTAATTCTATTACGTTACAATTTGATCCAAAAGATCACAAAGCTTATATCCCTGTTGTCGTGAGTATCGACCCAAAAAAAATTCGTCTTGATGCACATTATAAAAATTATAAAGATTTTATGGATACTATGATCGCAAACGGGTTACGTGCCGAAATTAGTACCGAAAGTTTCGTAACAGGATCTTCAAATATATTTTTGGATTTTTATCCAAATGATAAACCTACTTTTCATCCTCAGTTCATTAATGGATTAATTGAAATTCCATCCCACCCATCGACTATTCAACAAATCAAATCAGAATTAATGAATTTGCAATTAGAAAAACTGTCCAAAGATTTGAATGAGACTATTCTTAAGGTTGGACAACTTGCTGACACATTAAATGAACAAGTCCCAACTTTATTAAGAAATGTTACAAAGACGTCTGAAAGCAGCAATAAACTTATTTCAAATGTTGATCACAAGTTGGATAATTTATTTACAAACTTAAATAAATTGCTAATTGACGGAGACCAGCAAATTAAAACCAAAGGTGCTGAAATCCATCAGGTTCTAACCTCTACCAATAAAACCCTCAATGCAGCATCCGATGTCTTACAAAATCTTAAATCCATGACTTCTGTACGTTCAACAACACGAAACAACCTTGAAATTATTTTACAAAATCTTGCCGATGCTGCTACGTCTTTACGAGGTTTTTCAACTCAAATCGAACGTAATCCTAAAATCTTACTGACAGGACGTCGCCAATGAATAAGATAATTACCTATTGTTCCCTCAGTGCTCTCGCTTTCTTTGCGGGATGCGCTGCGCCTTCTCTACAATATTATACATTAACGGAAGGCAACCCCGCACCAAAATCAGCGCAAACATTTACCCCTACAAATACCTCTATCATCTATATTGCGCGAGTCACTGTCCCTGATTATCTTAATACAACTGATATTACGACACGCAATGGCACAGCGTTAACTCATAGTGTCAATGGTCGACTAAGCAGTATTTTGTCTGTGGGTGCTACAGGATTAATCACAAATCTTCTAACAGACAAAAATCCTAATTTATGGATTACAGACGAAGCGCCGGTCAGTCCACCTGCCTATCAAGTAAGGATTAATATCAGACGATTTGACCTACAAGCAGAAGCAAATAAAACTGGAACTTTGAACCTTGAGGCCTCATGGTCAATCATTCCACAAAACGACAAAGCCCCTGTACAAAAACAAAGATCGAGCTTCGTTGTTCAGGGATCAATACAAACCGATAATGATATTGTGAAATTAGAACAAAATGCGTTAACGCAGCTGACAAATAATATTAATACAACTATTCAACAGCTACGTTAATTTATTCATCTTCTTTATCTAAATCTCTTAAAACTTCTGGGCTATGCAGCAATACATCAATTTTAGCGGCATAGTCCAAACCTGTATCGGCATGAAACCGTAATTCAGGCAAGAATTTAAGACGTAATTTTTGACTTAATTGAGAACGAAGATACGGTGCTGCTCTTTTTAAAGCAGGTAATAAATCCTCAACATTATCTTGTCCTAAACGAACAACATAAATAATAGCATTGCGAAGATCAGGAGTCATTCTGACTTCGGTCACTGTTAAGCGTTTATCACGTAACTCAGGATCACGAAATTCTGTACGAGCAAAGACGTCTGCAAGCACGTGTCTTACTTCTTCTGCTACACGTAATTGTCTTTGGGATGGGCCCTTGGGCATATTGCCCAAGGAACTCTTTCCTGTAAATAAAGGCTTATTCATTACGCTTCAATAGTTTCCATTTCGTAACACTCAACAACATCGCCTTCGCGGAGATCGTTAAATCCTGCGAAAGAAAGTCCGCATTCATATTCATGTGTGACTTCTTTAACATCGTCTTTAAAGCGTTTTAATTGGCTTAAGTTACCTGCATGAATAACCACGTTATCGCGTAACAAACGTACACCACATCCACGTCGAACAACGCCTTGTGTGACATAACAACCCGCAATCTTAATCGTTTTACCAATAGTGAATACTTTACGGATTTCCGCATAACCCAAGAATTTTTCGCGTTGTTTAGGAGCAATACGTCCTTTGATCATTTTTTCAACATCATCAATCACTTGATAGATAATTGAATAATAATTAATTCCAACGCCCTCTTGCTGAGCTAATTCTCTGGCCTGAACAGTTGCACGCACATTAAAGGCAACGATAATCGCATTTGATGCTTTTGCTAACTGAATATCGCTTTCTGTAATCTGACCAACAGTAGCAGAAATTACATTAACCTTAATTTCTTCATGCTCAAGCTTCAGAACAGTTGCTTGGATCGCTTCAGCTGAACCTTGAACATCTGCCTTAATCAAAACAGCAACTTCTTTTTGTTCACCAGCCTGAATACGTTCAAGCATTTGATCCAAAGTACCGCGAGCAGCCAAACGAACAGCAGCTTGCTTTTCACGAACTTTACGTTGTCTGAACTCAGAGATTTCTCTGGCTTTGCTTTCACTATCAACGACAATGAAAGGCTCGCCCGCACGAGGCACACCGGTTAACCCAAGCAATTCAACAGGAGCAGATGGACCAGCATGTTTCATATTCACGCTTTTATCATCTAGCATCGCACGAACGCGACCCCACTCAGCACCAGCAACAATCACGTCCCCTTTGTTCAAGGTTCCTTTTTGCACTAATAGCGTTGCAACAGGTCCACGTCCTTTGTCCAAACGACTTTCAATCACTGCACCTTCGGCAATACGATTTGGATTTGCTTTTAACTCTTGAAATTCAGCCAATAAAATAATTGCTTCTTCAAGCTTATCTAAACCAATGCGTTTTTTAGCAGAAACTTCAACATCCTGGGTATCACCACCCATTTGCTCAACGACAATTTCATATTGCAGTAATTCTTGTCGAACGCGATCTGTATTAGCACCTGGAAGATCACATTTATTAATCGCAACAATAATCGGAACCCCAGCAGCCTTAGCATGTTTAATCGCTTCGATGGTTTGAGGCATTACCCCATCATCAGCAGCAACAACCAACACCACGATATCAGTCACAGATGCACCACGAGAACGCATCGCCGTGAAAGCTTCGTGACCTGGAGTATCCAAGAATGTAATTCTAGCACCAGAAGGCAGTTTTACTTGATAAGCACCGATATGTTGAGTAATTCCACCCGCTTCACCTCTGGCTGTATCTGTCGTACGTAACGCATCTAGTAAAGAGGTTTTACCATGATCGACATGTCCCATCACAGTCACAACAGGTGGTCGAGAAAGTAGGTTTTCTGTTGTATCTTCGATACCTTCAATACCCAATTCAACATCACTATCGGCAACACGATGAACACGATGGCCAAATTCTTCAATCACTAATTCAGCGGTATCTGCGTCTAGTGATTGATTAACCGTGGCCATAACGCCCATTTTCATCAAGGCTTTAATTACGTCGCCTTGACGTGCCGCCATACGGTTGGCTAACTCTTGCACAGTAATAGTTTCAGGTAGTGTCACATCACGTACGACTTTAACTTGGTCTGCACGTAATCTTTCAAGCTCAGCTTGGCGACGTTCACGTTCTCTTTGACGACGAACTGAAGCTAATGAACGAACCTTGTCGTCTTCACCTTCAATCGCTGCCTGAATATCAATTTTTCCAGAGCGACGATTATCACCACTTTTTCCACGACCGCTACTAACTTTACGACCTGCGCCTGCGCCTGCGCTACCAGCACCGCCACGACGAGAACCACCTTTACGACTATCCCCATCGTCACCATCAGAATCGTCGTGAGATGGAGTACGCGTGCGAACAAAGTCATTACTTTTCTTAATAACTTTATCGTCTTTATCAGTTTTCCGCCCAGCAAAACCCGCATTTTTGTCATTTTCCATACCAGCAGGCGCAGAATTACTCTTAGATGCAGGTCTACTTGGCATCACTGCACGTTTTGCCAAAGGTTCAACAGGTTTTGGCGTTGGTGCCAATGTAATTTCACCAGGAATTGGTGTATGCGAAACCTTTGTTTTACGCACAGGTAAAGATTGATCAACATTCTTTCTGGCACCAGTCGCCGCTTTAGGTGCAGAAGATTGTTTTTTAACAACTTCTTTTTCAGTGTTACCTTTATCAGCTTTTGCTTGCTCTGCAGCAGCCTCAGCTTCTAAACGAGCTGCTTGCTCGGCTTCTTTTGCTGCTAATGCAGCGGCAGCCTCTTGCTGCACTTTTTCTTCTTCACGGCGCTTTGCTTCTTCTGCTGCGGATAGAATTGCAATCTTTTCTTGCTCTCTACGTTCCGCTTCTTTGCGCTGCAAATCAAGACGTTGTTCTTCTAGCACGCGTTGACGTGTTGCCAACTCTGAAGCTGTCAAAGCACGTTTCCCAGTCGACGATCCAGCTGTTTTCTTTGCTGTTGGTTTACGCGCAACCCCAGTTGAAGCCCCCGTTGCTTTTTCACTATTTCCAGAAGCACCGCGTTTCTTGCGAACTTCTACTTGCACGACTTTTGTACGCCCATGGCTAAAGCTTTGTCTTATCGACCCAGCATCGACTGTACGTCCTGCATCTTGTCTTACTGGCGAACGTAAAGATAGACGTTTTTTGCCTTGCCCTTGTTCTTGATCGTTGCCTTCGCTCATATACCTGCCTATTCTTTATCCATTCGCCGGATTTAACCCGTCGAACCCAATACCTTAATTGATAAACCCTGCCAAACGTTTACTGTCGTTCAAAAGACGACCCGTAAACGGACCTGTGTGAATTGCCGCATGAACCACATAATCACGACCAAAGAATTTTCCTAATTCTTCACCCGTAAAAATTGCTACAACTGGCAAATTTTTTGCCCCAGAAAGTAAACGATTTTTCTCGTCTTCACTACCATCTGTGGCTTGTATGATTAACCCAACATTATTTTGAGAAATCTTTTCCCTTACTTTTACAAAACCATATGTAATCTGTCCAGCACGTCTTGCAAGACCCAAGCCATCTTTTATCCTAAATTTTAAACCATCAACGATCATTGATAATAAATTATCTGGGACTTTTACTTGGCATTGTGCTGCTTTGGAAAACATACGACGTTGTATTGCTGTTTGTAGCACATTTTGATTGGCTTGCAACCACATTCCTCGCCCAGGAAGACGCTCTGTTAAATCGGGAACCACCATTTCATCAGGGGATACAACAAAACGAATCAAATCTTCTGGACGACCTTTCTCTCTTGTGACCAAACAACAACGTTGTTCCTTTGGTGCTTCAGATTTCTTCATCATTACCGCAGTTTACCAAGAATTAAAAGAGGTTTCATCAAAACAGCTACAAATATTACGTAAATTGGCTTAATTACCCTTCATTTTCCTGAGACTCTTCAGCTTCTTCATCTTCAAACCAATGCTCACGCGCACTCATAATGATTGCGTTTGCGGTTTCTTCATCCAAAGAATCTGCACCCAAGATATCAATCAGTTCATCACTTGCAAGATCAGCCAAATCGTCAAGCGTTTTAACGCCTTTCTCACCTAATAATATCAACATTTGTGGTGTGAAGCAATCAAGTTCAACAATATCATCCGTTACACCAAGCTCTTGACGTTTTTTATCCAAGGAATCTTGTTGTTTTACTAGAAATTCTTCAGCTCGTTGAACAAGCTCTTGTGCAACATTTTCATCGAAACCATCAATCTCGGCAATTTCTTCGGGCGCTGCAAAAGCAAGTTCATCAATATTGTGGAATCCTTCGGTAACCAGTAGGCCTGCAATCACATCATCAACATCTAACTCATTCACAAGAGCCGTTGTTCTGGTTTTGAACTCTTCTTGTCTACGTTCTGATTCTTCTGTTTCCGTCAGAATATCAATATCCCAGCGTGTTAATTGACTTGCAAGACGCACATTTTGACCACGACGACCGATCGCTAAACTCAGTTGATCGTCAGGGACAACTACCTCTACACGACCAGCTTCTTCATCCATCACCACTTTGGTGACTTCAGCTGGAGCAAGCGCATTGACCACAAAAGTCGCCGCTTGACCACTCCAAGGTACGATATCAATCTTTTCACCTTGTAATTCTTGCACGACTGCTTGAACACGAGACCCTCTGACCCCCACACAAGCACCCACAGGGTCAATCGTAGTATCTTTTGAGGTCACAGCCATTTTCGCACGAGAGCCAGGATCTCTGGCAACCGCTTTAATCTCGATAATCCCATCATAAATTTCAGGCACTTCTTGAGCAAATAACTTTGCTAAAAATGCTGGGTGAGAACGAGATAAGAAAATTTGTGGCCCACGAGGTTCTTTGCGAACGTCATAAATATAGGCACGAACCCGTTCAGAGTTGCGGAAATTTTCGCGAGGAATCAATTCGTCACGGCGCAATAATGCTTCTGAACTACCGATTTCAACCAATAAATTACCATATTCTGTACGCTTAATGGTTCCGTTAACAATTTCGCCTACGCGATCTTTGAAATCTTCGTATTGACGGTTACGTTCAAACTCACGAACGCGTTGCACAATGACTTGCTTCGCCGTTTGAGCTGCGATTCGTCCAAAATCAATCGGAGGCAACGGATCAATAATATGTTCACCAATTTTAATATTGGGTTGAATTTTGATCGCAATTGCATACGGAATCTGAGAATCTTCGTGTTCGACCTCTTCGACAACTTCTGTCCAACGGGAAAGGCGAACCTCTCCTGTTTTACGATCAATCACAGCACGAATATCTTTTTCATGACCATATTTAGCGCGACCAGCCTTTTGAATGGCCTGTTCCATGGCCTCAAGCACTTCATCTCGACTAATCGCTTTTTCACGAGCGACCGCATCCGCAACTAATAATAACTCAGGACGAGAAACAGACGTATCCATTGAAACCTCTCAATGTGTTTTATAACGATTATGTTTACCAGGTCGTTTTGACTGGTCTTTTTTTGCATCTTCTTCGACAGCATCTTGCGAATTGTCAGATACATCACCACTAGAACTCAACATATGCTGACAAGCATCAATCAACGCATCTGTTAAGACCAATTTCGCTTTGCGAATTTCTGAAAATGGCAATGCCACTTCCAACCCATCATCCAAACGCATCCGAGCATACTCATCATCTGCCCCTAGGACAATACCAGAAAAGCGTCTTCTGCTCTCAATCGGAATCATGGTTTCAGCTTTTGCCAAATGCCCAGAAAAACGATTCCAATCTTTTGGACGAACCAAAGGACGATCAATCCCAGCAGAGGAGACCTCTAATGTCCATGCGCCATCGATAGGATCGCTGACGTCTAAAATAGCGCTTACAGCATGGCTGATCTGTTCGCAATCTTCGACATTAATCAAAGATCCATCGGCACGATCGACCATAATTTGCAAGGTCAATGCGACCTTACCTAAGATCATAATTCTTACAACTTCGTATCCCATATCGATCAATGTTGGTTCGATCAATGCAGCAATACGGTGTTCAAGACGGTTATCTGAAAATTCTAATGAATCCAAAACAAAAAAGGCGGCCGACTAAGGCCACCCCCCACAATAAGGAAGATAATTTTTTATCAATTTACTTGAAACTACTCTGGTTTACAAGCATTAACTTTTTTAACAACGATCTTCGTGACATTATTATCGTATATAAAACAATTATTTATAGCGTTCAGCCAAATTATTCGCTGCAATAATAGCATCATAAAGCATCGCTGACGTGACTTTCTTAGGCATATTCGTCATCGTATCATGCTTATCACAAGCAACTTCGGCTACTTTACGCCATTCTTGTTCTACAAACTTGGTTAGTCCCATATCTTGTAAGGTCAAAGGTAACCCGACCACTTTCATAATTCGAATAACTTCTTCAAATTCATGTTTGGGGGCATTTTCTAAAACCAACTGTGTTAACAGTCCAAAAGCTACTTTTTCACCATGTTGTGCTTTGTGTAAATCGGGCACCATAGACATTCCATTATTCACCGCATGTGCAGCTGCTAATCCGCCTGATTCCGCACCGACGCCGCTTAGATAAATCGTGGCCTCTATGACTTGTTCCAAAGCAGGAGTCACGATTTTATCGCGCACCGCATCCATGGCGCATTCTACATTTTCTTGCAATACTTGATAGCATAAATGTGCCAATCCTAATCCTGTTCGAGAAGGTCTTTTTAGCACAAGATTAACACCATCCACAGCATAGCAAGCTCTGGCCTCGAAATAAGTCGCCAACGCATCCCCTACGCCAGCAGAAAAAAACCGAGCCGGGGCTTGCGCAATAATAGAAGTATCTGCAATCACAACATCCGGATTTTGTGGTAAATATAAATAACGATCAAATGCCCCACCTTCTTTATAAACAACCGTTAATGCTGTGCAAGGCGCATCCGTAGAGGCAATCGTTGGAAAGATAATCACGGGGATTTTTTTATAAAAAGCAACAGCTTTGGCTGTATCAAGCGTTTTTCCACCACCAATCCCCACAATAATATTTGCCGATGCGCCATCGATGATACTGATAATTCTCTTAATTTCTGCATCAGTGCATTCACGGTTAAATTTTTCAGTTTTTCCTTTAAATCCTGCCATATGCAGATAAGGCAACGTCTCTTGATTAACACGCTCTATGATAAACTCATCACAAAGCAACAATGCATTAGTTCCAAAATCTTTAATATATTCATGCAGCTCTTTTAATATTCCACTACCGATAATAAATTTCTTAGGAGACGTAACCGTACGAGGAAGATTGAGCATGATTCTTTCCTTACTCAGACTTAATATTTGCGAACTAAAATATTAATGTAACAAATTCTGTAATTATTGATAAACCTTTAACTTTATTTATTAATTATACCATTTAACTCTTGAAAAAAAACAATATTAACCTTAAGCTAATAATCACAATAACGTGAATTTAGTGACGTTATAGCATATAGAGTTAAAATCTATGAAGAGATTGGCGAAATATGAAATTTTCTTTAACGCCTCCTCGCTTTTATTAAGAGGCTATGCCAATCTTTGCCGTTTTATTCAGCTTTGCGTGTTCAATATTGTTTCAGCCGTAAGCTCTATTTTTATTTTACGACGAATATTTCTAAATTTTATTCAAAAATATATCAAACAAAGGATTTGCCTATCATTTCATATTAAAAATGAAAACGATTTTCTCTTACTAAACTATCCATGGAGATGAATATGTCTAACCTCACTGAAAAACAAGCCCTGGCCTGGAAAGGTTTTAAAGGTCACTCTTGGCAAGCTAAAGTCGAAGTTCGCGACTTTATCCAAGATAACTACACTCCTTATGAAGGAGATGAAACCTTTTTAGCTTCTGCTACCGAAGCAACGGATACATTATGGGCTGACGTTATGGAGGGAATTAAAATCGAAAATGCCACCAAGGCACCTCTGGATTTTGACACTGAAATTATCTCAACCATTACCTCTCATGACGCCGGATATATTGACCAATCCTTAGAGAAAATCGTTGGTTTGCAAACAGATAAACCTTTGAAACGTGCGATCATGCCAAATGGTGGTATTCGTATGATCGAGAGTTCTTGTAAAGCCTATGATAAAACATTGGATCCTGAAGTTTTAGACATCTTTACCAAATATCGTAAGACCCATAATCAAGGCGTTTTTGATGTCTATACCCCTGAAACCATGGCTTGCCGTAAATCCGGTGTCATTACAGGGTTACCTGATGCGTATGGTCGTGGTCGTATCATCGGGGATTATCGCCGTGTAGCCCTGTATGGTATTGATTTTTTAATGGTTGATAAACGCCAGCAATTTGATTCCTTACAAGAAAATTTAGAGGCAGGTAAAAACTTAGAAGAAACTATTCGTTTACGTGAAGAAATTACAGAGCAATATCGTGCCTTAAATGATATGAAAACCATGGCAGCATCCTATGGTTACGACATCTCAGCCCCAGCCACCAACGCACAAGAAGCCATTCAATGGACATATTTTGCTTATTTGGCAGCTGTTAAATCCCAAAACGGGGCGGCAATGTCTTTGGGACGTACATCAACATTTTTGGACATTTATATTCAACGTGACCTAGACAATGGTGTTATTACTGAGGAGCAAGCTCAAGAGTTTATCGATCACTTTGTGATGAAATTGCGAATGGTTCGTTTCCTTCGCACTCCAGAATATGATGAACTCTTTTCTGGTGATCCAATTTGGGCAACAGAATCTGTGGGCGGTATGGGGCTTGACGGACGCACATTAGTTACAAAGAACTCTTTCCGTTTTCTAAATACACTTTACACAATGGGACCTTCACCAGAACCAAACATTACCATTTTATGGTCTGAAAAGCTGCCTAAAGGCTTTAAAGAATTTAGCAGTAAAGTTTCCATTGATACTTCATCATTACAATATGAAAATGATGATTTGATGCGTCCAGATTTCAACAGTGATGATTATGCCACTGCATGTTGTGTCAGCCCAATGGTCGTGGGTAAACAAATGCAGTTCTTTGGTGCTCGTGCAAACCTTGCCAAAACATTACTTTATGTCATTAATGGCGGTGTTGATGAAAAATCAAAAGCTCAAGTTGGTCCTAAAACCGTGCCAATAATGGATGAAGTGCTTGACTTTGATAAAGTTATGGCTGGTATGGATAATTTCATGGATTGGTTGGCAAAACAATATGTCACAGCCCTGAATTGTATTCATTATATGCATGATAAATATAGCTATGAAGCTGCATTAATGGCGTTACATGATCGTGATGTTATTCGCACAATGGCTTGTGGTATCGCTGGACTTTCCGTTGCAGCAGATTCTTTATCAGCAATCAAATACGCCAAAGTTCACCCTGTTCGTGATGAAAATGGGGTTGCTGTCGATTTTGAAATTGAGGGTGAGTATCCGCAATTCGGCAATAATGATAATCGTGTAGATGATATTGCATGTGATCTTGTTGAACGCTTTATGAAGAAGATTAGTAAACTTCCCATGTATCGTGGTGCCGTACCAACACAATCTGTCCTAACCATTACATCAAATGTCGTTTATGGTAAAAAAACAGGGAATACTCCTGATGGTCGTCGTGCTGGAGCTCCATTTGGACCAGGCGCAAATCCGATGCATGGCAGGGATAAAAAAGGCGCTGTTGCTTCTTTGACTTCTGTCGCTAAACTGCCTTATGCCTATGCAAAAGATGGCATTTCTTATACATTTTCAATTATTCCGAATGCCTTGGGTAAAGACGACACTGTGCGCAAAGCCAACCTTGCAGGCATGATGGATGGATATTTCCATCATAATGACAACCGTGAAGGTGGGCAGCATTTGAACGTCAATGTGTTTAACAAAGAAACCTTGGTCGATGCACAACAACATCCTGAAAAATATCCGAGCTTAACAATCCGCGTTTCTGGATATGCGGTACGATTTAACTCGTTAACCACTGAACAGCAAAATGATGTGATTAATCGTACATTCACAGCTTCTATGTAAAGATTAAACAATCCTTTTACTCTATAACGAACGAATACTAACGAAAGACCCTTTATAGGGTCTTTCTTACAACTATAAATGAAAGCATAAATATGTCAGCAGAGCTTATTACAGGACGTATTCATTCCGTTGAATCTTTTGGTACTGTTGATGGCGATGGAATTCGATTTATTGTCTTTGTTCAAGGCTGTTTAATGCAATGTTTATACTGCCATAATCCCGATGCTTTAGATATTAAAGGAGGGAAAATTGTCACCGTTCCAGAATTGATGAAAGAAATCGTAACTTATAAATCTTTCCTACAACCGAATGGCGGTGGTGTTACTGCTTCTGGTGGAGAAGCTGTTTTACAAGCAAAATTCGTAACGAAATTATTTAAAGCAGCACACCAAGAACAACTGACAACTTGCCTTGATACAAATGGTTATGTCCGTGACTATAACCAAGATATTATTGACTTAGTCAATGAATCTGATCTGGTCATGCTTGATCTAAAACAAATCAATAATGATATTCACAGAAAACTAACGGGAATTTCTAATCAACACGCCAAGAGATTTGCTGAGTATCTTCATCAACAAAATAAGCGCACATGGATACGATATGTGGTTGTTCCTGGTTGGACAGACGATAATGAATCTGCACATTTATTGGGACAATTTACCAAAGAGATGGATAATGTTGAACGTATTGAAATGTTGCCTTTCCATCAAATGGGCGCAAACAAATGGAAAACTCTAGAAAAAGAATATAAATTGGAAGGCGTTGAACCCCCATCTGCTGAAACTTTAAAACGGTTACAATCTATTCTGGCAAGTTATGGGCATAAGGTTATTTATTAATTCTTGACGATCGCCACGAATAATAAATACATCTTGATTGTTTATCAGCAACTATAATAATTAAATAATAATTATTTTTATTAAAAAATTTCATAAGTATTATATGTCTGTATATATTCAGTGAACAATCATAAATATAACAGGATTTTTCATGAAGAAAATATTAATTGTGGCAGGTTTAATGGCTTTACCCATATGTGCTTCTGCTGCAAACACAAAAAAACCTTTAGCTTTTGATACAATAGAAGCTGCATCAAAACGGTTTTCCCCACCTTTATGTCAAGGAGATATAGGAGGTCTGATCAATGCAATATCAGATTGCTATGAAAACACAGATAGAACGTCGCCTGATATTCAACAATGTATTCTTGCTGATATCGCCATTACAAGTCAGATTATGTTAGAGCAAGAAAAAAGAGCTGCTTTGGGGAAACCAGATATTAGTCAAGAATATCCTTTTGTGTCTTGGCCAACTTTCCAAAAACGCTTTAACTATTACGTAAAGCCACAATTCCCCAATAAGGGACTGAAACAAATTCTTACTTATTATAAACAAGATGCTGCTATTTTCTTAGTTCAACTGACAAACTCTTGTAAAAAAGAAGGCAATACTGATTCTGCCGACTAATAATCTCCATACACAAAAGGAGGCTTTTAAAGCCTCCCTTTTCATGATCTATAACAGCAAATCTTATTCAGCCATAAGACGAAGAACATAAGGCAAAATACCACCATGACGGTAATATTCAACTTCCTCTTGGGTATCCACACGACAAATCAATTGAACATCTTGAGTTGACCCATCAGCACGATGAATACGCATTGTCATCTTTTGACGTGGTTGTAATGTTTCCACACCAAGAATATCAATTTGCTCATCCCCTTTAAGGTTTAACGTTTTGCGCGTTGTTCCTTCTTCAAATAATAATGGAAGCACACCCATTCCTACAAGGTTAGAACGGTGAATACGCTCAAAGCTTTCTGCAACAACAGCTTTCACACCCAAAAGATTGGTGCCTTTGGCTGCCCAGTCACGAGAAGAACCCATTCCGTATTCTTTACCACCGAAGACAACTAATGGTGTGTTTTCTTGCATATATTGCATCGCAACATCGTAAATCGCACCTTCTTTGCCATCTGGATAATGTTTACTGTAGCCACCTTCAACACCTGGAACCATCTCGTTACGAATGCGGATATTAGCGAAGGTTCCACGCATCATGACTTCATGGTTACCACGACGAGAACCATAAGAGTTAAAGTCTTCGACTTTCACACCATGATCGGTCAAATATCTTCCTGCTGGGGAATCTTTACGAATAGAGCCTGCTGGAGAAATATGGTCGGTTGTCACGTTATCAGCCAAGATTGCTAATACTCTGGCCCCTTTGATATCAGGACGTGTTGCTGGTGCTTGTTGACCCATGCCATCAAAATATGGTGGATTGCGGACATAAGTTGATTTTTCATCCCAACTATAGGTTTGCGACCCAGTTGCAACGGACAAAGCTTGCCATTCTTTAGGCCCTTTTTCAACGCCATCATATCCTTTAAGGAATTCAGCTTTGGTAATCGAAGAAGCCATGGCATCAGAGATTTCTTTGGCTGATGGCCAAATATCTTTCAAATAGATTTCTTTACCATCTTTGGAAACGCCAATTGGATCTTTGGTAATATCTTTACGCAATGTTCCCAAAATTGCATAAGCAACCACCAACGGAGGGCTGGCAAGATAATTCGCACGAACGTTTGGAGAAATACGACCTTCAAAATTGCGGTTACCAGATAGAACGGCCGTGGCTACCATTTTATTATTTTCAATCGTATCAATGATATCATCTTCTAACGGACCTGAATTCCCGATACACGTCGTACAACCATATCCAACAATATTAAATCCTAATGCATTTAAAGGCTCAATCAAGCCAGCATTTTTCAAATAATTCGTTGCGACTTTTGATCCAGGTGCTAAAGAAGTCTTAACCCAAGGTTTACGGGTTAATCCCAATGCATGTGCCTTTTTCGCCAACAATCCAGCAGCCATCATGACTTCAGCATTGGATGTATTGGTACAAGAGGTAATCGCAGCAATCACGACAGAGCCATGTTCTAATTCATAATCAGCATTGGCAACAGGATAAGATTTGTCTTGAGCTGCTGGAACATTAAATCCGTCTGTTAATTCTTTTTCAAATACCGTTTTTGCAGCAGATAAATCAATACGATCTTGTGGACGACGTGGGCCAGAAATAGAAGGAACAACAGTTCCGATATCAAGTTCTAATGTATCGGTAAATTCTGGATCAACCGCGTTTGCATCACGGAACATGCCTTGAGCTTTAAGATAAGCTTCAACTAATTTAATTTGATGTTCATCACGGCCCGTTAAACGTAAATAATCAAGGGCTTGTTGATCGACTGGGAAGAACCCACAAGTTGCTCCATATTCAGGTGCCATATTTGCAATCGTTGCACGGGTATATAGTGGTAAATGATCCAACGCTGGACCAAAAAATTCGACAAATTTACCAACAACACCTTTTTTACGCAGCATTTCGGTAACTTTTAAGACTAAATCTGTCGCAGTTACACCAGCAGCCAATTTGCCTGTTAATTTAAACCCAATAACATCAGGAATTAACATGGTGATTGGCTGCCCCAACATTGCGGCTTCGGCTTCAATTCCACCAACACCCCAACCCAAAACACCCAAACCATTAATCATGGTTGTATGTGAATCAGTTCCATATAACGTATCGGGATATGCGTAGGTTTTACCATCTTCCTCATTATGCCAAACCACTTTGGCAATATGTTCCAAGTTAACTTGGTGACAAATCCCTGTATCAGGAGGAACAACGGAGAAATCTTTAAATGCTTCTTGCCCCCACCGTAAAAACGCATAACGTTCAGCATTACGTTGAAATTCCAACGTGATATTTTGTGTTAATGCAGTAGAAGATGCAGAATAATCAACCATCACAGAGTGGTCGATAACCAAATTCACAGGAATCAAAGGATTAACTTTTTGAGGGTCGCCTTTTAAACTAATCATCCCTTCACGCATAGCAGCCAAATCCACAACGGCAGGAACCCCTGTAAAATCTTGCATCAAAATACGTGCTGGACGAAATGGAACCTCGGAATCACTACGATGATTTTTTAACCATTCTACGACAGATTTTGCATTCTCAACGGTAAAGGCTTTTCCATTTTCAAAGCGTAGAATATTTTCAAGTAATACTTTTAACGTGACAGGCAAATGTTTAACAGAGCCTATTTGTTTTTCTGCTTCGGGTAAAGAAAAGTAATGATAGTTTTTTCCATCAACATCTAATGTGCGACATGTTTTTAAACTATCTTGGCCAATGAGCTTCATAATGGCTTCCTTATTCGTGTATTTCGTTTCTGAACAATCTATATAGTAAACTATTTTACCAAAATTATCGATTACTATAGTTTTTATATCCCGAATCGAATAAAAGCAATTATATGAGTCAATTTGTTTTTTCACTTACGTGTGTACTGAAACGAAAAGGATATAAATACTGTCTATTATATCAACAAATTGTTTTGAGATTATCAATATCAGCGCATTTCATGGGGAAAAGTTAGTTTTAAAAAATATCAGCTTTTCACTTTCTTCCGATGAGTCTTTGATTATCACAGGAAAGAACGGTGCTGGTAAAAGTACGTTGCTGCGTATCTTAGCAGGACTTAGATCGCCGGATGCTGGACAAATAACTTGGAATAAGGCCGATATTACCAAAAACGCTATAGAACATACACAACATATCGCTTGGCTGAGCCATCAAGATTCTTTAAAATCCGCCCTTACTGTCAAAGAAAACTTACTAATCACCAGTCAAATTTACAAAACTGATCTTCAAGCAGCTTTAAAAACAGTGAACCTAGATCACATGGCGGATATTCCTGTGCGCATGCTATCCGCAGGGCAAAAGCGACGCACAGCACTGGCGCGTATTTTATTAAAACCTGCACAATTATGGTTGTTGGATGAGCCGTCTATTGGATTAGATCAAGAAACCATCGAACAATTAGGTTTAATCTTTAAAAAATTTACAAAACAGGGGGGAATGATTATTACCACAACTCATATTCCCTTACCTTTAGAAAATAGCAAAACGCTTCATCTACCCTCTTTATCGTCTTTGGTACCATCCCTATAAAATGCGTATATTTTTATTCTTTATTCGCCGAGAAATACAATTGTCCTTGAAATACGGGACGGATAGTTTAGGCACGATTTTATTTTTTATTTTAATCGCTTCTTTGTTTCCATTAGCCTTGGGGCCAGAGCCACAATTATTGCGTCAAATCGCCCCAGGTATTTTATGGGTATGTGTTTTACTCGCCGCTCTATTACCCATAGAGCGTCTGTTTAACCATGAATATGAAGATGGATCATTGGAGCAACTCTTATTGTTGGGATTGCCCCCATATGGTGTTGCATTCGCAAAAATAGTAGGGCATTGGTTAACAACAGGGATGCCTTTACTGATTGCCAGTGTTCCTTTAGCCTTGATGTTCAACTTTCCCTATCATGCAATCCCTTTATTCCTATTTAGCCTGATGATTGGCACAGGATGTTTGTCCTTACTCGGCGGCATGGCAACTTGTATTGCCCTAGGTGCCAGAAGAAGTGCTTTCTTACTTCCTTTACTGACCTTTCCTTTACTAACCCCAATTATCATTTTCGGCGCAATGATTACGGATGCTCAACTCCATGCATTAAATTTTATGCCTCACCTTCAATTACTCGGGGCTTGTTTTGCACTGGCATTACCACTTTGCCCATTCGTCGCTGGGGCTGGACTTAAATTAGCCGTAGAGTGAGTGGTATCAGGTGCATTTCCTTCGACTGTAAACGGAATTTCACCAGAGCTTTCTTCGCCTTTCCACGTCCAAATCTGCCATTGCAATTTGTATTTTCCTGCTGTTAATGGATATTGTGTTTTTACCTGCGTGTGATCTAAAGAAACCGTTGCTGGGATGAGCTTTGGTTCTCCTTGTTCCCCAACCAGTAATAATCTGCTACGAAAAGGGTTAAATTCATGATCGTATTTCAACATAATTTCTTGAGTGCCAGCCTGCAATGTTTGGTTCGCTTTTGGAATAGAGCTTTTGACATCAATCGCGTATGCAGATATTCCCAAAACGCTAGCTCCTACCAAAACACAAATAGCTGCAGACTTGATTTTATAATATTTTTGCACTTTTGATCCTTTATGTATAAAAAAGAATTTCTTCCTTACGCATCCTAAGCTATCTTGATCCCTGAAAACAATATCATTCTTTGTATTCTTCATCTCAATATAGGAAATATGAATATTATGCCTCGTCACCGTATAACGTTCCTTACCCTTTTAGGAATATGTTTTTCAAGTCTGGTCGGTTCATATTCTGCATACGCTAATTATAAAAGATGTTGGATTAAAGAAGGTGTTGCAACCATTAATTGTAACCCAGCAGATGGCTATTATTTTATCAAAGAAAAAGACCTTTATAAAAAATGCACCGTTGCGAATGGATGGTTAAAAAAAGATTGTAAAGAAGAAGATGGTTTTGCCATGATCTTAAAAAATCATCATTGGGTTCAATGCCCCATACAAAACGGTAAAAAGATAGAAAGCTGTACCCTTGCCACTGGATATTACACAATATTTGTACCGCATTTACCGTTGTTGTAAGCTGTATTAATTCACACACTCTATAAAATATTGAGCATGCCAGTGATTCATAATACAAAATTTACAATCCATCTTTTGAAAGCTGACAATTCAGGTTTGCTTATAGATCTGTTTATTAAATCTATCCATGAAACTGCCAATAAAGACTATAGTCCAGAACAAATTAAAGCATGGTCGCAAATCGACCCTGAACAATGGCATAATAAATTTAGAGAACTGACCACATGGGTTGCTATAACAAAAGAAAATTTCATTGTTGGCTTTATCAGCCTTCAAGCAACTCATCATATTGAGATGCTTTATGTTCATCCAACCTATCAACGTATCGGTGTAGCAACTCAACTTTTAAAAAAATTAGAAGATCAAGAAATGATACATCATATAAAAATGCTCAGTACCGATGCCAGCATTACTGCTAAACCTTTTTTTGAAAAACATCAATTTACAGTTTTTACCCATCAGCATGTATATTGTCGTGGGCAACTATTAACAAACTTTCAAATGAAAAAATACTTTTAGCAATAGCAACTAAGATACTTCTTAATATTCCTAACAAGATTTGATCAATAAGCTACATATCCTTCAGTATCTATTTACTTAACGAAGCGACCAGTTATCACGATCTATATAATCATGCGGTAAGCCATATTTATTTTCTTTTTCCGAACCACGGACTAACATCAACGCCAAAAACACGATCAACAACACACAAAATAAGCATAATATACTCAGAGCAACCCATAATGGGTCCTCTGCGCGTTCCACGTTTTCTAACGCTTCCCAGTCTTGTAAAGTCCTAAGTAATGCCAAGATAAAATGATTAATCAAATATCCAAAACAAGAAAGGATCATACTCAATAAAAAAAAACCATTTTCCACTGAGATTAATATCATGAAACCTGCGCACCCATGATGAAATAACAGGCACAATAAAGATCCCAAACATCATCAATAGTAACAAAAGATATGCACCATCACTCATCCATGATGCTAATAAAGATACGATTACACCAATTCCAAGAAAAAGAAAAAAGGAACTCCAAACCTCTCTTCTGCAAGCACGACCTTTATAATCAAAAGATCTTTGTATCGCTTGGATGCCCCAACAAAAGAAACACGCTATCATGGTATATCTCCAAGAATAATATTTCTTATATTACAAATATATTATTTCATTTTATCAGGTCACTACTAAAATATAATAAAGGCATATTCTATCAAATATGCCCTTGAACTATAAAATTATTTATTATTTAGTTTCTTTATTAGGTTGATCTTTAGCAAATGGTTCTCCTTGAGGAGGATAAGCAGTCTTCCAACTTGGAGGAGATGGCAAATTCGTAGGATGCTCTTTTAATTCTTTCAGCAAATAATTTACAGCAGTTTCCAGTTGTTTATCATGACCATCTTGTAATTCACCAGGTGTATTTTCGACTTCGATATCAGGTTCAACACCATAATTTTCAATAATCCACTCAGAATTCAATCCATAGAGGCTTTCCTCTGGAATGGTAATATATCCCCCATCACGTAAAGGCCAATATCCACGAATACCACGAACACCGCCCCATGTGCGTTTACCAATCACTTTACCCAATCCATATTTACGGAAGTAGTATGGGAAAATATCTCCATCAGATGCAGAATATTGATTAACCAAAGTTACTTTGGGTCCATTGATTAATTGTTGAGGCAACGTTGCTTGCATTTTTTCCCGATTGGTCGTCATACCAACCAAAATGCGTCGCAATCTTTCCAACAAGATTTGATCGATAAACCCACCGCCATTCCAACGGTCATCAATAATCACGGCTTCTTTGTCAAGTTGAGAGTAAAATTGGCGAATAAATTGCTGCATTCCCAACTCTTCCATATCAGACAGATAAATATAAGCAATTCTGCCATCTGATATACGATCAACGAGTTTACGATTATGCTCTACCCATGCCCTTTCTTTCAAAGAAAGCTCGTTTTTAAGCGTATTCACTTCAACATTTTTGACTTTACCTGAATCTTTATCTTCAAAAGACAATTGCACAGGATTAGAAACCCCAACAAAGAACTGATAAGGATTCACATTTCCTTTAACCTCTTGCCCATTCACAGACAATAAGAAGTCTCCCTCGTTAATATTTAACCCTGGTTCTGTCAAAGGACTGCGATATTGTTTACGGCTATTATCCCCTTGGTAAATTTTTGCCAATGAATAGCGTTGCTTTTGTGCATCATAGGCAAAATCAACACCTAATAAAGCAGTTGGAACTGCTTTAACGGGGTCTTGTTGATCCCCACCCCCTACATAAGTATGAGAGTTCCCAATTTCACCCACCATTTGTCCGATAATATAATTCACGTCAGCTCTAGAACCAGCCAAAGGCATCAAAGCCGCATATTTATCGTGAATGGCTTGCCAATCTTGACCATTCATCTTTGGATTAACAAATAAATCCCTTTGTAAACGCCAAGCATTGTTAAACATTTCTTGCCATTCTTTCGGTGGCTCTATTCGAGCCCGCATCGAAGAAACATCTAATGTTTTATCATCGCTATGTTTTTCTTTGGCATCCGCAACAATCCAAGAGTCTTTTTGATTGTAGAGAACCTTTTTACCATCATAAGACAGGCTGTAATTATCAATCCCTTTTTCAATCAATGAATCTTTGCGTTCTTTGAGATCGTAAACATGCAGTTCAGGCTTTTCACCAGAAAACTCTCCAGAAATCGTTTGTGGTGGAGATAGTAAATAATAAATCTTGTCCCCAGCAGCCTGCATATCTGCGATTTCGCCACCCGTCATGGGTACGGGAACAATTCGATTACCAAACCCTTGCGTGTCAAATTCTACTTCTGGCACAGATGCTTTCTTAGCATCTTTGTCATCTTTAGTGTCAGTTTGTCCTTCATCGGAACGCACGGCAAAAGGTGATGGGATATCCGAAGCCAAAGTCGCGACATAGATCCCTGCACTTTTAACCGTTAGTGCATTCATTTCATTATCAGCAAACACTGTATTTTCATAACGGTTAGAAACAAAATATAAATATTTACCATCAGGAGAAAATACAGGTAAATAATCACTATTTTGACCTGTAGTCAGCCGAGAAGGCATATTCTGAGCAATATTATACGCCCATAAGGTACGTTGTTGGTTGGCTTGTGTTAGGCTATATGCAATCCATTTGCTATCAGGAGAGAAATTAAAATCATGAATTTCAGCATTCCGATCCACAGCAATTTGCTTTAGATTCTTACCAGTAACATCGACCAGCCATAAATTATGGTTTCCATCGGAGAAAGCGAGTTTTTTACCATCTGGAGAAAAACGCGGTGCATAATAATATCCTGATTTAAAATCAGTTAAGATTTTTTCTTCCCCACCAATTGATGGACGAATTGCAATATTTTGCTCACCATTTTTATCCGTTGTATAGGCTATCCATTGCCCATCAGGAGACCAAACTGGATGATCTGCATCCACATCACTCGCATAAATTAAGTTCCGTATCGCACCGTGTTCGACTGGCACGGTAAAGATATTTCCTCTGGCAGCAAAGGCAGCGCGTTTACCATTCGGAGAAATCGAATAATCAGGTTGTTGAGCCGCATCAATTTTACGAATAGAATCACTAACCTCTACAAAACGAGGCATCGTGCGTGTGCCATCATCAGGAACTTTGATTGAAACCGTATGAAGTTGTTCGGAAGGCAAATCCAAGACATAGAGTTTGCCACCTTGTTGGAAAACAATACCATTATCACCCAATGATGGAAAATCAATATCGTAATCTGTAAAATGCGTAACCTGTGTGGTTTTCCCCGTCGCTTTATCATATACCCACAAATTTAAACGACGATTAGCATCACGATCTGATAGAAAATAAATCTTATGTTGGTACCACATTGGAATTGTATCTGTGCCTTTCCAATGGGTAATTTGATCGAGCTTTTTCGTATCAAAATTATAAGTGTAAACGTCTTGAGCCAGCCCGCCATCATACCGTTTCCATGTGCGGAAATCACGGTAAATACGGGTGTAAGCAATTTCTTTGTCCGAAACGCCATAGCTGATAAACCCAGAGCGATCTAAAGGAAGTTGTTTAGGTAAACCACCATCGACAGAAACTGTAAACGGCAAGCTCATCCAACTGTTCCACGCATTGCGACGAGATAAGAAGACAATTTCCTTTGAATCAGGCGTCCATGTGACAACCATATTATCAGGTCCCCACCGTTCAGGAGCCGAAGCGACAACATCAGAGTGATAAGTTAACCGTTTAACCGCTCCACCAGCGGCAGGCATGACATAAACATCACGATTGCCTTGATAGCTGGCGGTAAAAGCCAACCATCTTCCATCAGGCGAGTATCGTGGCATTAAATCTTCACCCGTATCCGCAGTCAAACGATGTGCAGTTCCACCTTTTCTATCGACTTCCCACACATCACCACGCGCAACAAATGCAATCTTATCCCCGTGTAAGGTTGGATAACGCATCAATGCCTGTTCTTGTGTTTTTTCTTGTGTTTGTGCAGATTTAGTATTTTCATCCGCCCACGCAGGGATCGAAATCATCCCATAACCAACAGTTCCAATTTGCACCAACATGGTGCTGAATAATAATTTCTTCCATCTATCGACCTGAACCATTGGTTGTTTTTCTCCTGAAAAGTAATTTATGGTCTTAACTATTTATAACCCTAACGTAAAATTCAAAGTAATTGTAAATTTGCCTTTAACCTGCTCCTAGCAATGTCACAATATTCTTCACTAATATCAATGCCAATGAACTTTCTTCCTAAATCTTGAGCTGATTTGCATACAGTGCCACTGCCACACATTGGATCTAAAATAATATCATCAATATTCGACCATGATAAGATATGGTCAATAGCTAGTTGATACGGAAAAGGTGCTGGATGTCCTTTGGCAGCTTGATCTTCTATTTTTTTTCCAACAACATATTCCCAAATGTTACCCTTAATTTTATCTTTTTTAACAGGGTTAGCAATTTTTTCTCTTTTTTGTTCATTTTTAGAGAAATTTTTATATGTTGTTTTTCTCAACTCTAAACCTGCATGTAAACAGGGTATTTTTATTGGATTGTGTGTTTTAACCACCCCTTTACTAAAAACAAACATATACTCAAATTCATTATTATACCGTTTTCTGTAAATTTGAGGTATAGGATTTTGTTTTTTAAAAATCATTGTATCATGTAAATTAAATCCTATTGATTTAAAGTACAAGGCTTGCTCAAAACTACTGCCTGTCTCTGACCCGTTAATTGTCGCGTCTGCAACAACCCATACAACCACCCCACCGACTTTTAAAACTCGAAATAATTGTTGTGCTATCAATTTATAATCAAATAAATATCCTTGATAAGTTCTTAAATTATCATACGGAGGAGACGTAATCACCATATCAATAACATTTTTATCAATTTTATTCAAAATCTCTACACAATTACCAGCGATAATTTTGTTTATCATACCTTCTAGCATATATAAGTATTTTTCATTTATAAGGTTAACAAATCATTATTCTTAATAGATTGAATCGTTTTCTCTCTATTATCAATTCTATTCATTTTCATTAACTCTTGCAACGCAGCTTGATGTGACATACGAAGAATTCTTTTTCTTTCATCGCACAAAAAATCTAAAGCAATTTTTTTTGCAACTTTAATTGAAATATCGACCTCTCTTTTTTCTTCATTCCATAATGCTGGTATTTGAGGATCAAAATTTAAAATAATTCTATTGAGAATAGACCAATAATCCTTTGAATTTTTAGAAGGATTCATGCCTTTTACTTCTTTAAAAATCTGATATAACAAATCATCGGCTTTTTTCTTAGAAGATATCTGCATATATCGATATAAAACAGCCAAATGAGAATAAGTAAAAATACATACACTCCTAGTCGTTGCTTGCATATAAATTTGACTTTGAGAGGTAGGTAATTGATAAATCGGACACACTAACATCGCATAATCATGTGTTTCTCGCCATACATCTAATGCTGTAATCTTAAAATCTTTTTGATTTTTAGCTGTTCTACTTAAGCGAAACGCTTTTGCATCAGAGACAAAACTGTAATTGTTACTTTTGGAACAAGATTCTACGTCCGCACTATTACTTCTTGTTTGCAAAACTACACTATTAATACCTAATTCATTAAATGTTAAACTCAGTAAAGTATCAGTATATTTCGAATATAATTTTTCCTCCGTTGAATCGTGAACATATTGTTCTGGAATATCGCCACATAATCGAAGATGATCAATCAAAACATTTGGAAAAGACTGTATCTCTTGTTGCAACTCTTTTTCCAATCGATTTGAGTTTTGACCTACATTCAAAATCTTCTGTATCCACTTTTGTCTGTGATGAATTAATTGCTGATTGATCATACGCACCCTCTACTTATTTGAAGGATAAAACCATAATTCTATATTACATCTTTCTGAAATAAAATACTTGTCAGAATTGAATGTTATTTTGTAATAGATAAAAGCACTTTACTAAAAATCATAACCAAAGGAACTTCACATGACTGATACGCTTCCAGACCGCCTATCTGCTGATCCTAGCAGCCCTTTTTATAACGAAGAACTGCTGAACCGTGGGGTTGGTATTCGTTTTAAAGGTGTTGAAAAAGACAATATTTTGGAATATTGCATCAGCGAACAATGGGTTAGAGTAACTGTTAGTAACACTGTAAAACGTGATGGCACACCAATGACCATGAAATTGAGTGGCTCTGTCGAGGCTTATGTCAAAGAAAATACTGAAGAAACTAAATAAGTAATACAAGAGCATTAGAATTCATCGCGAGTTCTAATGCTAATCACAAAATATCAACGGTTTGTTATCAATGTGAAAAAAAGCGTAATCAATTGATAATTGATCGCTTCATCAATAAAAATCTTTAGCAAATACCCATAAAAAACCATCAAACCTATCGCCAATATTGCAATAACCGTAAAGCTGATAACAACAATTATCATTTGAATATAAATATGAAATTTATCTAGTTGCTTTAAAACCCATTTTCCCGAAATAAAGCATTTAGAAAAAGTTACAAAAGTTAAAAGCACACAATTTAAAATAAAATATTCGACAGGGAATAAACGCATTATAACAGATAATGAAGAATGCATTTCAGAGAATATTGAACAAACTACTGTCGTCCATAAAAGCGCAGAGAAAAACTCTTCGTATGTTTTTTTAGGATGATCTTTAATTAATGATTTTTGCAGTAATCGTGCTGTTTCTACCTTAAAATCTTGTATTGTTTTTTCCCTGTGATGAGGTGCTAGTGCAAATCGTTGTTTTAAATGAAACATATAAGTTTTTCCTTAATAGATAAGATAATATCTTTCATTTCTATATCATAACATAATGTAAGTAAACTATAAATTCCGTCCATATAAACGCATAATTAATTCTATACAAGTCTGAAATAAAGCTGCATCATATCGTGGCCCTTCATCGCGCAAGAAAGCATGCTGCGCATTAAATTCATGCCATTCATAGTTAGTCCCTGCTTGTTGTAATGCTTGCTGAATTTGGATACGACCTGCAAAAGGCACATGAGGATCTTGCCTGCCAAAGACAAACATAGCCTCGCCTTTCAGCTCTGCTAAGCGATGGATCGTATCATCATGCTGCCCTTGCCCCAAGGTTGAATCGTGGACATTCGTTGGATAGAAACACGCTGCTGCCAAAACATCAGGATGCAATGCAGCGCGTAATGCCAAATGTCCCCCAAGGCAAACACCCATCGTGCCAACTTTACCATTTCCGTGTTCATAGGTTTTCGCCCACTCAATTACAGCTTTAGCATCTGAATCGTAGGCAGAGATTGGCTTTTCAAATTTCAAACAATTGCCACGATCCGTGCCTTCTTTATCATACTCCAATACAGTTCCCAAAGACTCATACTCATGATATACCTCTGGCACAATCACGATATACCCTTGCCCCGCAATATAAGCAGCCAAACGACGAATAGGCTGAGTAACCTGATAAATCTCGGAATAAAAAATAACGCTCGAATATTTTCCTTCGGCAACAGGACGGAAAATATGACAACGCATCAGGCCTGTTGGCGTATTTAAATCAACAATTTCATCGGTTTGGATAATCATTTATTTACCTATATCTTTCAATTCAAATTAACTATTATTTAGCCCAACGTGCGATAATCAAGGAATGATTTTGACCATCCTTTAATCTTAATATTTTTCCATGAACAGAATAAGATTGAACGGATTTTAAATAATTAAAAAGGCGATCATCTTGTGTATTTACATCCTCAGATAGACAGGTTTCATGGGTAGTGATCACGTCACGAATGGTTACTTTATCATTGTGATTTTCAAATTTTCCCATAAATTTATTGCATAAACCACGACCTGTTACCCGATGTGTATAAGGGTTGAAAGAAATAGACGCATAATTCCTTTCCCCTTGATAGGTTTGAATGGTTTTTGGTTGATTATATAAAGTCTCTATACGCCACACTGATTCATCAAATGGAGCAACAACTCGTGTTGCTTGAGCATAAGCCAAACCGTTTCCCAACATGATTTGCGCCCCTAAAACCCACGAAAATATATTCTTCAACATTCCAATCAACCTTATAGTAAAAGAAGAATAATGTCATATTTTCACAAATGTATAAAGGTCTACTCTATGAAAAAAAATATCCTATTAATTTTCATCATTCATTTTGTTGATAACTGTCTGTGCAAATAAAAAAGCTATTAATGATTGTTATCTTATCAAAGTCTGAACACAAATTACCCTTCAAACCAGCACCACTTTCACCTTAAAGTAACCGCTTATTTGAAGGGCGATATCATAAAAAACTGAATTTTTATAATGATTAATTATTTACCTGCTCTTGTTCTGAAAATAGCTCGAAAACCATAACCGCCCCCAGAGCCATTACCATTACCATTACCGTTGCCATTGCCATTGCCATAACCAGGTTTGCAACCAAAACCTGGAAAAGATGGTAATCCTGGGTAAGCTGGAGGAGTAATTTTAAAGCAACATCCACCGTTAACTTCAACGATCTCTATATTGGTTAACTCTTTCATAACATCAAATCCTTATAATTTTGTAAAAAGCATAAAAAATTGCAACAATGATAACTTAATCATTGTTGCAATTTAATATCTATATTTTAATTATTAAAATATCAAATTTATTTTTATAAGGAAATAAATTATTATCGTATAGAATATACCGTCAACATCCCCAATATTGTCAAAGCAACTGAACAGACAACATGAGTCACGATTTCGGTTCCTGCCCAAAAAAAACGTCCCTCTTGCATGGACATTACGACTTCTGCTGAAAAGCTCGAAAATGTTGAAAGACCACCCAGAAAGCCTGTGATAATGAATAATCGCCACGGTGCCAATGATGGAATCAACAAAAAGGCAGCCATTGCAACGCCAATTAAATATCCTGCGATACAATTTGCTGCAAAAGTTCCCAATGGCATACACGGAAACAAAGCGTTAAGGGATAACCCCAACCACCAGCGCAACAAGCACCCTAGTGCCCCACCGACACTAATCATGATAATTGAATTAAACATATCCTATCCTTCATACAAATAACATTGCCAGATAGGTACAGATCTACGCACCCCGTACAAAACCGGCTTGACGTAGATATCATCATCCGCAAAATGCGGCAGTTTACAAGGAGGATATCATCTCCTAATCTTCTTTATAATATTTTTAATTCAGCTTTATAAAACTGTCAAATTCTTTTGCTTTGGCAAAATCCATAAAAAAACCAGGTCATATTGCCTGGTTTTTTTTTAACTCTTTAATATATTTCAATCGACGAATTTATTCAGCATCATTCGTGCTAATCGAAACAAATAAAGACTGATTACCTCTTAAGATTCTCAATAAAACATTCGAATCTTTTTTCAGAACATTCGTAATCGCATCTGTCGCAGCATTTGGATTGTTAACGGGATGATTATCAACGGAAACGATCACGTCTCCTGGCTGTAAACCTGCACGATCTGCTGGGGAATTGCTTTTAATGCCACTAATCACAACCCCTTTGATGCTTTCATCAACACCAATTTGTTGTCTGATGTCAGGCGTTAATGGTGATAATGCCACTCCAATATTACTTGGTTTTTTGACGACTTCTTTATTATCTTCTTTACCATCATTTAAATTAGCAACTTTGATAGAAAGCTCTTTTTTGACACCATCACGTAAAACAACCAGTTTAGCCTCTGTTCCAGGGGTAATACCAGCTACTTTAACTGCTAATTCACGAGGATTTTGAACTGTTTTTCCATCTAGTGTAAGCACAACATCCCCAACATTCAACCCTCCTTTTTCAGCAGGACTGTCTGGAGAAATCGACGCAATCAATGCGCCTTGAGGGGCAATACCATGTTCAGGTTCAGGCAGTTTTAATGCTTTGACCATAGAAGACGTCACAGATTGCGCTGCAACACCAATATAACCTCTGGTTACATGTCCAGTTTTTTCAAGTTGGGTGATAATCGTTTTTACTGTATTCGAAGGAATAGCAAAACCAATGCCAATAGACCCCCCTGATGGGGATAAAATAGCAGTATTCACACCGATTACTTTACCGTCTTGGGAAAATAATGGCCCTCCAGAATTTCCGCGATTAATTGGTGCGTCAATTTGAATAAACGAATCATAGGGGCTATCACCAATATCTCGCCCGCGTGCTGAAACAATACCAGCCGTTACCGTCCCGCCTAAACCATATGGGTCGCCAACAGCCACCACCCATTCTCCTGGTTCGACCCCATTAGAATCCCCTAGTTGTATAAATGAAAAAGGCTTATCAGATTGAATCTTCAGCAACGCTAGGTCTGTTTTTGGATCCAGCCCAATTACTTTGGCTTGATATTTAGCACCGTCCTCAAGGGAAACAGTGATTTTCTTTGCTCCTTTGACAACATGGTTGTTGGTCACCACATATCCATCAGGGGAAATAATAAACCCAGATCCTCGCGCTTCTACAACCTGTTTAGGCATTTGCTGAGGGAACATCGGAAAAGGAAAAGGAGACGAGAATCCACCTCTGCCAGAAAAACCCTCATTATCGGGAAAACCATCAATCATTTGATCGTCACCACCAACGGTCATTTTGGTCGTAATAGACACCACCGCTGGCTTAACTTGTTTTACCAAGCTTACAAAATTAGGCAGATTTTGCGCAGATGTAACGGGTTTTATCGCCCCGCTATGTTCATTCAATAACTTTGATCCTTCAGCAGCGTAAGCTGAAGGCATTCCAACCAATGATATGGAACTACTCCCCATCAATAGAGAGACCATAACCCCTTGACGTATATAAGGGGTAAGTTGAGAAAATAGTTTGACCATTTTGTCTTTATTTAAACGATTAATCATTGAACACCTAAATTTTAAAATTCATCATCATGAATAGTTAAGACATATTATGATTGGTAATTATGGCAAAAATTGACAAGAGGTTGTTCTTACTTTTTGAAAAAATTTTTTTATTAAATTCTGACTTTCTTGCTCTCTGACCCCGCCAATAATCTCTGGTCGATGCAAAGATTGCCGATGAGAGAAAACACAAGCACCATGTTCTGTTCCGCCACCTTTCGAATCATATGCCCCGAAAACGATACGATCTACGCGATAATGCATCGCTGCTGCTGCACACATGGGGCAAGGTTCTAAATTCACGACTAATGTATATCCAACTAACCGTTTTTGATTTAATTTTTTACAAGCTTGCGCTAATGCCAATAATTCTGCATGTGCCGTCGGGTTTTGGAGTTGTTCCACTTGATTAAAGGCTTGGGCAACAATATACCGTTCTGGTGATAATACCAAAGCACCCACGGGGACTTCACCTGCATCAAAAGCACATTTTGCCAGATGTAATGCAATATTCATCTTCCAAAAAGAGTGATTTTTTTTATGCAATCTTATTGTCCTTAATGAAACAGAATTAACCAAATATTTTTTTATAAGTTAATTTAATTTTTATAATGTACAAAGAGACTTTGACAAACATAACACTTCTTTTTAAAAAAGAAATTATTCATCCACATTCTCTGAGTATAGATTATTCTATTAATGACAAACCTATCCCCTCCCATCATAGGTATTACCCTTGACGCGCTAAATGGTTCAGCCAATGGATATTCTGCTTATCCTTGGGTTGCTTTGCGTAAAAACTATACAACAATAACCATCGAAGCCGGCGGAATCCCAATAGGACTTCCACCGCTTAACCATAAAAATATCGATATTTTAATAAATAAAATTGATGGGTTGATTATCAGTGGAGGGAATTTTGATATTCATCCCTCTTTATATGGCAGCTCAGATATACATCCAAGCGTCCAATTCAATGAAGCACGCACTGCGTTCGAATTAACACTTGTAAAAGCAGCATGGGAAAGAAATATTCCCATTTTAGGAATCTGCGGTGGCGCACAATTAATGGCTGTATATTTAGGCGGCGAGCTTTATCAACATCTTCCAGATGATCTTCCTGATGCTTTACCCCATGAGCAAGACTTACCCCCTCATCAAGGCAGCCATAGTGTTATCATTCAACCCAATACAATCTTATCAACTTTAAGCCAAAGACCGCAATGGGCTGTTAACTCCTCTCATCATCAAGGGATTAAATCTACTGGACGAGGTATTGTCTCTGCGGTTGCCGAAGATAATCTGATTGAAGCGATTGAAGATCCTTCACGAGATTTCTTTGTTGGTGTACAGTGGCATCCCGAATTTGGAATAGAATATCCTGATCGAAAAATTTTCTCTGCTTTAATTGCCAAGGCGAAACTCTATGCACAACACAAATAATAATTCTGATTCTCCATCTGCTGTTAAGGGAGAACGTATTGCCAAATGGTTGGCAAGAGCAGGCGTTGCCTCTCGCCGTGAAGCAGAGGTCATGATTGAAGCAGGTAAAATTTCACTAAATAATGAACCTGTTACTCAACCTGCAACCTTTGTCCAAGAAAACGATATTATCCGCGTTGACGGACAAGTCATTTCTCCACCAGACCGTACGCGTTTATGGCGGTATCATAAACCCGTTGGTTTAATCACCACACACAAAGATCCAGAGGGTCGTAAAACCGTTTTCGAAGCCCTGCCTGAAACAATGCCTCGAGTAGTCAGTGTGGGTCGTTTGGATTTAAATAGTGAAGGTCTATTATTATTAACTAATGATGGTGCTTTGGCCAGAAAACTAGAGATGCCCAGCAGCCAATGGACAAGACGCTATCGCGTTCGCGTTTTTGGCACCATTAATCAAGACGATTTTAACAAACTGAAAAAAGGGATCACCGTTGAAGGCATTCATTATGCCCCTATCGACGTCAAAGTTGATTCTCAGAAAGGGAATAACACATGGCTAACAGTTTCCCTACAAGAAGGACGTAACCGCGAAATTAGACGGGTCATGCAACATATTAACTTGCAAGTCAATCGACTGATCCGCATTGCGTACGGCCCATTCCAACTGGGCACTTTACCCAAAGGAAGTTTAGACGAAGTAACCTTGAAAGTTATCAAAGAACAACTGGGTTGGAACCCCGCAGAGTCCAAAAAAAAGTAAGTTAGTATGCGTATTATTGCAGGACATTATAAAGGCACCCATTTATACACCCCAACGGGCAAAGAAACACGTCCAACATCAGACCGTGCAAGACAAACCTTGTTCGATATCTTGTTGCATGCCCCTTGGGCAGGAAAATTTTTTATAGAAGATGCAATTATTCTGGATGCCTTTGCTGGCACGGGTGCTTTGGGACTCGAATCACTCTCTCGCGGCGCACAAAAAGCAATTTTTTTTGAAAAAAATACGCAAACAAGGCAAGTTTTAGAAAAAAACATTCAACTTTGCCGTGCAAATTCGCAGAGTATCCTATATAAAGATGTGTTAACATCTCCACCTAGCAATTATTTATGTAATCTTATTTTCTTTGATCCTCCTTATCATCAAAAATTAATTCCTATTGCATTCGAACATCTAAGAAGAAATCAATATATATCAAAAGATGCGTTAATTATTACAGAAACAGCTATTGATGAACCATTACTGATGGATCAATCAGTAACCTTATTAAACGAACGAAAAATAGGAGCCGCATATTTGAAATTCTGGAAATATAGCAATATGATAGAGTGAACTACTCTTCTTAAAGAATCTTTTTTACCATCTTACAAACAAACGGATAATCATTGTGATCGGCCATAACAAAACAGAAAAAATTATTTCTTCTGAATTACAGTCTGCATTTGGAAAAAGAGTTGTGCAGCTTAGTGGCTGGATTCTTTGGGTATTCGCCTTGCTATTGATTGTCGCATTAATCAGTTATAATCCCGCCGATCCTTCTTTTAACACTTCATCGACTCAGTCCCCTACCAATTTACTTGGGTATGTTGGAGCGTATTTATCTGATATGTTAATTCAATGGGTTGGAATTGCCAGCTTTTTTCCCGTTATTGTTTTTATGGCGTGGGGATGGCGTATTATCAAACACCAACATTTACATGGATTTATTCTACGCATTATTGCGATGCTGTTTGCTTTACCTGTTTGTGCTGCTGTCATCGCTGCTATACCACTTTTTGTTTCAAATAATTATTCTCCTGAATGGCCCAGTGAATCTGGAATTGGTGGATCAGTAGGATTTGTCATTGCTCAAACCTCTTTTACAGCAGCGTCCGACGCTCTGGGACTGTCTGGTAAGATCTTAATCTGGTCACTAGGGCTGATTTTATGCGCGTTATTAATCCCTTTATCAATGGGGTTGTCAAAACAAGAATGGCAAAAAATCATCAGGTTTTTTAAACGTATTTTTAGTATTATTACTTATTTAATTTTCAAAAGAAAAAAAACCACTACTGAGACAGATCAATATACAAACAGTGCATATTCAGCACCCGTGCGTTCATACGATAAAACACCTTTTAAATCTGACCCAAACACTGTATTTGAACAAGATTATACCCCTCCCTCTTATCAAGAATCAATCAGAGCAACAACCCATACACCCTACTCTGCTCCTGCACCTAAAAAGCAAGTAGCAAGTGAAATGGCACCTGATAATACCCCTATTTTTAATCCCCAAGATGTGCAAGAAAAAAACACCAAACACGCCCCTTACTCTTCTGCTCCAGCACAAATAACTTCTGCTGCTCCGACATCACCATCTATTGAAACTAGCAATGAAGTTTATCAAGAAGAAAACACTGTATATGAAGAAACTGAGACGGCCGCACCACCAAAAGTAAAAGATATTTTCTCACTCTTTAACAAACCAATCAAAGAACGCCTAACCCCAATTAAAGAACATATCGTAAACGAACATATTGCGCCAATCAAAGAAACTCTGCAAGCTGCTGATCCTTATAAGCAACAAGATCCTTATACAAATGAAAATTCATGGTCATTCCCACCAGTTTCGTTATTAAGAGAAAATCCTGCGGGAAATAATAACAGACCTAGCGAGCAAATTTTACAAGCCAATGCGCGCATGTTGGAAACAATTCTGGATGATTATGGCGTCAAAGGAACAATTGGTGAAATCTTATGTGGTCCAGTTGTTACCTTATATGAACTTGAACCCGCACCAGGTATTCGTTCAGCCAGAGTAATTGGCTTGTCCGATGATATTGCACGCTCTTTATCCGTCATATCTGTGCGCATTGCAACGGTTCCTGGACGTAATATTATTGGAATTGAAGTGCCAAACAGCACCAGAGAAATGGTATATTTCTCTGAAATGCTTACAACCGAAGCATGGCGCAGGCATACAGCTAAACTTTGTTTGGCTTTGGGTAAAAATATTTTCGGTGAACCCATTTATACGAACCTAGCCAAAATGCCGCATCTTCTAATTGCAGGAACAACAGGGTCAGGCAAATCAGTTGGGGTAAACTCGATGATTTTATCATTGCTCTATCGTTTATCCCCTGATGAATGTCGATTAATTTTAATTGACCCCAAAATGCTTGAATTATCGGTTTACGAAGGGATTCCACATCTTTTAACACCAGTCGTTACCGACCCTCACAAAGCATTATCTGCACTGAAATGGGCGGTCAGAGAAATGGAACGTCGTTATCGCCTAATGTCTCAGCTTGGTGTGCGAAATATTGATGGTTATAATCAACGGATTACCAATGCACGTAACCAAAGCAAGGTTATGACACGTCGTGTACAAACTGGATTTGACACAGAAACAGGCAGACCTACCTTTGAAGAACAGCAAATTCCACTAGAGCATTTCCCTTATATCGTCGTAGTCATTGATGAAATGGCTGATCTGATGATGGTTGCAGGTAAAGATATCGAAGCCGCCGTGCAACGTTTGGCTCAAATGGCGCGTGCTGCTGGTATTCATGTGATTATGGCAACGCAACGCCCTTCTGTTGATGTGATTACGGGCACTATCAAAGCCAATTTTCCGACACGTATCTCCTTTCAAGTGATTAGTAAATTCGACAGTAGAACTATTTTGGGTGAGCAAGGTTCAGAACAATTGTTAGGCCAAGGGGATATGCTATTCATGCAAGCCGGTGGGCGTATTCAACGTGTGCATGGTCCTTTTGTTTCCGATGACGAGGTCGATAAGGTAGTTCATCATCTACGTCAACAAGGCGAACCTATTTACGTTGAAGATGTAACCGCTGAACCTGTCGAGGAAAATAATAACACTGGACGTTCTGGAGGTAATAATAATGATGATGAACTATATAATCAAGCCATTGCTTTAGTTGTAAAAGAAGGAAAAGCTTCCACTTCTTTCATTCAACGCCATTTATCCATAGGCTATAATCGTGCTGCGAAGATTATCGAACAAATGGAAAAAGAACGCATCGTAAGTCCCGCAAATCATGTTGGGAAAAGAGAAATTTTAATCAATAAACTGCCAAACGAATAAGATCATCACATGGTGCTTCCTTTCCCTATTTTGTTTCAAAATAATTACTATATTATTATCAACAAGCCTGCAGGTATGCCTGTTTATAATAACAAGCATACCACGCAACAATCTGTTGAAGATTTCTTCCCGATGATGTCAAAGCGGAAAGATGGCCCTTGGTTAGTTCATCGGCTAGATCAAGATACTGCGGGATGTTTGGTTATTGCTTTGCGTAAACAAGCCCTAATCAATGCACAACATTGTTTCGACACCAAACAAGTCACAAAAATATATTGGGCAATCGTACACGGAAAACCGAAAGAAAATTACGGAAAAATTGATACACCACTTTTAAAAATCACCAAAAATAAACAATGGTCAATGCAAGCAAATCCAACAGGGCAGTCTGCTTCGACTCAATGGAAGTTATTGGGGTCAAATGGTCATATAAGTTGCCTTGAATTAAAGCTTTTAACAGGACGCACTCATCAAGCCAGAGCACACTGCGCGATCCTAGGACATCCTATTATTGGGGATACAATTTATAATCCTAAGGGCGATAAAGAACATTATTTACATCTCTTTAGTCGTGAGATTTCCTTGCCTTTATCCCCTCCCCTCTCTGCAACTGCTGAGCCTCCAAAACATATGATTTCTGAATTACAGCAATTGAATATCTTATGAATAACTCGAAAAGACATGTCACTATAAAAAGAGCCTGTTCATAAACTCAAATAGTTCAAGTTTATCTACTTGAACACATTAATAAAGATCAAAGATAAATACCCAAATCTATATCGTTTTCTGTAACTATTGGTGAGACATATACAGCTACAACATTCGTAATAATTCATCATCTAAGAAAAACTATTTTATAAGCTAACAAATGATATTTACGTCAGCACATATGCTGAAATAATGGATAACCCAATAAAAAATCCCTGATTATCTCAGGGATTTTCATCTAAATATATCTTAGAAAAATCAAGCGCTAAAAACTGTTTTCACGACTTTTGCCACACTATCCTGCCATTTAGGCAAACGCACGTTAAATACTTGATATAACTTATCTGTATTTAAACGAGAATCTTGTGGACGTTTTGCAGGGGTTGGCCAATCCTCTGTTTTAATCGCTGATACTTCTGGCATTTTCTGACCATATTGAGCTGCTTGTTGCAATGCTTCTGTAGCCAACTCATACCAAGTTGCATCCCCAGTGCCAACAGCATGGTAAATACCGTTCCACTCTGAATTCCAACCTTCTTTTAAATAACGATCAGCAATTTGCATAATTGCCCAAGCCAAATCATCAGAACAAGTTGGGTTACCATGTTGATCACCAACAACTTTTAGTGCAGGATTTTTCGCACCAGCATTAATCATTGTGAGAACAAAGTTTTTATTATGAGCAGAGTAAACCCAAGCTGTTCTTAAAATCACGCTATTAGGTTGAGCAGCCAAAATAGCTTGCTCGCCCTCGGCCTTACTTGCACCATAAACAGTTTCAGGAGAAACAGGATCCGTTTCTGTATAAGACGAACCTTTATCACCAGAAAAAACATAATCTGTTGAAACGTGAATCAATGGCACATCATAAACAGCACATAATTTTGCTAATTGTGCAGGGCCATCACGATTGACTAAATAAGCATCTTCTTGGTTGGTTTCAGCAGCATCAACCGCAGTCCAAGCTGCTGTATTAATAATCAATTCGGGCCTCTGATCGCCTTGAAAAACGCTCTTTAATGTATCAGGTTGTGTAAAATCAAATTCTGGACGACCAACAAACATTAAACGATCATTATTTAAGAGTTTAAATGATTCCGCTAATTGTCCATTCTTTCCGCCGATAACAAGAATTGTCATTAATATTCCCCTATTTTGAATATGAAAACCAGCCCTTTGCTTCGGCAAACCCTGGATTTTGTGCATCTTTATCAGACAAGATTGCTTCTTCTGGCTTAATCGGCCAATCAATCGCAAGATCTTTACAGTCCCAACGAACTGCACGTTCACTCGCTTTATCGTACAAACCTGTGCATTTATATTGTACCATTACGTTGTCAGTTAACGTACAAAAACCATGTAGAAACCCAGGTGGAATCCATAATTGTGACCAATTATCTGCAGAGAGCTCTGCGCCAACCCATTTACCATAAGTTGGAGACCCCGTACGAGCATCAATCGCCACATCCCAAATAGAACCTTGAGTACAACGAACAAGCTTTCCTTGTGCATGAGGTTCTAATTGACAATGCAACCCACGAACGACACCTCTTTGAGTAGAAAGACTTTGATTATCTTGTACAAAAGGCAAATGGATTCCTGCTTCTTTTAACCGTTCTGCATTATAGGTTTCAGAAAAAAAACCACGATTATCTTGAAAACGAGGGGGCGTAATAAGAGCAACCTCAGGAATAGCTAAAAATTCTATCTTCATGCGTCTATCTCTTTACAATTGTTTATTATCTTTATGGTGAACATCATTTGCTAATTCAAATAACATACGACCTAATTCAGTTTTGTGTACTCTTTTAGCTAATACACGCAATTGGTCAGCATCAATAAATCCACGACGAAAAGCCACTTCTTCTGGTGAGCCAACTAACATTCCTTGACGAGACTGAATTGTTTGTACAAAAGTCCCTGCTTGCATCAAACTGTCTGGCATGCCTGCATCCAGCCATGCACACCCACGCCCTAGCCGTTCAACGCGCAGCTCTTGATTATCAAGATACATTTTATTGAGATCAGTAATTTCATACTCTCCACGGGGAGAAAGTTTTACTTCTTTAGCATACTCTGTCACTTTAGAATCATAGAAATATAATCCTGTTACAGCCCAGTTTGATGGTGGATCAATTGGTTTTTCAATGATTTGTTGTGCTCTACCATCTTCGTCAAAAGAAACAACACCATAACGCTCGGGATCACGTACTTGATACGCAAATACTGTTGCACCATTCTGACGTTGTGCAGCTTGCTGTAAAAGGATACTTAGATGATCTGCGAATATTAAATTATCCCCAAGAACCAACGCACACGGTGCACCGTCCAACCAATCTTTACCAAGAACAAAGGCCTGCGCTAATCCATCGGGCTTGGGCTGAACGCAATATTCAAAATTTACGCCCCAATCAGATCCATCGCCCAATAGCCTTTTAAATTGAGGGGTATCTTGTGGGGTTGATATAATCATAATATCCCGAATGCCCGCTAACATTAATGTCGACAACGGATAATAGATCATAGGCTTATCATAAACAGGCAATAATTGTTTACTAGATGCCAAGGTTAATGGATGTAAACGGGTTCCAGATCCCCCCGCTAGTACAATCCCCTTCATTGGTTTTTCTTGCATCTTGGCTTCCTTATTTCATACCTAAGCGTTGACCACTATACCGCTTATCACGAATAGATTGCCACCATTCTTGGTTATCTAAATACCATTGAACCGTCTTACGAATCCCAGTTTCAAAATTGTGCTTTGCTTTCCAACCTAAGGATTTTTCAGCATGAGAAGGATCAATTTCATAACGGAAATCATGGCCAGGACGATCGCCTACGAATTTAATTAACCGTTCGTATTTGCCATTTGAATCTGGTCTTAACTCATCTAAAATAGAACAAATTGCTTTTACAACATCTAAATTAGTTCTAGGTTGTTTTGCACCAATTGCATAAGTTTCACCTGGCTCACCAATCTCAACTGCTTTTACTAATGCTTCGGCATGATCTTCAACAAATAACCAGTCACGGATATTATCGCCCTTACCATAAACAGGTAAGTCTTTGCCCTCTAAAGCATTAATAATAATCAAAGGGACTAACTTTTCTGGGAAATGCCAAACACCATAGTTGTTTGTCGTATTTGTAACGAACGTTGGTAATCCATAAGTATGAAACCAAGCACGCACTAAGTGATCTGAAGCTGCTTTTGATGCAGAATATGGACTACGGGGATCATAGGGGGTTGTTTCTGTGAATGGTGGGTCGTTGATTTCAAGATGACCAAAAACCTCATCGGTTGAAATGTGATGAAAACGGAAATTCTTTTTCTGATCTTCAGTCAAATTTTTCCAATATTCATACGCCACGTTCAACAAAGTATACGTACCAACAACATTTGTTTCAACAAACACCCCAGGACCATCAATCGACCGATCAACATGAGATTCTGCAGCTAGATGCATCACTGCATCTGGCTTAAATTCTTCAAAAACTTTTGTTAGTGCCACGGCATCCGTGATATTCACCTGACAAAAATGATACCGATCGTCTTGCTCAATTTCAGCAACCGTTTCAAGAGAAGCTGAATAAGTTAATACATCAACATTGACCACTGAATGTTTGGTATTATGAATCAAATGACGAACCACAGCAGAACCAATAAAACCACAACCGCCCGTAACAAGGATTTGCATAACTAAAATACACCTTTAAAAAACTTTAAAGTCAAAACTTTGTTCTTTTTTAGCCTTGTCTATACATAATATCAAGTAATTTACTTTCTTTGATAATAAGGTATCTTAAATAAAGCTAAGCATCTTCATCTATTCTGGGATTTCATCAAATTAAAATGACAAAAAATACGTATCAATTTTTAGATAATCCTACGTTATTACAAAACACAACACGTTTTTGGTTTGTCCGCCACGCTATTGTTAATCAAAAAGACAGAGAATATCTTTATGGCACTATGGACGTCTTATTATGCCCAGATCACATAAAGCAGCAGCACCATATTTATCAACATTTAGCGAACAGGCTACCCCAATCAACATCTTGGTTCACAACGTCGCTTTCCCGAACACAAGATACTGCCAAACTAATCCAAAACGCTGGTTATGGACAATGTCCTATTCAAATAGACGATTCTTTCATAGAACAACATCTCGGAGATTGGCAAGGAAAAGCCCATGGGGTAGCTAATCAATATTATCAATATCCTCCTCATCCTTTTTGGCCTTTTTGCGCTAAAGAAATACCTCCCAATGGTGAAACAATGTATGATGTAACAAAACGCGTTGGAAAAAGGTTAGAACAACTTACCCAAACACATCAAGGGCAAGACGTCATTATTATCTCTCATGGGGGTGCAATTAGAGCCGCCATTGCCCATAGTTTAAAGATTCCCGTAGATTCTGCATTGTCACTTTCTATTGTAAACCTCTCTCTAACCATTTTAGAAAATAACCAAAATCATTGGCGTGGATTAACAATCAATGAATATCCCGTGTTTTGAACAATAAAGATCTTATTTCATTTAAATTATATGAAGTAAGCCTGATAAATCTAAGATAACGAGATCTACAAGAAACTTTACAATGATTAAAATTATCAACCATTGGGGAATATATAGTGTTGCATACAACCACTCCCCCTTCTAATACGGGTAGTTTAAGACGTTCAGGGCGTAATCTTTTAAAATTATTAAGCGGTAAAGCTGTTAACGTCCCCCTTGGTCTGTTACAAATTTCTTTAACCACCCATCTATTAGGAGATAAAGGCTATGGCTTTCTTATTTTAATACATTCTTTTTCCCAAACCATTGGCGATTTGGCCGAGTTTCAGTCTTGGCAAACCGTATTACATTATGGATTCAAACCCTATAAAAACAAGGATATTCCTTTATTACAACGTGTATTACGATTTTCATTTTTCCTAGATATTTGTAGTGGCGTCTTTGCGCTTATTGTTGGTTTATTATGCGCTATTTATTTCAGTTCTTATTTGGGATGGCCCGCTGAATGGCGTTACTTAGGCATTTTTTACAGTTTCAGCGTTATTTTCACAACCAGTGCCACTTCCAATGGAATTTTAAGACTACTGAATAGATATGACCTTATCGCGATACAAGGGACTGTCGCCAATTTTATTCGCGTCTTAGGAATGGTTTGCTTGATTTTAATCGGGGGTGGACTGGCAGATGCCGTAGGAATATGGATGTTGGCAGCAATTATCAACCTGACCACTTTTCTTGCTTTTGCATTATACCAATTACATCTACATGGATTATTAAAAAACTTTTTAAAAGGAATCAATCACGGGTTAACAAAAGATTTACCTGGAATATGGAGATTTGCTTGGAACACTAATTTAAATATGACGTTTTCTTTGGCATTTAAACAAGTTACAACGCTCGTTATTGGCGGGATTTTGGGCCCCATTGCTGCTGGATATTATAATATTGCCAATAAAATCGCAGAGGCCATGGCAAAACCAATTGTCTTATTACAATCCACTTTATACCCAGAAATGGTGCGTTCTTGGCAGAGCAATAAACCTTCTCATCTCTATAAAATGGCATCACAAATTACAATATCAGCAGGCGTTTTTACCTCTCTTGTTCTTTTAGTTCTGCCCTACATTGCCGTGCCCATTATGCATTTACTCTTGCACAAGGACCCGCCCCCTGAGACCCTTACCCTCTTATATTGGCTAGCAGGAGCAGAGCTCATTTTAACCTGGGGAATGTCATTGGAACCTATTTTAATTACGACAGGCAACACGAGTGGAGCCATTTGTGCCAAGGGGATTGATGTCTTAATTTTCTTACCTATGCTTTATGTCTCTATTCATTACTGTGAATTGGCTGGCATTGGCCCTGCAACAGTTATTGCTGCTTTTATTTTGATTATTTTACAGGCATTTTTTATGCTGAAAAGAAAAAATAGAAATGCTGCTATATGATATTAGCTATATCTGTCTAAGCTTGGTGGGTGCACAAGGGTTCGAACCTTGGGCCCGCTGATTAAGAGTCAGCTGCTCTACCAACTGAGCTATGCACCCATCTAAGAATTGCCATTATCAATATCAAAGCCTCATTTAAAATACAAGTTTTAAATCTCAGTAATTCCGTAAATTTCTATTAATTATTTATGCGGTTTATAGAGAAAACAGAATTATTTTTACAAAGTTGCAAATATTTTATATATCTATAACTCAAATTATCGACCTAAAAAACATAATATTAATCGCTATATCAACGAACATCCTAGATTGACCAAAACCAGATGTTTTACTGATATATCATATCCCATTATCGGATAAGTTGCGTAGCCACGGTATTTTTAGGAGATTAATATGGTCTCGTAAGGCTATTTTTGCATACAAAATTACCCCTCATCTCGAAACGCCTAATAATTTCTTCGACATATTAAAGGTCACAATTTTTTAAACAAACAGAGCAAAAAAATAATCTCAATAAAAAAACTGTAATTATTTATTTTTTTAACAATCCCAATAACTCATCAAATTGTTCCAAAGATTTATAGTAAATTTGCACAGAGCCGCCTTTACCATCAAATTTGATTTGAATATTCAATCCTAATTTGCTGCGCAAATCTTTTTCAAGCAGTTTGATTTCTGCGTCCAAAGGCTCTATTTCCTTGTGCGTTCTTGGTTTCTTTTCTTGATCGCGCTTTACCAACTCTTCGGTTTGACGTACAGTTAGTCCACGTTGTATCACTTCTTTTGCAGCAGCTACAGGATCGGGATGCATTAATAACGCTCTTGCATGCCCGGCTGTCAATTTTCCCTCTTTCAAAAACTGACGAACTTCCTGTGGCAACTGTAATAAACGAATAGTATTTGCGATATGAGGACGCGATTTTCCAACAGCCGAAGCCAACTCATCTTGTGTCAGTTCAAATTCTTCTAATAACCTAGAAAAACCTTCAGCTTCCTCAACGATATTTAAATCTGCACGCTGCAAATTCTCAACCAAAGCCGCAGCCATCGCGTCACTGTCACTAAGCTGACAAACACGAACGGGAACCTCATGAATAGTTGCAAGCTGCGCTGCACGCCAACGACGCTCTCCTGCAATAATCTGGTAATGCCCTTGAGACCCTGGTTTCTCGCGCACTAATAAGGGTTGTAAAATACCATGATGCTTGATTGAATCCGCTAGCTCTTGTAATGCTTCTGGCATCATGACCTGACGAGGTTGAAAAGGACCAGGCTCAACAAATTCAATTGGCACATTCAATAAAGATATTGGCGCATCGGATAAATCTGCGCTATTTTTTTGAGAACGCTGTACAGTTTCTTCTACCGCATTTCCTAATAAAGCAGCTAAGCCTCTTCCCAAACGCGCCTTCTCTTGCCCTTTTTTACCAGCCATAACGATCTACCTTTTTACCCTATTGAAAACGACGTGTCAGCTCTTTGGCAAGGCTCATATAAGCCACAGCCCCTGCAGATCTACGATCATATAGCATAATGGGTTTACCATAACTTTGAGCTTCTGAAATACGAATATTTCTAGGAATTACCGTTTTACAAACTTTTTCACCAAAGAATGCTTTGGTATCTTCAGCAACCAGTTCAGAAAGCTTATTACGTTTATCATACATTGTTAAAACAATGGCTCTGATATCTAATTCAGGGTTTAAAGATTTTTGCACTCTTGTGATCGTTTTAACAAGATGGCTAATTCCTTCTAATGCCAAAAACTCACATTGCAATGGCACAATCAATCCATTTGCAGCAACCAAAGCATTTAACGTCAACATGCCTAAACTGGGTGGGCAATCAATTAAAATATAATCATAATATTGAGGTAAAGTCGCCAACGCATTCTTTAACCGAAATTCCCGCTTTTCAACATCGATCAATTCTAACTCTGCACCAGCCAAATTTCCATCAGCCGTAATCAATGATAAATTAGGAACAATTCCTTGTTTAATCATTTCTTCACTGACGGCCCCATCGATCAACAAATTATAGGTTCCAAGAGCACGATCATTATAATCAACGCCTAATGCTGTGGAACTATTCCCCTGAGAGTCTAAATCAATCAATAAAACTTTTTTCTTTTCTGCCAATGCTGTTGCCAGATTAATTGCTGTTGTCGTTTTCCCAACCCCTCCTTTTTGATTGGCGATTGCCAAGATATGAGGTGTCTTTTGTTTTTTATTTTTCTCGGTCATACTTCTTACACAATATGTCTAAATTGATTGATTTTTACTATAACCCCATCGGAGCTGGTCTTGCTAGGAATTTTCAAGTAGTCAAATTCCCAATTTTGCTGTGCTTCTGCGATTTCATCATCGACTTGCCGACCTTTTAGAAACAAACAATATCCATTTTCTTTAACTCTATTTTCAGAAAATGACAGCAAAATCTCTAAAGAAGCCAAGGCTCTTGCTGTAATCACATCCACAGAAGGAATATCTACTTGTTCAATACGTTTACATAAAATATTAACGTTTGCTTGCGTTTGCCTGGCAACTTCTCGTAAGAAAACAGTCTTACGCATATCAGATTCAATAAGCGTTATTGGTATTCCTGTCACAATCGCCAACACCAACCCAGGAAACCCTCCACCAGAGCCAAAATCAGCAATCGACCCAACGGATGGATCAATAAAACTTGCCAATTGCAAACTGTCCAAAATATGACGATCCCATATTTGATCGATCGTTTGTTTTGAGACAAGATTTATCTTGGTATTCCATTGCTGTAATAAAGAAACATAAAGCTCTAGTTTTTCTTTTGTTTCACGTGAAACATTTTCTAATAAATTAGCATCTTCATTCTTTAACTGCATGCTTTGATACCCCATCCAAGCTGCGAATATGTGCCAAAATCGCCATCAAAGCCGAAGGCGTTACCCCAGCTATACGCTGTGCTGCGCTGAAGCTAACAGGCCTTACAGCCTCTAAACGTTCCTGCATTTCACGACTTAATCCACCGATTTGCTTGTAGTCTAAATCTACAGGGAACGTAATTTTTGCTTCTTGATCTAATTGCCGTATTTCACGTGCTTGCCTTACTAAATACCCATCATATCGTGCTTCTGTTCGTACATATTCTTGAATATTTTTAGGGAGCTCAACAAACCAAGGGGCTAATTGAGATATTGATTCCTGTGAAGGCATCAATGAAAGCACCTCGAAAAAAGAACGCCAACGTCCATCAGAGGAGATTGTCAATCCTTGTTCCAATAGAGTTTTAGGTAAAAACTTCTCTTCCCTCGCCCGCTCGACTGCTTGTTGGATATAGTTTTGATCTTGACGATATAATGCTAAACGTTCTGCACCAACGCATCCTAGCTGTTCACCTAATGGCGTTAATCGGACATCCGCATTATCTGCACGCAACGTCAACCGATATTCCGCACGTGAAGTAAACATACGATAAGGTTCTGTAACCCCTTGCGTAGTTAAATCATCGATCATCACTCCAATATAACCTTGACTACGATCAATGGTAATTTTATCCGATCCACTTGCATGTAATGCTGCATTTAATCCAGCCAACAACCCTTGCGCTGCAGCCTCTTCATAACCTGTCGTTCCATTAATTTGTCCAGCTAAAAACAGACCTGCATATTGGGGCAATTCCAACGTAGGATTCAATGAACGTGGGTCAATAAAATCATACTCTACTGCATAGCCAGGACGTACAATCACGGCATTTTCTAACCCAGGAATAGAATGCACCATTCTTTCTTGGATTTCTTCTGCTAAACTTGTTGAAATCCCATTCGGGTAAATCAAATCTCCACCTTCATGATGAGGCAATGCTTCTGGTTCCAAGAATAATTGATGACGATCACGCCCAGCAAAACGCACAATTTTATCCTCGATCGACGGACAATATCGAGGCCCTTTTCCCGTAATTGATCCACCATACATGGCTGAACGATGAATATTATCTTGAATGATTTGATGCGTTTCAGGCGTGGTTGCCGTAATACGACATGACACCATTGGGTTATACGCTTTGGACGTAAAACGACTAAAGAATTCTGGTTGTTCATCACCTTTATCTTCAGCCAGACTTTCCATATCAATACTGGTTCTTAATAAACGAGGTGGCGTTCCTGTTTTCAAACGTCCCATTCTGAGTCCAAGCGCTTCTAAACGTGCACCCAACAATGTTGCTGGATCTTCACCAACACGCCCTGCAGGACTACTCTTCTCACCAATATGAATCACACCTCGTAAAAAGGTTCCCGTCGTTAATACAACAGCACCAGAAACAAATTCACGTCCATCTTCACAAACAACCCCTTGAATACAGTTTCCTTGCCCAACGCGCAAGTCAGCAACAGCCCCCTCCACAATTGTTAAGTTAGGCGTAGCTGCCAACAGATCCTGTATTGCTTGGCGATACAAAATACGATCAGCTTGAGCGCGTGGGCCATGGACTGCAGGCCCTTTAGAGCGATTTAAAAGTTTAAAATGAATGCCAGCTCGATCAGCTGCTTGCGCCATGATGCCATCCATTGCATCAATTTCACGCACCAAATGCCCTTTACCAATCCCACCAATTGCAGGATTGCAAGACATCGTCCCAACCGTATGTTGATAATGCGTTAACAATAATGTTTTTGCGCCCATACGTGCAGAAGCAGCCGCGGCTTCGCTGCCAGCATGACCACCACCTACAACAATGACATCGTATTTTTCATTAACCATTATCTTTTGCTCATTTTCATTGCTTGATCAACCAACACTTATTTACCAATACAGAATTGACTGAAAATTGTATCCAACAAATCCTCTACACCAATCGTGCCTGTTAATCTACCCAAACTTTGCATCGCGAGGCGTAATTCTTCCCCTCTTAATTCTGGCCAGTCCAATCGTTGAGCTTCCTCCAAATGTTGAACACATTCTTCTATCCCCAAACGATGGCGCACCCTTGTCAAAGGGGGTGGCCCCTGCCTTGCCGTTAAAAACTTTGCTTTTTCTGCAAGAACTTGTTTTAAATGGGCAATGCCTTCGCCTGTTTTAACGCTAATATACAAATTTTTGTTATCATTTCGTTTCAATGTTTCACGTGAAACATTAAGATCTTTTTTCGTTCTAACCCAAAAATCACACTCAACTTCTGGTTCAGACACATCAACAGAAGCATCAGTTAGACATAACACACAATCTGCCTCTCGACCAATTTTCTGTGCGCGCTTAATTCCCTCTGCTTCAATCAGATCTTGTGTTTCACGCAACCCAGCCGTATCTACCAACGTTACAGGAACGTCACCTAGCACAACCCGAACCTCAATCGCGTCACGAGTAGTTCCCGCTTGTTCCGTGACAATCGCAGCATCACGATCTGCTAATAGGTTTAACAAACTTGATTTGCCTGCGTTAGGAGCCCCTAATATCGCAAACACCAACCCACGACGCAAACGCTCACCACGACCAGCATCATTTAAATGACTCTTCATTTCTTGATGTAAATTATTGATCGTATTCTTTAAATTCTCTTCGACTTCCTCAGGCAAATCTTCATCAGGAAAATCAATGAGTGCCTCCTGAAATGCCAAAACTTCACGAAGTTTTTGAGCCCATCCTTGATAGACAATACTCAAACCACCTTCTGTCTGTTCCAGTGCCTGGCGACGTTGAGCTTGCGTTTCAGCCTCTACAAGATCGGAAATACCTTCTGCTTGCAACAAGTCAACTTTACCATTCAAGAAAGCTCGTTTACTGAACTCACCCGCCTGTGCAGGCCGTGCGCCATAATAAACCAACGCATCAGCAACCGCATCTATAACAGCTGGGCCTGCATGTAAATGCAGCTCTGCACTATCTTCACCCGTATAACTATTTGGCCCCTTAAACCAAATAACCAAAGCTTGATCTAATAACTCATCTTGATCGCCTCTTCTCCATAATTGTCGAACAGAGGCTTGTCTGACCTTTGGCACAGTTTGACAAAGTTTTTCCAAAATAGAGAACGTCAAAGGACCACTGATGCGCATAATTGCAACCGCAGCGCGACCAGAAGCAGTTGCCAAAGCAAAAATTGTAGACTGAGAAGAAGTAAATACATTCATGGATGATGGCTTAACTTATACAATCATGATAAAAATTGTAATCGTCTTTGATAGACAATATTGACCTCTTTTACACCAAAAAGAAGATCTTTATCCAGAGTATTTATATATTTTTCTCAATTAAACAAGATATAAAGAAATGGTTTATTCGAAAATGTGGGGTTCATGAACACAAGTTTGTTTAAAAACCAGATTTATTGGCAATTGTTGAATATCATCACAACCTGTTGGCATCAATAACCTCAACCCAAAATCATGGTCTACATATAAATAATCATCGTCAACAATCATTTGATGAGTAGATAACGATAATAATTCACCAACTGATATACCTGTGTAAATTTTATCTTTGTATGATCCTTTAATATTTTGGTCACATGTGATGTTAAAAATAATACCATTTAACCAAGTATTGATGGTTAAAAGTCCATGATTTACTTGATAACAACAATATTCCTTACCATAAATTTTATCGTCATAAAGCGCTGTCAATATTATATAGTCGCGATATAACATTTCTGCAAATTCGCAATGTTATCCCCGATAATAATATTACCCATGGATTTTCCAGAAATAATCTCCGCATAACAATCAATCATCATTTTTTCATATACCATCAAATTCATATATTCCTAGGTCTATATGAATATAAATACTATTATCAATCAAAATAATCAAAGCGTGTTACACCCAGAGAACTTGAATGAAATTAAAATATATTTTGCTGATTACCGCAAGTTTAGTTGCTGCCATCCCATCCAATGTTGTTGCAGAATATTATCGTGATGATATTCCATTGTTACAACAACAAGCAAACCAAGGCGATATTTATGCAAAAATTAAACTCGCCAACATCTATTTTGACGATAATGATAAGGAAGCCATTCAATTACTGAATGATGCTATAAAATATGGTACACCCAAAGAGCAAATGAGCGCTGTAAATATTTTAAACGATCATGAAGAAACCAGAAAAAAGGCACTGAAGATCACGAAAAAACTTGCTTCTAAAAATAATATTTATGCTCAAATAGAATTGGGAAAACATTACTTTGATAAGTATTCTGATTCTAAGAATGACGAGCTTAATAGTAAAAACAAAGCCATGAAATGGCTTAATCGTGCTGCCGAACATGCTAATATACCACAGATGATAGAAATCACGAATGTACTTACCTCTCATAGCAGTTCTGATAACAAGTATCATGCTAAAGCTAGAGCCATTGAGCTTGGGTTAAAAATAGCGAATACTGGTGATGCGAACGCTGAATATAATATGGGTCAGTTATATCAAAAGAAACTAGGATCCGATCTTGTTCAAGCAAAAACGTGGTATGAAAAAGCAGCTCAACAAGGCCATAAAGATGCACAATTTGAACTTGGAAGCATGATTTACAGAGGCTATGACCATGTAAAAGAGGATCATTATCAAGGGATGAATATTCTTTTGCCCCTAGCCAATTCAAATTATCAACCAGCCCAATGTCAAATCATCACATTTTACAATGACCAACAAAATAAAGTAGGATATGCCAAAGCCATTGAATGGGCAAAAAAAGCCTATCAAAATAACAATCATTGTGGTGTAGAGTATCTAGGTAAAATCTATACAGTAGGCAAAATAGTTCCACAAAATTATGAAACCGCCCTCGCATGGTATAAAAAAGGAGAGACGCAAAAGAAAAATAGTTTTACGAGACAAATCAAAGAGACAGAAGAATTAATACAACGCAAGAAAAATACAGATATCCTTATAGACAACGCACAAAGAACACGTAATTCAAATTTACTGATTCAATATGGACAACAATTAATAGATGGGCAAAATGTCTTTCGTAAAGAACAGTTAGGTCTCAAATTTTTAATAAAAGCAGCAAATCTTGGTAGCACAGAAGCTAAAACCATCATAGCCAAAAACTATTATAAAGAAGGCTCAGAGCTCTATAGTTATGGCTTTGCTCAATTATGGTATTATCGCGCAAACAAAGATCAAGATCCAGACATAAAAACTTCATTAATTCAAAAACTTAAAGAATTTTCAACTGAGACAACTCATCAAGAGAATGATGCGCAGACGTTACCAAACTTATCAGAAATACCTTTAAGAAATAACAACATTCATCAAACATTACCATTGTTAGAAGTCGCAGCTGCAAAAAATAATGAACAAGCTCTACTTGCTTTGGTTATTCTTTATGCACAAGGAAAAGATGTTCCAAAAGATCAGAATAAAGCCCGTTTTTATCTTGTCAAAATATTGCATCAACATAGCAATCGATGGTTTTTTAAAATGATCACATTTAATATTAATCACGCCCAAAATTCAGATGACTATACAAAAGCACAAATCTTGCTGGGTAGTTTTGAAGAAAAATTACATAATGATGCAAAACTATGTAACGAATACGCAGAACAAGATGCAAAAAAAGGGGTACCTATGATGATGTGTGAACATGGGTTAGTAGATCAACCTCTATATCAAACCATTCATGGATTGTCAGGTGTCATTGCAATCAAGTTACACCACTCTCGTGATGAAATTCAAAATGGCATTCAACAATTACAAGAATATATTCGCTTATTAAGATATTACGAAGAAACGGCCATTTACTCTCAAGGCATTCCTGAAATTATGTTGGCACAACTCTATATAAATGGGCAATTTGTGCCAAAGGATTATCGAAAAACAAAAACCATTTTAGAAACAGCATTTAAATATAAATGTTATGATAATTTGCAAGCAATGTATCTACTTGGTAAAATGTATCAACAAGGGCTAGGTATGAAAAAAGACTTAAAAACAGCAAATGACTATTTTATTGTCGCCTGTTTACACAATAATAAAGATGCCTGTCATACATTAAAAGCAAATTCAAAGAAGCATTAACTTCTTACTTACTCTAAAGAATGAAAACAACATAAATCATTCTTTCTTTTTATTCTTCATACAATATAATATTCTGAACAATCTATAACAAATAAAGTTTATTCTATATGTCACAAATATCATTTCACTCCCCCGTAGGGGAACTCAGCATTGCCGAAGATGATGGATTTATCGTTTCTGTTGATTGGGGATGGGGAAGTCTTCAGGAAGAGACGCCTTTATTAATCGAAGCTAAGAAACAATTTAACGCTTATTTTGACGGTCAGTTAAAACAGTTTGATTTACCTGTTCGCCCTTTTGGTACCAACTATCAACTCAAAGTTTGGCAGGCTTTAAAAGATATTCCTTATGGAGAAACCTGCTCTTATCAAGACCTTGTAAAGATCGTAGGGGGCGGCCCTCGTTCTATTGGAGGTGCCAATGGAGCCAACCCTATCCCTCTGATTATTCCCTGCCACAGAGTAATCGGTAAAAATGGACTTGGAGGATATTCAGGCGGAGAAGGTATTGAAACAAAAGAATATTTATTGAAAATGGAACAGCTTTTCAAATAAAAAAAGCCAGTTTTTAATGAAAAAATCTGGCTTTTAACTTATTTGTTCAAGATTACGTATTCATTGCATCAAAGAAATCTTGGTTATTCTTGCTGTATTTTAATTTATCAAGCAAGAAGTCCATCGCATCCATGGTTCCCATTGGTGCCAAGATACGGCGTAATACCCAGATTTTCGAAAGGCTAGCACGATCCACAAGTAACTCTTCCTTACGAGTACCACTCTTGGTAATATCAATCGCAGGGAATGTACGTTTATCAGCCAATTTACGGTCCAAGATTAACTCAGCATTACCTGTGCCTTTAAACTCTTCAAAGATCACTTCGTCCATACGGCTGCCCGTATCAATCAATGCTGTTGCAATAATGGTTAACGAACCGCCCTCTTCAATATTACGGGCCGCACCAAAGAACCGTTTTGGACGTTGTAAGGCATTTGCATCCACACCACCTGTTAATACTTTACCAGATGATGGAACGACCGTGTTATAAGCACGGGCTAAACGAGTGATCGAATCTAATAAAATCACCACATCACGTTTATGCTCAACCAAGCGCTTGGCTTTTTCCAATACCATTTCAGCGACTTGAACATGACGATTGGCTGGTTCATCGAATGTCGAAGAAACCACTTCACCCTTCACGGAACGAATCATGTCTGTGACTTCTTCTGGACGCTCATCGATCAATAAAACGATCAATACTGCTTCTGGATGGTTGGTCGCAATCGCAGTTGCAATATTTTGCAACATGACTGTTTTACCTGTTCTAGGAGGAGCAACGACCAAAGCACGTTGTCCCTTACCAATCGGCGTCACCAAATCAATCACACGATGCGTAAAATCTTTATTTGCGTTTTTGCCTTCCATCAACGATGGAATTTCCATTTTCAAACGCTCATTTGGAAATAACGGCGTTAAATCATCAAAGTTAATCCGATGGCGGACGGCTTCTGGATCTTGAAAATTAATAGAATCCACTTTCAACAAAGAGAAATAACGTTCACCCTCTTTAGGCGCGCGAATTTCACCTGAAATTGTATCCCCAGTCCTTAAGCTAAATCGTCTTAACTGTGCAGGAGATACATATATATCATCAGGTCCTGGCAAATAATTGGATTCGGGAGAACGTAAATACCCAAAACCATCAGGAAGGATTTCTAATGTGCCTTCCCCGTAAATTGCTTGATTATTATCTGCAAATTTTTTGAGGATTGCAAACATCATATCCTGCTTGCGCAGCGAAGATGCATTCTCAATTTCTAAACTCTCTGCATATGCAAGAAGTTCTGCTGGAGATTGAGCCTTAAGGTCGGCAAGTTGCATTGATAGCTCTAATTATAGAAAAACTCATGAATGAAAAAGGAAATATCGTTCAAACCCATAAATATCCAAATTGAATGAACAGCGATTTTTAATTTAAACAAACGATTATAAATAAAAATACATAATTCCATACGAGGGGGGATGCTAGATATAAATATCTAAACTGTTGCTAAAAAATACTTTTATTTTTTTTACGTGTCAAGCGCTTTTTATCAAGCGATTTCACACCTAATTAACAAAGATTTTTTCAACTCATTTAACCTTGCTATTCATATAATTTAGACTAACTTTATGATTAATGGTATATTATAGAATTAAGTTTTAAAAACCCTACAAATTATTAAGTTATCTTTGAGGAGAAAAACGTGAGGCGTGAATCTGACCTGCCTTTAAATAGCTTGCGCCAAGGACCTGACGATCATGGTCGATTTGGCATTTTTGGTGGTATTTTTGTTTCAGAAACATTAATTCCTTTGATCCTTGAATTACAGCAAGCATATGCTGATATTCAAAAGGATCCGACATTTCAAAAGGAACTTGATTACTATCTGAAGCATTATGTCGGAAGACCCAGCCCGTTATGGCTTGCGCAAAGATTAACCGATGCTGGTCAAGGTGCGAAGATTTACTTAAAGCGTGAAGATTTGAACCATACTGGCGCACATAAAATTAATAATGTGATGGGTCAGATTTTACTGGCACGTCGTATGGGAAAAACCCGTATTATTGCGGAAACAGGTGCTGGTCAACATGGCGTTGCCACTGCAACTGTCTGTGCATTATTTAACATGGAATGTGTTATTTATATGGGTGCTGTTGATATTGAGCGTCAAAAACCCAATGTCTTTCGTATGAAATTACTCGGCGCCAAAGTGGTCTCTGTGACCTCAGGAAATGGTACATTAAAAGATGCTATTAACGAGGGAATGCGTGACTGGGTAACCAATGTCCATAATAGCTATTATCTCATGGGAACAGTTGCAGGTCCTCATCCCTATCCTGCCATGGTACGCGATTTCCAATGTGTGATCGGTAATGAGACCAAAGCACAAATTTTAGAAGCTGAAGGAAGATTACCTAACAAAATTATTGCAGCCATTGGTGGCGGATCAAATGCAATTGGAATTTTCCATCCTTTCCTTGACGATAGCACTGTCGAACTCATTGGTGTAGAAGCTGGTGGAATGGGCTTGGATAGTGGTGAAACAGCTGCCTCCATTGAACGTGGATCTCCTGGTGTATTGCATGGGAATCGTACCTATTTGCTTCAAGATGAAGATGGGCAAATCATTGAACCTTATAGCATCAGTGCTGGCTTAGATTATCCTGGTGTTGGACCAGAACATTCATGGTTAAATGATATTAAGCGCGTTGAATATGTAGCCATTAACGATGATGAGGCCATCAACGCATTTCAACTATGCACAACCAAAGAAGGGATTATCCCAGCACTAGAAAGTTCCCATGCTATTGCTCATGCATTAAAAATAGCCCCATCCATGTCAAAAGAAGATATTATCATTATTAATCTTTCTGGACGCGGTGATAAAGATATTGATAGTGTTGCTAAATATTTAAAGGTGGAATTGTGAGCCGTATTGCAGACTGTTTTGCCACGTTAAAACAACAAAAACGTGGCGCTTTTATTCCTTATCTAGAGGCAAGTGATCCCAATTATCAAACCTCTTTAGAGATTTTAAACGCTTTACCAGAGGCTGGAGCCGATCTAATTGAAGTTGGGATGCCATTCAGTGACCCTATGGCTGATGGTCCCACAGTGCAAGCGGCTGCTATTCGTGCTTTGCAAGCCGGTGCGACCATGCACAAAACATTGCAACTGGTCTCAGAATTTAGAAATAGTAATCAACATACTCCCATTATTTTAATGGGATACACCAATCCTGTTGAATATTATGGTTACGAAAAATTCTGTCAGGATGCTGCCAAAGCCGGAGTTGATGGGTTAATTATTGTTGACATGCCCCCAGAAGAAATGGAAAATATCAAACGATATACAATCAAGCATCAAATCGATATTATTTATTTAGTCGCACCAACAACGTCTACTGATCGTTTAAAAATGGTATTAAAAGAAGCCTCTGGGTTTGTTTATTACGTCAGCATTGCCGGAATTACAGGCACAAGCACAGCAAGTAACGATAGCTTACTAAAAGCTATTCCAATGATTAGAGAGGCCTCTGATTTACCGATTGCTATCGGCTTTGGATTATCCACGCCTGCACATACAGCAAATGCAGTAAAAATTGCCGATGCTGCCGTTGTGGGATCTGCTTTGTTAAAAACGCTGACCTCTACTTTGGATGAAAAGAATCAACCAACAAAAGATACCGTTACGAAAGTGATTGAGCATGCAAGATTGCTTGCCCAAGGCACACATAGCGTTCAGAAATAACCAATATTCTATTTGAAACATTTTATTAAACTAAAAGGTTTATCTCATGAGCTGGCTTACCGAATATGTTCGACCTAAAATCCAAGGATTTTTAAAAAAAGAAGTTCCAGATAATGTCTGGAAAAACTGTGATTCTTGTGGTCAAATGTTGTTAATCAAAGATTTAGAAAAAAATCTGAATATTTGTCCTCATTGTAATCACCATATGCGTACTTCGGTGACACAACGATTCGACTGGACGTTTGACCCTAATTCTTACACACGTCTTGACCTACCAAAAGCACCTGTTGACCCTTTGCTATTCAAAGACAAAAAGAAATATGCAGATCGTTTAAAAGAAAACAAAACCAAGTCACAGCTCGATGAATCCATTGCCGTTGCGCATGGAACCATCGAGGGTCAAAAGGCGGTTGTGGCTGTGATGGCTTTTGAATTTATGGCTGGCACAATGGGCGCCGCATTTGGTGAAGGTTTTATTGCAGCTGCACGCTTGGCCTTAGCACAAAAAACACCTTTGATTGTATATACGGCTTCTGGTGGGGCAAGAATGCAAGAGGGTATGCTCAGCTTGATGCAAATGCCTCGTACCGTTATTGCTGTTGAAATGCTCAAAGAAGCGGGAATTCCATATATTGTCGTCTTTACTGATCCGACTACAGGCGGAGTGACAGCATCTTTTGCAATGCTAGGTGATATTCATATTGCAGAACCCAATGCTTTGATTGGCTTTGCTGGTCCTCGCGTCATTGAAAATACAGTACATGAAAAATTACCAGAGGGCTTCCAACGGTCAGAATATTTATTAGAACATGGCATGGTTGATATTGTCGCCAGCAGAAAAGAGCTGCGCCCTACGTTAGCTAAAATACTAAGATTATTATCTAACACCGCTCAGCCTTCTAAAAAAGTTGCATAGTTTAATGTCTTCTACGCCCTCTCCTATTCTTACAGAATTTTCAGGACGCTCTGGTGAAATTTTAGAACGTCTGAATAAATTATATCCTGCCCTCATTGATCTTTCCTTGGATCGATTGGTCAGATTACTAAATAATCTTGGAAATCCTGAGCGTCATATGCCCCATATTATCCACGTTGCTGGAACCAATGGGAAAGGCAGCACGTGTGCTTTTCTAAGAGCTATAGGAGAGGAAGCTGGATTAAAGGTTCATGTTTCCACTTCCCCTCATCTTGTCGATGTGACGGAGCGTTTTCGTATCGCCGGAGAATTGGTCAGTGAAGAAGAACTATCTGAAACGCTAATTGAAATCGAGCGCGTTAATCAACAACAACCAATTACTGTTTTTGAAGTATTAACCGCTGCTGCTTTTATCTTATTTGCCAAACATCCTGCTGATTTAGCAATTATTGAAGTTGGTTTAGGTGGACGTTTTGATGCAACCAATATCATCATGCCAATGGTTAGCGTGATTACGTCTGTTTCCATGGATCATGAAGCTTTCTTAGGGGATAATTTGGCTAAGATTGCCACTGAAAAAGCTGGAATTATTAAAAAAAATATTCCAGTCATTGTCGATCAGCAAGCCCCCGAAGCATTAACTGTTATCAAAGAAACTGCTATTTCTTTGAACGCTCCTTATTTTATTAAAGATCAAGAATGGAGTGTCACACCAACAGCAAACCAACTGATCTATAAGGATGCAAAAGGATGTTTGGAACTGCCATTACCCAGTCTTTTGGGACAACATCAATTTCGTAACGCCGGATTAGCGATTGCTGCGCTCAGAAATAGCAATCTTCCTATCCCTGTCCAAGCTTATCAAGGCATCGCCAAAGCAGTATGGCCTGCCAGATTACAACAACTTCATGGCAAATTAACCGAACTCGTTTCTCATGACAGCGAGATTTGGTTAGATGGTGGTCACAATCCAGATGCTGGAAAAATACTGGCACAATTAATTCAGGATAAATGGCAAGATAAACCATTGCATTTGATTGTTGGAATGAAAGACAATAAGAATGTTCGTGAATATTTGGCTCCTTTAATCCCTTTGAGTGCCTCTATTCAAGCCGTTGTCGAACCAGATCAGCATTTGGCCATGCCAATCTCTGAAATTATCAAAGCATCTGATAACTACGCGATATCAGGTGGAATAGTTAAAGAGGCCCTCTCAACTCTTAATAAACAAAGTAGGTCTTCTGCTATACGTGTCTTGATTTGTGGGAGTTTATATCTTGCGGGCAGTGTTTTACGCCAAGATCAATAAAGCATAAATTTACGCCTTTTAAAAACATATCAATATTCTAAAACGCGCTTTTAAACCTAACTGAATCTTACTTCTATCGGGCAAGCTGCTATGAAAAAAACATTATTAACCGCTACTTTATTTATGCTTTTGCAAAGCAGTTCTTTCTGTTATGCAGCTCCTTTAGGGGACACTGGTGATCCTTCTGCTATTCCTGCAGGAAGCATAGAGGTTCTGGATCAATTTACAGATCCAGGCCCTTCAGGAATTGCAGTAACCCCCGATAAACGAGTATTTGTTAGTTTTCCTCGACATGCACAAAATCATAAAGATGCTACATTAGCAGAAATTATTGATGGACAGAGGGTACCTTTTCCCAATAATCAAATGAGTCTGCCCTCTGATCTCTCTTTAAAAGATCGATTAATTTCAGTTCACGGGATTGCATTAGATAGCCAAAATAATTTATGGGTTATTGATGATGGTAAACGTGCAGGAATCAAAAGCATTCCTGATGGTGCAGCGAAAGTTGTTGGTTTTGATATTCATACCCATAAAGTCATTGCGTCCATTCCTATTCATGCACCAACACTTTTACAAGATAGCCATCTGAATGATTTACGTGTTGATTTAACCCATGGGGCAAAAGGAACGGCTTATATTACAGATTCTTCTTTTGGCACGTCTCCAGCTCTTGTTATTGTCGATCTTGCCACTGGAAAACAACGCAGAGTACTTGCTAATCATGTATCGACCCAACCTGAAAAAGGATTTGTTGCTTACTTAGCGGGAAAACCGAGGTTGTACGACCCACAACATCCTTCTTTCCCCGTAGGTGGCGCAGATGGAATTACACTCAGCCATGAATCAAAAACACTTTATTATGCCCCACTAACCAGTCGGCGCTTATATTCTATCCCCACCGCCATTCTCTCTGACTTTCAAGCCAACGAGGGAACAATTGAAAAAAATGTCAAAGATTTGGGCGAGAAAGGATTTGCTGATGGATTGGCCAGCGATCCTCAAGATCGAATTTATACAACGAATGGTGAACATAATAGTATTTGGAGGCGTTGGCCTGATGGCCACACGGATTTAATCGCCAGAGACCCAAGAATTGATTGGCCTGACGGAATTGCAGTTCAAGGCGATATTGTTTATGTTGTTGCTGGACAGTGGGAAAGGCTAGCAGGATTTCATCAAGGAAAAGATTTACGTGAGCCTAATTATTTACTTCTCGCGATTCCTTTGAAAACTCCTCCCATTATCAAACCCAGTCAAGATATCCATTAACTTTAATAAAAAGCCTTACAAAATTAGTGTAAGGCTTTTTTAAAGTCCATTATAGTGTTGGCATAGAGAATTGACTATTTTCCCTTACCCCTGAAGATGGCCAACGTTGGGTCACTGTTTTACGTCTGGTATAAAAGCGCACTCCATCAGGCCCGTAAATATGTAGATCACCGAACAAAGAACGTTTCCAGCCACCAAAACTATGATACGCAACAGGCACAGGAAGTGGAATATTTACCCCAACCATGCCTACCAAGATATTATCACAGAAATAACGCGCTGCTTCACCATCCCTGGTATAAATACAAGTTCCATTGCCATATTCATGGTCATTAATTAATTTCATGGCTTCTTCCATGGTGTTCACACGAATAACTTGCAAAACAGGGCCAAAGATTTCTGCTTTATAACTATCCATATCCGGCTTAACATGATCGATTAATGTTGCGCCGACGTAAAATCCGTTCTCATACCCACTTACTTGAGTCTGACGACCATCAACAATAATTTTTGCACCTTGTTGTTCAGCACTGGTAATATGACCAATAATTTTATCTTTATGCTGTTTCGTGATGACTGGGCCAAAATCATTACTCATTTCTGAATATGCACCAAGCTTTAATTTCTTCATGGCTTGGGTTAATTCTTGAATAAGCTTATCAGCCATTTCATCGCCAATAGTCACTGCAACAGATAACGCCATACAACGTTCACCAGAAGAACCAAACGCTGCCCCTAATAAAGAGCTTACCACATTATCTAAGTCAGCGTCTGGCATAATAATCGCATGATTTTTTGCGCCGCCTAATGCTTGACAACGTTTACCATTTGCCGCAGCTGTTTTATAAATATATTCAGCAATCGGTGTGGAGCCAACAAAACTGATCGCTTGAACTATTGGATCATGCAACAGAGTATCAACGGCTTCTTTGCCACCATTGACCACATTCATCACCCCTTTTGGCAGTCCTGCTTCATGTAAAAGCTCAGCAATATATAAAGTAGAGCTGGGGTCTCTTTCTGAGGGTTTTAAAACAAATGTATTTCCACAGACAATCGCCATTGGAAACATCCACAAAGGCACCATCGCAGGAAAATTAAAAGGCGTAATGCCAGCAACCACACCTAGGGGTTGGAAATCACTCCACGCGTCAATATTGGTGCCCACATTTTTTGTATATTCGCCTTTTAATAATTCAGGGGCACCACAAGCATATTCAACGACTTCGATTCCGCGTTGCAGTTCTCCTCTGGCATCATGCAGGATTTTTCCGTGCTCTTCACCAATTAATTTGGTAATTTTATCTGCATTTTGTTCAAGTAACTCTTTAAAACGAAACATAATTCTGGCACGTTTTAAAGGAGGTGTATTTCTCCACCCGGGAAATGCTTTTTGTGCCGCAGTAATGGCTTGCTCTACTGTCGCTTTAGAAGCCAAAGATACTTGCTTGCTTACTTCGCCCGTAGAAGGATTATATATATCTTGCGTTTGTGCTGAATCTTTTACAGTTTCACCATTAATGAAATGCCCAATAATATTCCCAGTCATTGTTTTTACTCCTCGACAAACAATTTTTGAAAATACTTTTCTAAAAAAATATAGAAAAGCATAAATATAGAAATAAAATTCTATAAATTATTTAGGATAAAAACAATACACCTTCACGTGATACGACCATAAATATAATCAGACATCTCATTGAAGATTAATAATTATTGTAAATTAACGAACAATCCACCATCGACCAACAAAGAGGCACCGGTCACATATCTTGACATGTCAGAGGCTAAAAACACGATGGGCCCAGCCAAATCTTCTGGTTCGCCCAAGCGTCCCAAACAAGTACGGCTGCTCATATAAGCTAATTTCTCAGGATCGGCCAAATCCTCTTTATTAATATCTGTAGCAATCGTTCCAGGCAGCACCGCATTGCAACGAATATTATATTTCCCCAATGCCACGGCACATGATTGCATCAAAGATAGAAGTCCTGCCTTTGTGGGTGTATAATGTGTTTGAAACTCACCACCCACCAAAGCACTAATAGAGCTTACGGCGATAATAGACCCACCCTGCCCTTGCTTTTTCATTTGATTAGCTGCTGCTTGTACAGCAAAATACGCCCCATTAAGATTGGTATTAACTGTTTCCAAATAAGTTTCTCTTGGCATATCCAAAAACGAGTGAAACGGACATATTCCCGCATTATTGACAAATACATCAACCTGTCCAAACGCCTTGACCGCTTCATGAACCAAAAGCTCACCTGTATCTAGATTAGCAGCGTCCGAGCCAACATCTATGGCATGACGGCCTATATTTTTAATCTCAGCAATTAGGCTTTGTGCTGCTTGGCCCCCTGATGGGCGACCACTGTGACCAATCACAATATTCGCACCTTGTTTTGCACATTCAAACGCAGCTGCTCTTCCTATACCCCGAGAAGCCCCTGTAATAATAACCGTTTTATCTTTTAAAAGCATATATTTTCTCTATTTAAATCATAATTATTTAATAAAGATCTTAATACTTCTGTAAGACCTTAAAAAATAACAAAATTGTTATATATAGGCTTTATAATCGATCAGACTTCAATATATAAAAATATTTACAACATACAAATAGTATTATCTAAATGAATAGTCTTATTTATTCGGTAAACCATTAGATAATTTAGGAGAGATCAATGTCTACTCAAGCGGTTTATGACCTATTGATTATTGGTGGCGGTGTTAATGGAACTGGTATAGCCAGAGATGCCGCAGGTCGAGGGTTAAAAATATTATTGGTTGAAAAGGACGACCTTGCTCAACATACATCCTCTGCCAGCACTAAATTAATTCATGGTGGCTTACGCTATTTAGAATATTATGAATTCAGATTGGTCAGAGAAGCATTACAAGAGCGCGAACGTTTATTAAACCTTGCACCACATATTATCCATCCTCTGAAATTTGTTCTTCCTCATCGTAATGCGGTTCGCCCAGCATGGATGATTCGTGCAGGGTTATTTCTGTATGACCATCTTGCTTGCCACCCTAAATTGCCAAATGCACAACAAATTGCAATGCAAAAATCTCCTTACGGCCAACCATTACGAAACGATATTAAAAAAGGCTTTACTTACTCGGACTGTGCTGTTGATGATAGCCGATTGGTTGTCTTAAACGCCAAAGGCGCACGCAATAAGGGCGCAGATATTCGCACACAAACCACTTTACTAAAAGCAGAACGTAAAGACGATGTTTGGGAAGCAATTATTCAAGATAACAAAACCCAAGATCAAACAACTGTTCAAGCGAAAGCAATTGTAAATGCAGCAGGTCCTTGGGTTGCAGAAGTTTTACAAGATCTACAAGTTAAAAGCTCGATGAATGTGCGTTTGGTCAAAGGCAGCCATATTGTGGTGAAAAAGCTTTTCGATGGCCCGCAAGCCTATATTTTACAAAATGCAGATAAACGCATTGTATTTGCTATTCCTTATCATGAAGAATTTACATTGATTGGAACCACTGATTTATCTTGGGATCAATCCCCTGATGCTTTACCAAAAATTGATCAAGATGAGACTCAATATTTGTGTGATTCAATCAATAATTATTTTACCAAAAACATCACTCCAAAAGATGTCATATGGGATTATTCTGGGGTCAGACCATTATACGATGATGCTGCAAGCAATGCATCCGCTGTGACGCGTGATTATCACTTGGATTTAAATCAAAATGTAGGAAAAACACCTCTATTATCGATATTTGGTGGAAAAATCACAACATACAGACGATTAGCTGAACATAGTATGGAACAATTAGCGCCGTTTTTCCAATATAGTCGTGGTTCATGGACAGGATCTGAGGCTTTGCCTGGAGGTCATATTACCAATGGTGATTTTAAATTATTTTATAATAATTTGCGCAAAAATATTCCTTTCTTGGATGAAATTACCACAAAACGCATGGCACATGCCTATGGAACAGATGTGTTTGAAGTGTTAAACAAAGCCAATAGTAAAGAAGATCTCGGCACCGATTTTGGTCATGGATTAAGCCAACGAGAAGTTGATTATTTAATTGAAAAAGAGTGGGCTATAACAGCGGAAGATATCTTGTGGAGGAGAACAAAGTTAGGGTTATATTTCTCGCAAGATGAAATCCAAAATTTACAAAAATATTTAGCGGAAAAACTCCAATAAATTTTGATGATTTAGAAAGTATTTGCTTGATGTCTCCTACTAAAAAATTTATTGGCGAACTTATATCAGAAGCAATCGCCGTTGCTATTATTATCTTTATCGGTTGTTCGGCTGCTGCGATGCTTATTTTATACGATCCCAGCCCTTATCAAAATGCATATTGGGGAGTTGCCATCGCATGGGGGCTGTCTGTTACTTTTGCAATTTATGCAACAGGAAGCGTCAGCGGAACCCATGCTAATCCAGCAGTAACGTTGGCATTAGCTTTATACCGAGGGTTCTCGTGGAAGAAAGTCCCAGCCTATTGTATGGCACAAATAGTTGGTGGTATTTGTGGGGCTGTGCTCGTTTATTGCTTATACTCCCCCGTCATTAATCATTATAACGAAGTGCACCATATTACGCGTCTTTTGGGCGGTGGTGCTGGGGTATTTGTTACTTCGCCAGGGTTGGCTATTACCCCTATTCATGCTTTCTATGACGAGATTTTACTGACTGCATTTTTAGTATTCAGCATTTTTGCAATTACAGAAAGTTATAATACAGTTGCCCCTCAGGCCAATAGTGGTGCTTTTATGATTGGTCTTGTTGTTGCAGCAATTGGTGCTTCTGCGGGCTATCTTGAAGGATGGGCGATTAATCCAGCTCGTGATCTCGGCCCACGGATTTTTATTTATCTGGCAGGTTGGGGACCTTCAGCTTTTCCAGGGCTTCCTAATTATTGGTGGGTGCCTGTTTGTGGTCCGTTAATTGGGGGAATTATTGGTGGTGGTGCGTATCAATTACTCATCAGACCTTTTTTGCCTCGTCCAATTGTGTAAACACAAACCATTTAAGAATGAAATGGATATAAAAACCAATGTCTAAAGATCAATATATCATTGCCTTGGATCAAGGAACGACTTCCACACGCTGTATTGTTTTCAATCAAAAAGGCGAAGATATTTCAACAAGCCGCAGAGAATTTGCACAGCATTATCCTGAACTAGGATGGGTAGAACATAACCCAGAAGATATTTGGAATGATGCCATTTATACCATTAAAACAGCAATTTCCGAGGCGAAATTAGAGGGAAATCTTGCCTCGATTGCAGCGATAGGCATTACCAATCAACGTGAAACTGTTGTGTTATGGGACAAAGCCACGGGAAAACCTATTTACAATGCAATTGTGTGGCAAGATCGACGTACATCAGCCTATTGCCAAAAATTAAAAGCCGCAGGTCTGGAAAAAACAATCCATGAAAAAACAGGATTATTGCTTGATCCTTATTTTTCTGCAAGTAAGCTGGCATGGTTACTAGATAATGTAGCTGAAGCAAGAAGCGCTGCTGAACGTGGAGAATTGGCTTTTGGCACGGTCGATAGTTTTTTATTATGGCGGTTAACAGGTGGTAAAGTTCATGCAACCGATGCCACAAACGCCAGCCGTACGCTGTTATTTAATATTAAGACACAATCTTGGGATCCAGAACTTTTAAAGATTTTTAATGTTCCAGATACCTTGTTACCCGAAGTAAAAGATAACAGCACTCTATTTGGTGTGACAGATCCTAATTTGTTTGGACATGCTATTCCTATTATGGGTATGGCTGGCGATCAACAAGCGGCTTTGATTGGACAAGCCTGTTTTGATACTGGGATGACAAAAGCAACATATGGTACGGGTTGTTTCATGTTGCTGAATACAGGGGATAAAATGGTTATCTCTCAGAACCGTATGCTGACCACAACGGCATATCGTTTGAATGGAAAACCAACCTATGCCCTAGAAGGGTCTATCTTTGTTGCAGGTGCTGCTATTAAATGGCTACGTGACGGTTTAGGGTTAATTACTCATGCCTCACAAACGCAAGATATGGCAACGCAAGTTGAAGATAATCATCAGATTTACATGGTTCCTGCTTTTGTTGGTTTGGGCGCGCCACATTGGGCACCTGATGCGCGTGCCATTATTTCGGGATTAACCTTTGGGGCAACAGCAGCTCATATTGCCAGAGCAGCCCTTGAGTCGATTGCTTATCAAACCCATGATCTTGCCGAAGCCATGAAAAAAGATAGTGGGAATGATATTCTGACCACTCGTGTGGATGGTGGCATGTCAGCCAATGATTGGTTTTGCCAATTTCTTGCGGACATTATGAATATTACCGTTGAAAGACCGTCTTATATAGAAACAACGGCGATGGGTGCTGCTTATCTAGCGGGAATGGGTTGTGGTCTTTGGAGTGATCTTTCTGCGATTCAACATCACTGGAAGCAAGGAGAAAGCTTTATCTCTCATATGAAAGAAGAAGAAAGAAAAAGTAAGCTTAGAGGTTGGAAACATGCTTTGAAGCAAGCATTGTTACCAGAAGATGAATAATTACTGAGCATTAATCTATACTGTTCTATAAAAATATAGGGCAGTATAGACTTTCAAAAACTAAACAATAAAAATCACTCTTATCTCGACTAAAGATTTGCAATAATAAAGCAGTTTCAACCTCTTTATAAGCCTTTCCTCCTAAAGATCAGAAACAACTATATGCCTCACTACCTATAGGAATCTTTTGGGTATGTGATAACAAGCAATATTATATTAAAAACAAAAATAGAATTCTTGCTATTTTTTTAAAAATCATCCTCAACCTAATTAAATAGTAAATAAGATTATTACATAACCTATATTCTCTTTGGCCATTAAGCCCTTTTATTTAAAGCATCAGTCTAATATTTTTCCTTGCCATCTCAGCCAAAATCAATCAAAACAAATATATGTATTAAAAAGATAATTTATCTTTATTATTTCCTCCTCTATTTTATACAAAATATTTATAAGGAATAATTTTATGAAGCGCGCTAAAAACTATCGTCCTGCCACACAATTAATTCATGGAGGGGTTAACAGAACTTCCTTTGATGAAACCAGTGATGCAGTGTTCTTAACCTCTGGTTTTATTTATGACAGTGCAGAACAGGCTGAGCTTACTTTTAAAGGCGAAGCAGATCGTTATCAATATAGCCGCTTTAATAACCCGAATTTAACTTCTCTGGAAAACCGCCTCTCAGAATTAGAAGGCGCAGAAGCCTGTGCATTAACCTCTACGGGCATGAGTGCAATTTATGCCAGCTTGATCCCCTTGGTTAAATCAGGCGATCGTGTGGTTGCTTCTCGTGCTTTATTTGGATCAAGTTATTGGATTATCGAAAATCTGTTGCCTCAAATGGGTGTTGAAACCATATTCGTTGATGGTACAAACCTTCAACAATGGGAACAAGCCCTCAGCAAACCCACAGCTGCTGTTTTAATTGAAACGCCATCCAATCCTATGTTAGATATTTTAGATATCCAAGCCATTGCTGAATTAACCCATAAAGCTGGCGGAAGGCTGATCGTTGATAATGTCTTTGCAACACCTTTATATCAACATCCTTTGCAATGGGGAGCAGATATTGTTGTTTATTCTTGCACCAAACATATTGATGGTCAAGGGCGCGTTCTGGGCGGTACTGTATTAGGCAGTAAAAGCATCATACAAGATCATATTACCCCTTTTGTCAGAAATACAGGCATTGGGTTATCTCCATTTAATGCGTGGGTCTTATTCAAAGGGCTTGAAACACTGCCTTTACGTGTTGAAAAAATGACTCAAAATGCTTTGGCATGTGCTGAATTCTTGGAAAAATCAGAACATATTTCACGTGTTCTATATCCTGGTTTAAAATCACACCCTCATTATGATTTAGGGCAAAAACAAATGTCCGCTTCCAGCACAATGATTGGGTTTGAAATTAAAGGGGGTAAAAAAGCTGCATTTACGTTTATGAATGCATTAGAATTAATTCTACTTTCTAATAATCTTGGCGATAGTCGCTGTATCGTGACTCATCCAGCGACAACAACTCATATGAAAATAGGAGAAGCAGAACGTTTGCATCTGGGGATCACAGATGGCTCTATCCGTTTTTCTGTTGGAATAGAAGATATTCAAGACATTATCGAAGATCTGCAACAAGGGTTGGACGCTGTTGCTGCTTTATCCAATTACAAATAGATAAAGCTTGGTTTCATGCAGTATCATATTCCCCCTTTACTTTTTTCCTCAATCACAAAGACTGACAAAAAACAATATCAGGACTTGCTTCAAAACCCTTGTGTTTTTGAAGCACAATCACATCATATTCATATTGCGATTTATCCTTTTTGGTTAGAAGAATATTCTTTTCCACGACGAAGCATCTATAGTTGGGGATATCATGTTCGTATCGAGAACCATAATCCAAACCCAATCTCTATTTTGAAAAAAAATTGGAATATTATTCAAAGCAATAACCACATTAAAACCATTAACACACCCATTATTGCGGATGATAATGCCTTATTAAATGTTGGTGAAGCATGTGATTATACATCCTGTATCACTTTGGATACGCCGTCTAATATTATCAAAGGATATTACACCATTTCCAAAGATACGGAACAAACGATCAATATTGATATTCCCTCTTTTACACTTGATAATCCACACGAATTATTTTCTATTAATTAAAGATGAAATATAATGAATACCAAAGAAAATCCTATACCCACCCGTGAAGATGCAGAGGAAGCAATTCGCACGTTAATTCGCTGGGCTGGAGATAATCCAGAACGCGAAGGGCTTCTTGATACACCCAAACGGGTCGTTGATTCATACAGCGAGTTTTTTGCTGGATATCAAGAAGACCCAAGAGAAATCTTATCTCGGACTTTTGACGAAGTAGGCGGATACAAAGAAATTGTTTTGCTGAAAGATATTCGCTTTGAAAGTCATTGTGAACATCACATGGTTCCGATTATTGGCACCGCCCATGTTGCTTATTTCCCAAATTCGCGCGTGGTGGGGATTTCAAAACTGGCCCGTATTGTTGAAATATTTGCCAAACGGTTACAAATCCAAGAACGCATGACCTCTGAAATCGCTAATATTATCCAAGAAGTTTTAGAACCCAGAGGCGTTGCCGTTATTATCGAAGGTAGTCATCAATGCATGACGACAAGAGGCGTTCATAATACCGGTGTATCAATGATTACCTCTAAAATGTTAGGGATATTCAGAGACGATCCAACCGTCAGAAACGAGTTGTTAATGACGTTGAATCGTCCATCGACGCTAGGGTTATAAATCCACAATAACTTCGTCTTTCATCATATGACGAAGTTTTTGACGTGGTTCTGGATAATGATCTGTTTCAATCACTTCGCATAAATATTTCATTTGTCGACGTGTTGTATATAATTGATCCAACAAATTCAAAATGACAGGCATTGCATCTTCTGTAATGCCTAAATCATCACGCAGCTCTATGATTAGGTAAGCTCTGGCTTGGTCAATCTCTTGGAAATAGTAACTTCCATCTTTTTCTTGCGGTCTTAACCATTCATTTGCAATCCAGAATTGTATTTCTGTTGAAGTGACTTCTGGAAGATTAAGACAAAACATTTCAAACGTCATCATCTGATCTTCTCCCTTTTTACTTATTTTTGATCGCTATCGGATGAATCTTTTAAAAATGCTTCCAAAGCAGGATCAACCTTGCCAATTTTAACTTGCAAAGAAACATATAAATCCCCTGCTTCTTGATTACCCTTAGCTGGTAAGCCCCGCCCTTTTAAGCGCAATACACTGCCCGTGTCAGAATGCGCAGGAACATTTAAAACGACCTCACCCTTAGGGGTTGGGACTGTTATTTTTCCACCTAATATAGCTGTTTTTAAATCCATTGGCCAAGTAAGACGAATATTTCGTCCTTCACGTTTAAATTGAGCGTGTGAACGGACATGGATAGTAATTAACGCATCCCCAGCAGGTGCATTATTAAAACCAGGATCGCCTTTACCTCGCAATCTTAACACTTGGCCATCTTCTATCCCAGAAGGAATAGTAACGTCTAACTCTCCCCCACCAGGAAGGGTAATGCGTGATTTGGTTCCATTGACAGCGTCAAGGAAATCAATATCTAAATTATAACGCCGATCCTGACCTTTTTGCGCACGAAAACCGCCACCACCTTGTTGGAAAGGCCCCCTGCCAGCACCACCGCCGAACATACTGAAGATATCTTGCAAATCTTCTTCTGAAAAATTGCCTTGAGGCCCACCTTGTTGACTATATCGAAATCCTTGAGAACCATCACCATGACTTTGATAGCGTCCACGACCGCCCGCAAACCCCTGTTCTTGACCGTGAATATCAATTTCACCACGATCAAAACGCGCGCGTTTTTCTGGATCAGACAATAAATCGTGTGCGACACTCACGAGTTTAAATTGTTCTTCTGCCTTTTTATCTCCAGGATTTAAATCTGGATGATGTTTCTTAGCCAATTTACGATAAGCCTTACGAATATCGTCTTGACTAGCTGTCTTTGCAATTCCTAATATTTGATAAGGATCTGTACTCATGCACTGTCTCCTTTTAATTCTTTACGATGTCTTTAAAATCTAATTCGTCAGCCAAAGCAATGATTAATGCTTCGAACACATCTGCAGGAATACCTGCAATTGCGGCATCTTTAGCAATTTGTATTAATTTTGCTTTTACAAATTTTTTTGCAAAATGAGGGTCTGTGTGAATATCTTCGGCCATTATATGCTGTCTTTCCTAATCATTTAAAAGCATCCTTAATACATCATAATATTTTAACATAAATACAACTAATTATTCTATAATTTTACGCTTATTATATAAAATATGTCCTGTTATTCTAGTCTTTTTCATTTGAAAAATCACACATTAATATTGCAAGGCCATTTTAGGATTTTTATAAATGACGGGGTATTGGGTAGTTTCTACTGTGATATATAATTCATTACGTTCATATGTCGGCTACATACTTTTTTTATTTGCCGAAGACTATCCGTAAAATAAATTGCATAAATAGACATTGTATAGAGAATAGTGGCTTTATCAACATTTAATCCATAAAATCAATCATTAACGCAATAAGACACAGCCTTTTCATTTTTCTAGTAATATGGATTAAAATATATCCCCATTAACGCTCTTTGATGATCGCATATTTCCATTCCCTCGAAAAGGAATCAAGGAAGTCATAATACTGAATTTTAACATTCATAAATTTTCTTAATATGAAGCAATAGCCGTAAATACTCTATTTATACAACTCTTTCGGCCAACGTCTATGTAACCACAACCATTGTTCTGGGGTTTGCTTAATCCATCCTTCGAGCTTATCATTAATTACTTGTGTAAGACGATGAATATTGTCTAAATTATTCTCAGAAAATTCCGAATAATCAATCGGTGGTTCGACCACGATACGTAATCGTGCTGGCCCTAAACGTTGCACATAGCCAGGAATAATCGGACATTGTAATTTCAAAGCCAAACTTGCCACCGCAGAAGATGTCATGGCCGACCTACCAAAAAATTGAACTTCAATGCCATCATTCATTTTCTGATCGCTTAAAACGCCCAATCTGTGTCCTTGTAATAAATGCTTTAACGCTTGCCTTGCTCCTTTAGATCCCTTGGCAAACATCGGGATTTTCTGCCCCATTGCCTCATCGCGCAAATTCAAAATCAATTCATTCACATAGGGATTACTGGCGGCTCTGAAAAAAGAGGAAAAAGGCGTTCCATATTTTGCCACCCCCAAAGGTAACATCTCCCAATTTCCAATATGACCAGAAACAAATAAAACAGGCCCTATCTTCTTTGATTGTTCGGTTAAATATTCCCCACCAACAACTTCCCAACCTGCGCCTTGGGGTGTATTGTGTTTTAAATTGGCCAAATGCGGAAATTCTGCAACGGTTCTGCCAAGATTTTCCCATACCCCACCAATAATTCTTTTTCTTTCCAAAGGGGTCAAATGGGGCATGACCAATTGCAGATTTTTATCAGCCACTTTGGATACAGGCAGTTTTGTTCCGATTTGACGACAAATAGCCCCACCTATATCAGAGGCTTTTTCTGGCGACAAAGAACGCAGTAAAGAAAGACATCCTTTTGCCAAAATATATTCGTTATATTGTAAAAACTGATGAGTATATGATGATAGTTTTTTTAAATTTAAAATTGGCATTTCAGATATAATGGTTAAATGTGATTCCAGTCACATTGTATGAATGTTTATAAAAAAAGCGCAAGGGGCTATAGAGGAAATATTGTGAAGCAAAAATATTATACAGGCCCCATCACTGACCATTTTAATGGAAATAGTTTTAATAACCTGACAACAGCTGAGAAAATTAAATATTTAAACAGCTTTGATGGCATTAAATGGTATTTTCATATGATGACCAATGCGTGGACAGGATTGACCCCGCAAGTTGTTCAAGCCCATCCTAGGGAAAGGGAAAAGGAATTAAAAGTGACCATGATCGGTCATGCCAGTATTTTATTGCAGATTGAAGGATATAATATTCTCGTCGATCCCGTTTGGTCGCCCAGAATAGGGCCTGTATTTTTCATTGGAAAAAAACGTGTCAATCCACCTGGCGTTCCTTTTTCACACCTTCCGCCCATTGATGCGGTATTGATTACCCATAATCATTACGACCATATGGATATCCGTACATTACGTCGCCTCTATAAAAAATATCATCCTGTTTTCTTTACTCCACTGGGCAACGATATCGTCTTAAAAAAACATATTTCAAATAAAATGACCATTCACACAATGGATTGGTTTGAAGAACTATTTTTAGATCATCAATTGAAAATCACACTTTGGCCAGCCTATCATTGGTCTGCACGTGGGATTTACGACCGCAACCATGCGTTATGGGGTGGGTTCATTGTCTCATCACCCCAATATAATGCCTATTTTACAGGCGATACCAGCTATGGTGATGGAACGATCTTTAAACAGATCAAAGAACGATTTTCCTCTTTAGATGTTGCTGTTATTAATATTGGTGCCTATGCACCGCGTGCTATATTAAAAAGCCATCATAATGATCCAGAAGAAGCGGTGAATATTTTCTTGGATTGTGGCGCAAAACAAGCCCTTGGTATTCATTGGGGAACATTTCAGCTAAGCAGCGAAGAAGCCTATGAGCCAGTACATACATTATATGGTGTGTTAAGGGATCATTTATTGTCCGTTAATCAATTTATCCCTATGCGCCCTGGACAAACATGGCGTCCAAGATCCTCTGTAATTGTGGCAAAGCCTGTTGATCCTGCCATTTCAAATGAACCCCCAAAGGAATAACATGGGCTTGAAATGAAGACGGTAGTCGCACATAATCTTTTGGTGTCGTCACCAAAGGGATCTTATGTTGATGTTTTAATCTTACTAATTGCTCTAATTCAGCAGCACTATAAAAATGATGGTCTGGGAAAGATTTCTTTTCTACAAGATGCAAGTTATTATCCTGTAACGCATCAAAAAATTTATCTGGACGACCGATCCCTGCAAAAGCAATAACAGGCTTTCCAGAATATGTCTGAATAGATGGGTCCATTTCCAGAAAAGCTTGGAAAAGCGGTAAGTCTTTGGGCACAATTTCGCGAATATTGGTTTGATCTTTACCGATTAAAATACAAACTTTGGCACGGGATAAGCCCTGAGATAAAGATTCTCGTAAAGGTCCTGCAGGCAAAGCTTTGTGATTTCCCAACCCAGTAGCTCCGTCAATGACTAATAATGGCATGTCTTGATATAAAGTCGGATTTTGAAATCCATCATCCATAATTAATAATTCAGCACCCTGTTGAATCGCTGCTTGTGCTGATTCCGCACGATTAGCCGCCACCCATGTTGGGGCAAGCCGTGCCAATAATAATGCCTCATCGCCGACATCTTCTACTGTATGGAGGGTTTGATCGACTAACACGGGATGTGTTGTTTTATTTTTACGTTTGTAGCCTCGCGTCAAAAACGCAATATTATAATATTGTTGAAAATATTTTCCTAATTCCAAAGCGACGGTTGTTTTTCCGGTGCCACCAACGGTCAAATTTCCACAACAAATCACAGGGACAGAGGCTTTCCATTTTGGTTTTGATAAACGCTGCGCTGTAATCCATTGGGTTATCCATGAACAAGGCGTTAATGCCTTCGCCATGAAAGTCGGAGGATTCATTTGCCAAAAAGAAGGTGCTTTCATTACAATTATGCTTTTAAAGAATATAAATGAGAGGCAATATCGTATGCAAGCTGGCTTTGTTGATCCATAATGTGCAATGCGTTTTGTGCATATTTGTCTCGTTTCTGCGGGTCACGTAACATCTCATCAACCCAAGTAACTAAAGATTCAACATTTGGTATAATTGTCACCACTTCTTCTAACAACCTATAAGCCTCCCTGAAATTATGTATTTGATTTCCAGAAGCCATTGCACAATGTAATTTCGCAGGTTCAAATGGGTTATGCCCTCCACCTTTAAAGGTGCTGTCCAGACTATTGCCCATAAACACAATATCACAAAGTCGATAAAATAACCCCAACTCTCCTAATGTATCGCACAACCACAATCCTTTCTTATCTGGCAGCTGATTTAAACTTCGTTGAGGCATCTGTCCAATTTGCTCTATAATCTCTTTACTGCGTTCTGGATGACGCGGCACAACGATTGTGATGAGTTCTGGCCATTTGGTTTTAAGTGCTTCATGCGCCTTAGCAATAACGATTTCTTCCGTAGCATGTGTAGAGGCTGCTAACCAAATCGGTTTATTTTTGAATAATTCTCGAAGACAGTTTAACTCTTGCATATCATAAGAAAGCTCAGGCGCAATTTGCTTAATATCCCCCAAATAGGTTGCTTTTACTCCCAATTTTTCAAAATTATATTGATCTTGTAAAGAACGTGCAGCGATCCAATCAAACTTTGATAGTAAGGCAAATGCTGTTCTTTGAAAACGATGCCATGTTGTAAAAGAGCGATCTGATAAACGTGCATTGATTAATGCAATCGGCACCTGATGTTTATGAAGAGTATCTATAAGATTGGGCCAAAGCTCACTTTCAACAATAATACTTAATGATGGCTGCCAAAATGATACAAACCGTTCAACCCATTTCGGCACATCCAAAGGAATGAATTGATGCTGAACATGCTTTGATAATTCTGGATCACTTGAAAAATGTTGCTGCACAATTTGCGACGAAGTAACCGTTCCCGTCGTAACCAAAAATTTTTGCCGAGGTTCAATTTTATGTAATTCAGTAATAATCGGAAAAATTGAAATCACTTCCCCGACACTGGCAGCATGAAAATGGATAATACCGCCTGATTTACGAGGCAACGATACAACGCCCATACGTTCAGATAAACGCTCTTTAATCTCTTTACCCTTTTTGCAACGGTACCATAAATAGGGTTTTAACAAGGGCTGTAACATTGTTGCTATAACTTTCCAAGCAGTCAATATTACAGTCGAGCGTTGAGAGTGGAATGACATTATCTTTGCGCTTTGCTGCTAATCTCATTTAAAACAGAAGTGATTTCTAAGGCAATCCTATCATAATTATCCCGAGTGACCATCATGGGCTTACCACATATAATTTTACCTTTACCAAACGGCAAAGGAATAAGGAGCTTGTCCCATGTATTTAATCGAAATGAACGACAAGATGCCCCCATAGGGACAATTTTCCGCTTGGATAATAAAGCTAGCTTTAAAATACCTTCATGACACTGACGCCTTGGACCTCTTGGTCCGTCTGGCGTAATAGCAATCACATGCCCCATCTTGGTCAATTTCAATAATTCACGAAAAGCCGCGGCTCCACCTTTATCCTGTCCTCGTTTATTTGATGAGCCTTGCACGGTCTGAATTTGCCACGGATGGATAAGTTGAGAGATCAAGCGCCCCTCACGATTACGACTAATTAACACATAAAATTGTAACTCTGGATTTTGTGATAATCCCCACCACCATAAACGAGAACCCAACGTCAAATATTCATGCCATAAAACGACTAATGCTGGTTCTCCATACCGACAAGTCAATAAAGGATAAGCTTCTGCATCAATATCCAACTGCCAGTGTGTCGTTTTTAACGCCAATTTTAGATAGGCACGTAATACGCCAACAATGCAATTTTGGACAAAATTCTTTTTAAAAAAACCAAAAATCATTAATTTAAATTACTATATATAAAGTGGTATTCATAACATTCTATGTAGCTTACAGAAATAGATTATAAGCTAACTTACTTTATTATACTTCAAAGTTATCCACATCATTAATTTTTTGTCTCATCAGCATTTCTTTATGCTTCATATTTTCTAAGGCTATTTCAACCAGTCTTCTATGTTCAAACTTTAACCTTTCCCACAGATAAGCAGGAATAATTTTCTATTCTTTATAATAAATACGTTTGATTTGACCAACTTCAAAACCAGTCTTCATGGCTATATTATAAAAAGTGTAATGCAAAGTTGTACGTTCTTCTATGTCTATTAAATCTTTAATCATTTTATATGCTTGATTAGAGATCCATTCTGCATTTATTTCTTCTCTCTTTGAACAAGAATTATGTGCAACCATAAAGAACCTCTTGAATTTTTAGTAATGTTTAGAGGATAACAATATACTTTATTTTCTTTCAAAACATAAAACAAAAAAAAAGCGATATAGTTTTTTCTATATCGCTTTTAAATCATATTAAACTTTCCAACGAAGACCAGAAAGTCTTTTTTCACCAAGAACAGATGGCTGATAGGCCTCTGTAAAATCATTCATTGCTTGTTGCCAACTTTTAATATTCGCTGTTTCTGGCAAAGAAACTGTTGTAAACCCTACACGGATCAAGAACTGATATTGATCTGATAAGATATGACCTGTTGCTCTTAATTCACCTGTAAATTTTAATTGTTCTCGAATTTTTCGTGCCTGTGAAAAAGCTCTGCCATCTTTGAATGCTGGGAAATGAAGCACAATTAATTCCAGCCGATCGACATAAGGTTTGAGCACATCAATATCTTGATCGCAAGGAAATGATACGCCCAACGGTTGAGCAATTGTGCTGATGTCAATTTCGGATAAATATTCAAAAGGAACGATAATTGACCCTTGAGGCAAAGGGGATGGGATGTCCCCTTCTAGCACCGTCCAAGAATCAGGCATGATTTCTCCATTTTTAAGCAGTGGCATAAACAATCTCCTTAAACGGTGCTGTGCCAAGACGGCGGTAAGTATCAATAAAATGTTCGTTTTCTTGGCGTTGTTCTAAATAGAAATAGATCAATTTCTCGATGGCTTTAACCGCCTCTTCTGCTTTTACTGCCGCCCCCAGAATAGAACCAATCGCAGCGCCTTCTTTATAAGAAGATCCACCAAGTTTAATTTGATAGAATTCTTCCCCTTTTTTATCAACCCCAAGCACACCAATATTCATAATATGATGATGCGCGCACGAATTAATACAACCATCAACCCCAATATTGATAGGACCAATTTTCTCTTGTAATTCAGCGTCTTCGAACAATGCTGCAATTTGCTTTGCCACAGGAATGGAACGGGCATTTGCAAGCGAGCAATAATCCATACCAGGACAACAAACAATATCCGTAATTAACCCTAAATTCGCCGTAGCTAAACGATGTTTTTTTAGTCCTTGCCATAACGCATAGAGCTTATCTTTTTGCACATGTCCCAGTACCACATTTTGTAAATGCGTTACTCGAACTTCACCAAAGGCATATTCATCCGCCAAATCTGCTAATGCGTGCATTTGTTCAGTTGAAGCATCCCCAGGAGTTTGTCCAACCTCTTTAAGTGCAACCACCGCTGCAATATAATCCTCATGAAAATGAGGATGAGTGTTGTTTTTAACCCAACGGTCAAATTCTTTATCTTGTTGGCGATGTTTGGCTAAAACTTCAGCAGCACCAGGATGATTTTCTAAGACAGGACGACCAAAGCTGCCTTCTATTTGGGCAACGAGTTCATCGGATAAACGATATTGATCCAAATCCATCGTTGCAAATTCTTTTTCCACTTGCTCACGATACACTTCAATTCCAAGATTTTCGACTAGGATCTTAATACGCGCTTTGTATAAATTATTTCGCAATCCATGAAGATTATAAACACGAATAATTGCTTCTATATACGCCAACAAATGCTCTGGGGGCAAATCATCACGAATGATCTTTCCTTTATATGGAATACGCCCCAGGCCGCCACCAACCCATACTTCAAAGACGGGTTTTTGTTCATCATTTAACCGTGTTAAAATACCAATATCATAAAAACACGCCGCCACACGATCAGTCGATGAACCACTGATGGCGATTTTAAACTTGCGCGGTAGAAATGTAAATTCAGGGTGTAACGTTGACCATTGACGCATAATCTCTGCGTAAATACGAGGGTCAAGGATTTCATCCGCTGCTAGCCCTGCAAATTCATCGCTGGTTATATTACGAATACAATTGCCGCTCGTTTGCAACGCATGCATTTCAACGGATGCTAAATGCGTTAAAATATCTGGCACTTCCTCCAGTTTTATCCAATGAAATTGAATATTCTGACGGGTTGTAAAATGACCATATCCACGATCATAATATTGCGAGACATAAGCCAACCCTCGCAACATCGTAGAAGACAAAATCCCATAAGGAATAGCCACACGCAACATATAAGAATGAAGCTGCAAGTAAACGCCATTCATCAACCGCAATGGCTTAAATTCATCTTCAGACAATTCACCGCTTATTCGGCGTTCAATTTGAGATCGGAACTGATTGATACGTTCTTTTAAAAACTGATGGTCAATAGCATCGTAATTATACCGACCAACGGCCAAAGAAGGATTAGGATTATTAAGAGTATTATTCATTGGGCATTGTTTCTTGTACAGATCTAGGATTAAATTCTGGGTGCGTGCTGGGACCAAAAGCCCTTACTTTTTCACGTGTAGTCTGAGGAATTAAATTGGAATTTAATTCAACCGCATAAGGATCAAGAATATGTTGTGACAAAACATCTTTTTGTGCATGCTGTTGAGCTGTTTCCACATCACCTTTAGAAGAAAATATTTGAGCTTCCTCCAGTAGAAGGCTCCAATACCCTTGCGCCGTAAGCCATACAACACGTCCATCAGCAAAACGATTTGCTGTAAGTGCAAACAGAGTTTCCTTCTGTGTATTTTGATCCGTAGAAATCACAATATGATGTCCTTAATCGATTCTGATAAAATAATTATTTAATATTACTATATACTCTTATCTGTACAATATACAAATAAATTAATGAGTATTCATATACTACAAAAAAAAATAGTGAAAGGTAGAATAGACCTTTCACTATAAAAATCACAATAATATAGTCTTGATTACGCCAGAGACTAACGATTCATCAGCACTGGCAAACTTGAATTCTCTAGCATATAACTTGTTACCCCGCCTAAAATAATTTGCTTCCAACGAGGATGAGAATAGGCACCCATACATAGTAAATCAGCATTAAAGTCATTACATGCTGCAATCATACTCTCACCTGTACTTCTATCACCTTTGATTCTACAAAGCTCTACATCAATACCATAAAATTTTATGTAGTTTTCGATATCTTGGATATTACCGCCTCTTTCTGCAAAGTCATCACTATACAAAATAGCGACTTTTTCAGTAGTGTCCATCCATCTTAGGGCTGCATGTAAGGCTGCGGCGGATTCTGCACTGCCATTCCACGCAATACAAACGCGCTTTCCAACACTTACGGGTTTTTCTTTGGGCGCAATTAAAATAGGACGCCCGCTTTCGAATAATAATGCGTGTAGCATTTCAGAAGATGAAATGTGTCCACCAGAATTAGGATGAGTTACCACGGTAATATCTGATAAACGAGACCAGTAAGTTGCCACTTCATTTTCTCTACCTGTTAGCGGGGTGAAACTGGCTGTTTTTCCTGTTTCTGCGACTTGGTTTGTTCCCCAGTTGACAAGTTTGATATTATTTTCGTCAACAAAAGCGTCGAAACTTTGACGAACATATTTTAATCGCTTTGTTCCTTCATGTTCTGCGATACTCATGACTTCTTCAATCATCGTTCCAGAAAGCCCTTCACCTGTCAAAGGAATGACATCTTTTTTATCGGGGCGAATATGTAAAACAGCTAAATGCGCATCATAATTTTGAGATAACAAATAAGCAGTTGCTAGTGTTGCATCTGTTAAAGGTGTTCCTTGAAGAGGCACAAGAATTTTTTTGACGTTAAGCATATTTAGATATTCCTTAATAAAAAATTCAATAATGAAAGGTACTTTGGTCAATGATATTTTTGAGCTAGAGCACCATCAAACATTCATTAATCTGTGGTTCAAATTATGACAGAAATAGGGAATTCTAGCAAAGAGTATTTATATTCATAAAGATGATAACAATTTAACATTCATGTGACTGACATAAAAACAACAAATGTGAAGAAATGTTTATCCTCTCTTCTTTCTATTATAAATTAGGTATTAAAAATTAATTGCGTTTTTTTCTCTTTTTTAACTATAATAACTGCGAATATATACATTTATCAAGTTAGCTAAAAGCTAGGGAATTGTCATGTCAAATGAAAACGCTGTACTTCCATTAGAAGGGAAGTTGATGCAGGGTAAACGTGGATTGATTATGGGAATGGCCAATAATCATTCTATCGCATGGGGAATTGCACAGGCTTGTGCTTTACAAGGCGCAGAGCTTGCTTTTGCATATCAAGGTGAAGCCCTAGAAAAAAGAGTCCGACCTTTGGCTGCCAGCCTAGGTTCCGATTATCTGATCGAATGTGATGTCAGTGACGATAAAGATATTGAAAACACATTTAAAAATATAGAAGAAAAATGGGGCAAATTAGACTTTGTCGTACATGCGATTGGTTGGGCAGATAAACAATATTTGCGCGGTCGTTATATAGATACCCCCCGAGAAGCTTTTTTAACCGCATTAGATATCTCTTGTTTCTCTTTTACCGCAGTAGCGAAAGAAGCTTCTAAACTGATGAAAGATGGCGGTTCATTATTGACCCTTACCTATCTGGGTGCAGAACGTGTGATGCCCCATTACAATGTCATGGGTATTGCCAAAGCTGCTTTGGAAAGCTCTGTACAATATATGGCTGCAGATTTGGGTGTTGATAATATCCGGGTGAATGCAATCTCTGCCGGCCCGATTAAGACACTTGCTGCCAGTGGCATTGGTGATTTCCGTTATATTTTGAAATGGAATCAATTGAACTCACCATTACAACGCAATGTAACGATTGATGAAGTTGGTGGTGCAGGCGTTTACTTCCTTTCTGATCTTTCCCGTGGTGTTACAGGGGAGATTCATCATGTTGATTGTGGATATCATATGGTGGGCATGAAAAACCCCACAGCGCCTGATATTGCGTTGGCATCAGAAGATTAATTTAATTTACTACTAGAAAGAGTGAGCATAGAGCCATGTCGTGCAATAGTTTTGGAACATTATTTCGTGTAACGACATGGGGCGAAAGCCACGGGCCTGCGATTGGGTGTGTTGTGGATGGATGCCCCCCGCAAATCCCTTTGACCGAGGAAATGATCCAACCTTGGTTGGATTTACGCAGACCTGGACAATCTAAATTCACAACCACTCGGAATGAACCTGACCAAGTCAAGATTTTATCAGGTGTTTTCGAAGGGAAAACCACAGGAACACCGATTTCTTTACTGATTGAAAATACCAATCAACGTTCCAAAGATTACTCTAATATTGCCCAATCTTATCGTCCTGGACATGCCGATATTGCCTATGATTTGAAATATGGCATTCGTGATTATCGTGGCGGTGGGCGTTCCTCTGCTCGTGAAACAGCAATGCGTGTGGCAGCTGGGGCAATTGCTCGATTGATCCTAGGGGATCAAATCAAAATCCGTGGGGCTTTGGTTCAAATTGGGGACTTAAAAGTTAATCGTAATCGTTGGTCTTGGGATGAAGTAAAAAATAACGAATTCTTTTGCCCTGATGCAGACATGGTGCCTCAATGGCAAGATTATTTAACCTCTATTCGCAAAGATGGCTCTTCAATTGGGGCTGTGATTGAAATTATCGCCGAAGGGGTTCCAGCTGGGTTGGGTGCGCCTATTTATGGGAAGTTAGATTCTGATATTGCCCAAGCAATGATGAGCATTAATGCCGTTAAAGGGGTTGAGATTGGTGAAGGCTTTAATGCTGCGACTTTACGTGGTGAAGAAAACGCTGATCCGATTTATCTGAATGATGGCAAGCTATCTTTTTCATCCAATCATGCTGGAGGGATTTTAGGTGGGATTTCAACAGGGCAACCAATTAATGTACGCTTTGCCGTGAAACCAACCAGCTCTATCTTAATTCCTCAACCTTCTATTGATTCAGAAGGCAACGCCACAGACGTAATTACCAAAGGAAGACATGATCCTTGCGTTGGTATTCGTGCCGTGCCAGTCGGTGAGGCCATGATGGCATGTATCCTTGCCGATCATTGGTTAAGACATCGCGGACAAATTGGTCAGTTTCGATCTAGTATTTTAGAGTAGGCATTATAAACAAAAAAAGCCTCTGGATCATCAAAAATCCAGAGGCTTTTTATTTTATTTATAATGTAGAATTATCACCAATTATGGCATATCAACACCTATTCCTGTTGCACAACTTTTATTATCTGATGTCGTATTAACACCAAATGACCTTTCTTCGGTTTTGATAGCATAGCTAATAGATGGATGCTGCACTGGATGAGGAGAAAGTAAAGAAAGAGTATTAAAACCATACTTCTTTTTTAATAGTTCAGTGCTCACACATTGTCTTTGATCCAAAGAAAAACGAAAAATCTCAACGGGGAGCTTACTCTTTTTTCTTGCTCTTACATCAAGCGCGGTAATTACAACTCCATCTTTTGTAATAAAAGAACCCCCATCATAGAAAGTAAAAAATTCATTTTCACTATTTAAATGAAGTTGATGATTAAATAATGACTGTGCTTTTTCCATAGTCGTTGGCATTGATCTAGGCAATGCGTCTATTAATTCAATCAATTTATAGTTTAATACAGGATAGTTTTTTGCCTCAACAGGGGCTGAATATTGATAAAGTTGTTGAGAGCACCCTGTTTCTAATAAGCAAAATACCGATACAAATAGTAAGGGAATTTTGATGTTCTTCAACAACTCTATCATAAGGCTCTCCATAATATTTGACGTTCGATAGGATAATACAAAACTATCGCCCATAAACGCCTATACTTGTTGCACAATTTTTATTATCTGATGTTGTTTCAACTCCAAATGATCTTTCTTTAGTTTTGATAGAATAACTAATAAATGGGTGTTTTACTGGATGAGGAGAAAGTAAAGAAAGTATATAAAAGCCATATTTCTTTTTTAACAATTCTGTACTGACACATTGTCTTTGATCCAAAGAAAAATCAATCATTTCAACTGGAAGTTTACTCTTTTTTCTTGCTCTTACATCAAGCGCGGTAATTACAACTCCATCTTTTGTAATAAAAGGACCCCCATCATAGAAAGTAAAAAATTCATTTTCACTATTTAAATGAAGTTGATGATTAAATAATGACTGTACTTTTTCTGTGGTTGTTGGCATAGACTTTGGCAAAGCGTCTATTAATTCAATTAGACTATATTTTAGCACAGGGTAATGTTGTGCTTCTGTTGGGGCGGAATATTGATAAAGCTGTTTAGAACACCCTGTTACTGATAAACAGAAAATTGTTATTATCAATAAACAGATATCTTTAACGTTTTTTTGCTGCAATAAGGTCATCACAATAATCTCCATAATATTGTCTATAGTTTCGATGATCATTAACGTCTATAACGCTGGGTTTCAGGGGTGCAAATATATCCCCTATTTTATATAAAGCACCCTGTTTATTATTATCTTTGATAATTTTTTCAAATCGATTCATTTGATTTAAATCATCTTTTCTGTTATTGACAAGATCTTCTTTATTACGAGTATTTATTAAAGTCTCTTGTCGAATCAAGATATTATTATATGCTGCGCTGGCCTCGCTACCGGGGCCAGATAATGCAGAGCGAATACAAGCCTCTTTAGACGAAAGATCATATTGTATCGCATTTAATGCATGTGCAACTTCGTGCGCCACAGTGGAGACTACATATTGTATCAAAAGTTTCGCAGAATTGTCTGTATAATTACCAGGATTAAATTGCCCATCAAAATAAATATAGCCAGGTTCATCATTTTTTTTCCATTTAGTTGCGCTTCCTTTCCCAGGTTCTCCCCATCTAAATGTCCAACCTCGATCTTTCAACTCTTGAATTTGCCGAGCTAATGTTGGAGAGAGTGAAACATATTTATCAATACTCTCTCCTAATCCCGTTTCTACTTTAACAGGTAGTTTTTGAAAAAACTCTTCAACCGTTTCCTCTTTGGGTGCTTGCTTACGACTTGCAACTAAATTATTGGTTCTGGATAACTGACGTTTTTGCCTTGGTGCCATTATCAACCTCCTTTATTATCATCGGTAAGATTGACATCCATCACCACTTCTTTGGCACTGTTGGCACAAACACCAAATTCTGGACGATATTCGAAATAACTAATCACAGAACACGAATCGTTATATTGTCCTTCATCATTGATGAAATCTGGTTCAATCTTCACATCATCACTATATAATGGAAACAAAATACTATCATATTGTTCGAACTGCTCACTTGCCCAAGCATCATTAAACCTGGCCGTAAAAGCCTTGGCCATTTGCATTGCCTCGGCATTTTCCGTTCCAATAAACATCATGCTCATGGTAATTTGTGATCTTGACCATAGGATTTTATGTTGATCTGTATAACGCGTTTCAGAAGAGGATAATGATTTTTCATCAATCACTTGCAATACAACACAAGGGGGCTTAGGGATTGCAACACGATTACTAAGCCCTTTGATAACTTGCAGTTTTGCGCCTTTAATCGGGATGGCTTTTTGAAGAAATTTACCGACTAAATTATACATTTCTTTGTAAGATAATGTTTTTAGTTTTGGAAACTCTTTGTCTTTTGGAGCTTTAGCGGTAACTTTTGCTGGTTTTTTATCGTTTTTTTCGTCTGTCATTTGTATTTTCCTTTTGAGATAATATGTTAAGACACAAAAAAAGACGCAGTTATTGCGTCTTTGGTTTAAGTATCTTGTAATTTTTAAGAGATTTTAGGCATAAAAAAACGACCTGTAAAAGGGTCGTTCTAAATTATAGATATGAATATATTATTCTATTTATATTATTTCATAATTGTTCAATAGTTTTAAGAATTGATGTGATAGTTAATTACAATCTCACTTTTTTATTCACCAACCAATTGATACAAAACTGTTCTACGCAACTGGCAATCTTCCAACTCTAATGTCGTAGGGATGTCATACGTGCAAACTGGGGTCAGTTCTTTTTTGGGTAAATAACTACGCCCTGGGTCGGCAATAAATACAGTTGCTCCTTGCTTGGCACATTCTTTTAACCATGGCCAGATATGTTGAGTCATTGGAGCTTCATAGCAAACATCCCCACAAAAAATAATATCCCACGTGCAAGGCTGCCCAACCACATCATTCGAGTTCTTATCTAACAATACGTGATTCACTTTGGCATTTAACGCACAAGATTTCTGTGCCAATGGATCAATATCAGCCACTTCAATATACGCTGCACCACTCTTTGCTGCAGCAATCGCTGCAATGCCACAGCCAGCTGCAAAATCCAGAACTCTTTTGTCTTTGACTAATTTAGGATTATCCAAAATATATCGTGCCAATGCTTTTCCACCTGGCCATGCAAATGCCCAAAAAGGAGGCTCTATATTTTGATGATTTAACCAAGCCTCTGTGACTTGCCAAATTGGTGTAATCTCACTGGCTTGATACAACATAATTTCTGGCACAAAATCTGTTTTTTCAAGTGCAGTATGTTGGGTAATTAGATGTTCAAACTGGGAAAAATTCGTCATTAAATGATGTTACCTATCAAAAGAGCCAAAGCAATAAGAATCCCTACATCTCTGTTTGATTTAAAAAGCGTTAAACAAACTTTGGGGTTATGTAAGTCAAATTTCTGAATCTGCCAGACGAAATGTGCAATCGGTAACAATAATACCAGTAACGCAAGGAATGAATTGTGATTTAAAATACTTGTCACAATTAGAAAGAAAACACATAACGCATAGTTAATGGCGACAAATTGTTTGCCTGCTTCCCCAGCCCATCTGGCGGTTGATTTAACCCCAACACGTTGATCGTCTTCGATATCTTGATAGCCGTAGATTGTATCAAACCCAATTTGCCAAAAAATAGTTGCTGCATATAAAGCCGCTTGCGTCCATGACAAATATCCCGTTGCTGCTGCATACCCCAAAGGCGCACCAAAACCAAAAGTAAATCCCAATACCAGTTGTGGCCACCATGTGACTCTTTTTGCACCAGGATACAAAGCAACTAAGATTAAAGAGGAAGCACCTAATATCCAAGATAAAGGATTTAATTGCAATAAAACCACCAACCCTATCATCAGCAAAACAAATAAGAAAAAAAGCGCTTGTTTGACTGAGATAGTACCATTCGCAATCGGGCGTTGTTGAGTACGTGCAACTTGTCGATCAAAATCTCGATCCCAAATATCATTGACGACACAGCCTGCACTACGCATTACGACACTACCAATGGCAAATAAAATAATGAGTTTAATCCGTGTCATTGTGGGAATACCATGAGGCAACACAATCCCCCATACTCCAGGTAAAAACAGCAGCCAACTGCCAATTGGGCGATCAATACGCGACAATAACGCATAAGGTTGCCAAGATTGAGGAAGAAAACGAACCCAAGATAAATTTATATCTGAACGTGAAGAAGACTGATTCACAACATATCCTGATAAAATAATAAGAAATAAGATAAACAAGAATACAAGGTTATCTTCTTATAGTAATATAAAATTGTTTTCATTCTTTTTTATAATTTATCACTTTATTGAGCTTATATGTCGTTTATTCCTCGTATTTATATTGATCCACAAGAATTTGAGGCATTATCAATTGGTAATGACTATGCCATTTCTGCTGCTACAGCACATTATCTTGGAACGGTTTTGCGGTTAAAACCGCTTGAACAAGTTGTTCTTTTTAATGAACGAGATGGTGAGTGGTCATGTCAAATTAATCATATTGCGAAAAATAAGGGCACGATTGAACCTATTCAGCAATTACGCCTGCCCATCACACCGTTAGGCCCAACTTTGATTTTCGCACCGTTAAAACGCGATGCTACTGATTTAGCCATTCGCATGGCGACAGAGCTAGGTGTAAAAACCATTCAACCAGTAAAAACTTTACGCACCAATACCCCCAAAATTAAAGAAGAACGTTTTCGATCCATTACAATTGAAGCCGCCGAACAAAGTAATCGAATAACCATTCCCGAAATAAAACCGATTATTTCTTTGTTTGATTTTTGTTCTGCTTGGCCAAAAGACAGAACCTTATGGGTTGCTGTGGAACGATGTGCTGAGTATCGTATCTCGCCCAATACCACACAAAACTATGGTGGAAATGATGGTATTTTGATCGGCCCAGAAGGTGGCTTTGACCCAAATGAAATAAAAAATTTACTTCTTTATGATTTTGTGCAACCTTTATCTCTTGGTAACTTAATTTTAAAAGCAGAAACTGCTATTGTTGCAGGGCTCAGCCTGTTTGCACAGCATGTTTGTGCTTAGAAAATGATGTTTCCTGTCGTTATCCTTTTGACCAGAATAGATAGTTGTGAATGTCCAGTATTTTAGATCAAGATCAAACACCAATTACCTCAACCACTCAGTTAGCCGAACATTTAGCTGAAGGCTGTAAGCCCATTCATAAATGGCGGATTGGTACTGAACATGAGAAGTTTGGGTTTATTCTTAACCAAGAAGACCCTCGCTATTTATTACCGCCTACTTATGAACCGAATGGTATCCAATCCATTCTGACCTCGATGCATCAAAGCCATCCCGAGTGGAAAGGCGTTTTTGACAAAGAGAACATTATTGGATTTGATACTGATCGGGGTGCTGTTTCTTTGGAGCCAGCAGGGCAGTTTGAACTATCAGGCGCACCCGTCAGCAATCTTCATGAAGCCAAGCAAGAAATGGAAGCCCATTTCCAAGATGTGCATCAAGCTGCTAATCCTTTGAATATTGGTTTTGCTCCTCTTGGCTTTCATCCATTTGCTACACGCGAACAAATGCCTTGGATGCCTAAAGAACGTTATAAAATCATGAAAGCCTATATGCCTAAAGTTGGTACCTTAGGGTTGGATATGATGACTAGAACTTGTACGGTTCAAGTCAATCTTGATTTTTCTTCCGAAGAAGATATGGCACGTAAAATGCGTGTTTCATTGGCTTTACAACCCCTAGCCACCGCTCTTTTTGCGAATTCTCCTTTTTACGAAGGAAAACCCAGCGGATATCAATCTACTCGTGCGCATATTTGGACAGATACCGACAATCATCGTTCTGGAATGCCAGCCTCTTTTTTTGAAACAAATTTCGGTTTTGAACAATATGTAGAATGGCTACTGGACGTACCGATGTATTTCGTCATTCGTGATGGAAAAATGATTGATGTTGCAGGAGAATCTTTTCGCGATTGGTTGAACGGCAAAGCCCCCAAAGGATTTGAAAACGAACAAGTCACTATGGGCGATTTTAAAAATCATATCACCACCGCTTTTCCTGATGTTCGCTTAAAACAATATATCGAAATGCGTGGTGCTGATGCAGGATCACCCGAAATGATGTTGGCAATGTCTGCGTTTTGGACTGGGTTACTATATGACCCAGAAACCTTAATAGCCGCAGAGGACTTAGTTAAAGAATATAGGTGGCAAGATTATATCGAACTTCGTTCTCAAGTTACTAAAAGTGGATTATCTGTCTTATTGGGAAAAGAAAATCTTCGTCATTTTGCGAAACGCGTGCTTGCTTTATCCATGCAAGGATTAAAAAAACGCAATATTCAAAATGCTACGGGACAAGACGAACAAATGTATTTAAATCCCCTACATGAAATCAGTAACGGTGGCCCTACACAAGCAGAATATTGGTTACAACGTTATGCAACTGTTTGGCAAGGCGATGTAAAGCATATTCTAGACGAAGCGAAGATTTAATAATTAGTAGGAAAATAATATAAAATGAATATATTTAAAAAAATCACTTTATTTACTATTATTACCGTTTCTTGCTTTCCATTACAATCTTTTGCAACTGATACTCCTAAAACAGAAATCTCCAGTTTAGAACAAAAAGCAAACCAAGGTTCAGCTGAAGCTCAATATGACCTTGGACAATTATATGAAAAAACAAATAATAAAGGAGTTTCTCAAGACTATTTCAAAGCTGTAGAATTATATACAAAAGCGGCTAATCAAGGACTAGCAAGCGCACAATATAGCCTGGGAAAATTATATGAAGAAAGCCGAGGTGTACCACAAGATTGTGCCAAAGCAGTAGAGTGGTATACAAAAGCAGCTAATCAGGGACTAATAGAAGCCCAATATAGTCTTGGAAAACTGTATGAACAAAATCACTCAAATGTTTCTCAAGATTATGTCAAAGCAGTAGAGTGGTATACAAAAGCAGCTAATCAGAAAATTGTTTTGAATAAAGAAAATATAACTTCTTACTTAATCCCTCAAAATTCATATAACAAACTAAAAAGTTTGTTATCATCATCAGATTTTAAAAAATCGCAAGATATTCTAAAAATTAAAGAATACTTAAAACAAGACTGTTTAAATAAACATCAAAATTCTTGTGATTTTTACAAAGAGCTAAATAATTAATGTTTTTTATTTGAGTGAATCTTAGTTTATCTTTTGTTGTGATGCCCTATGATGAAAAAATACATAGTTACAGTTATTTAAATGATTGGGTTCTTATGTTTTCCATCCTATTGGGCATTTACACATGTTAATTTCAATCCTTCTCACCATGTAGGTGAGGTGATTGGCGAATTAAATGGCGTTAAAGTTATTATAACGGTGGCATGAACACCGTTACAGGGCGCAATCTGGCTCCTGATGGATATAATCTAGGATTAAAATATCAATGTGTAGAATTTGTTAAACGCTATTATTACGAATTCTATCATCACAAATTGCCAGAAGCTCGAGTAGACGCCAAAGATTTCTTTGATATGAAGACTCCTTCTGGTCAAATAAATCGTGCCAGAGGGTTATTGCAATTTGATAATGGCACTGTCCAGCCTCAAATTGGTGATTTATTGATTTTCAAAGGGTATCTTTTGAATCCTTATGGGCGTGTGGCGATTATTTCTAAGGTTACAGACCATAACATCGAAATTATTCAACAAAACCCAGGCCCGTTTACTACAAGTCGTGTGACCTATCGAAACACAACAAATCAAGCTTAGCAATAGAGCATTCAAAATAATCGATTACTTGGTTTTTGAAGAATGCCCCCTATCCCACAATATTATTCCAATAACAAAGAATCTAACTCTAGCCCTTCGATCTCTTGTAAGGACTGCCCAACGATCCCTTGTAAATCACCATACATGCCAATCGTTGATTGCATCACACGATTAATTTGCTCTTCTCGTTTGGCCCATTGTTTTGTGATGACTTTCTTTTCTTTGTTTAAATCTTCTTGCATGGATGTGAATGCTTCAACAATTGCCTCAACACGTTGGCGAAAACGAGTACCAGTCAAATAATCATAAATCATTCCCGCTTTGGTCTCCTGTCCTTTTGCGCTTTGACGTGCGAAATGAATTTGTATCAAGGATTCTCTGAGTAATGTTGCTACAGGAAGAATAACTTTGGGATGAATAACCCATACGCCCTCGATACACTCAAAAGTTTCAACATTCTGAGGCAGCGCATGACTGATAATAATGGCAATATCGGCTTTGGCTGCACGTTGGTCGTCTTTTAATTTCATTAACCATTCATTATTCCAATGCTTGGTTCGTTTAGCCTCCCAAATCATTAATCCACAATCGACCCCATGAGGATTGAGCACATGCTGCAAAACATCCCCACCGAATTCTCCTTTGGGAACGGGCGCAATTTGATCCATATAAAACTGAGATTGAAGTGCTTGTTCCAAAAGCAGCTCTTGGACTTCGCCTTGTAATTGTTGAGAACTTTGTTCTGCCTTTTGTTTCAGCTCTTCAATTTTGCGTTGCATGGAGACAATTTGCTGTTCTTTTTCAGAAAATTTTAACTGAAAATTATCTTCTATTTCCTTACGAGCTTTCTCGTGAATTGCTTGGACATTTTCTTGCACACGTCTTTCAACGGTCAGTTCTAATTCTCTTTTTTGGTCTTCTAACTCACGCTGCTTTTTCAGAAATTCGGCTTGTGATTGTTGAGCTTCTTGTAACTTCTCATTATTTGTTTTTAATAAATTTTCTAACTCTTTAATCTCGGATGCTCTCCGATTTAACTCATCGGCATTTTGTTTTTGTAACTTGAGTCTCGCCTCTTCTATTAATTTTGCTTTTTCATTTTCTAAGGAAGATGCAACTTTATCCTCTATTTCCTTGGCAATATTTTGCTTTGTTTGTTGTAACTCATTTTCTTTAGATCGTAAGACCTGTTCTCGTTCCGAGATCATTTTCATAAATTCTGAGGTCTTGTGTTCGTATTCTTGTTTAGTTGCCATGACTAAAGGAGCTGCCAGTGATTCAGTTAATAAAATATCTGTATGACAATGCGGGCAACTAATTACAGGTTCAGTCATTAAAAATCACTTTCTTTATTCCGAGATGCTTCATTTATTTTTATAAAGTAAATGCTATAAATGGTTTTTCATAATAGATGGTCGTATCATATCACGATCTCTTACAATTTAAACAATCATCATCAAATGAGTATACTATTCAACAAATGAAAACTCTCGGCATCTGAATTTAAAATTCAGTTCATTCAACAACAGATTGCTATTGGATATTATTCCTATATTACCCATATAAAAATAGATTTTACTGATGAGTATTTTGTTCTGTATTAACCCCATATTTTCTAAATATACAAATATCTCATTTCCCTCTATACTTATAACTTTCAAGCAATGACTTGTAATCCTAAGGAAAAAATGATGAAAATTTGTGTATTAGGCGGCACTGGATTTATTGGATCTCATATTGTCAGCACTTTGATTGCAGAAAATCATCAAGTCGTTATTGGATGCCGCGATGCAGAGCGTGCCAAAATGATCTTTCCTGATGCACAATGTTTTAAAATTATTGCAGGCATCTCCTCTTCTCAACAATTTGTTGAAGCATTACAAGGTTGCGATGCTGTGATTAATACCATTGGTGTTCTTGGCAAACCAGGCACAACATTGGCAAATGATGCACACATTCAATTAATAGAAACATTAATCGCTGCTTGTAAACAAACCAATATCGACAGAATTGTCCATATTTCTGCGCTATCCTTAGAAGAAAATATTACCAGTGAATATGCAGATACAAAATTAAAGGGCGAGCAGCTTTTATGCCAATCAAACGTAGAGAGCATCATTCTGCGCGCTTCTTTTGTATATTCCACAGGCAGTTATGGCGGCAGTAGTGCGTTAAGAGGGTTATGCGCTATGCCATTTGCTGCTTTGTTACCCAATGGAGGCAAGCAAAAATTCCAACCGCTTTGGGCGTTTGATTTGGCTAAAATTGCTTTAAAAGCGTGCACATCATCTTTACCTGCTGAGCAAAATTTTCAAATCCTTTCAATTGCTGGTCCTGAAACATTAAATTTTGCAAATATTTTACAAAAAACACGACGGTGGTTAGGGATCAATCCTTGTAAGATCATATCTATGCCATTGATCGGTGCAAAAATAATGGGGAAAATTGGCGATTATTTCCCACTATGGGGATTTTCTACAGCGGTTGTCAGCCAACTAAATACCGATTTTATTATTCCCGACGAGCAAAAGAATAGTTTGGGAATCAATATGCGTTCTATGGATAAAGTGTATCAGACGCATCCCTCTTTTGTACAGGATCGTTGGCACAGCAAATTATTTTTAGCTCGACCTTTACTTGCTTTATTTCTTGCCTTGATTTGGCTAGGATCGGCGATTGCAGGTTTTATGACAACCCCAGAATATCTACGTACCATCCTGCCACAATTTATTGCTGCCAGCCCTTTTTCACTCTATCTGGTTTATCTATTTTCAATCATAGATGTTTATTTTGCAGTTAAAATTTTACTTGGAAAATGGTCAAATAAATTATGGTTGTCTCAACTCGCGTTAGTCATTCTCTATACGGTCGGATTAACTGTTGTTTTACCTGCTTTATGGTTTGATCTATTCGGATCATTGCTGAAAAATATTGCTGTTATTGGATTAATTGGGGTTATGTTATCCATAGCGAATGATCGATAAATGATCGGACTATTAAAAACACTGCATGTATTATGCGCTGTTATGGTGACAGGCATGGGGTTTGGGGTCTTTATTCATACGATTTTATTATTAAAACAAGGGCAACAAACACAAAGTTTGCAACTTCAAATTACGTCTTTAATTGCCAGTTTTATTCTATTTATGCCCGCCCTAGTGATCCTGATAATTTCAGGTTTTTTTCTAAGCCACTTTAGCACTATTTCCATGACTGAACCTTGGATTATTTTTGCAATTATTACAGGTGCCCTTTTAGGAGGACTATGTTTATTGTTTGCCTATTTATGTTTATCACTGCCTTTTCAAGAAAAACCAATTTTTTTAAAAACAGGCTGTTTACTTAGTGGTATAGGCTGGATTGGATTTGCTTTGGCAATGGCAGCAATGATTTTTAAACAGCACATTATTGGATAAACCTATGAGCATCTTTTCACTCTTTGTTTTTATCCATGTATTAAGTGCCACAGTTCTATTTGCATCGGGAATCATCACAGCAATTGTAATGGTTGAGGCCTTTATCCGAAAGCATCCCAAAGACATGGCGCTGGCCTCTCAACGGGTTGTCAAAGCAGACTGGTTCATGACATTACCCAGTGCCATCATACAAGCTGTCACTGGGATCATCTTAGTCCATATAATGCATATCCCATTTTCGACATTATGGGTTGTTTGGAGCATTATCTTATATAGTCTGTCCATTATTTTATGGATTATTGTTGTGCAACTCCAAATCCATATCGCCGAGTTGGCACAAATTGCACATGAACAACAAATTCCATTTCCCCAAAAAGGGTGGAGTTACTTTAAATGGTGGGTTGCTTTGGGGTGGCCAACGTTTTTGTGCTTCTTATTGATTTTTTGGTTAATGGTTACACGACCAATATGATAACATTTTTGTGATTAAGCTGCATTGTCTTATTTTTTTGAACTAATAACGATACACTGCACTCTAAAACATTATACGTTGGAACCTATATAAAATGACAAATGCAATTTCAATTGGTCTAGATTTTGGTAGCGACTCTGTGCGTGCGCTAGCCGTCGATTGTTCATCAGGGACAGAGCTTGCCACAGAAGTCGTTTATTATCCCAGATGGAAACAAGGACAATATTGTGTTCCATTAAAAAATCAATTTCGACAACATCCTTTGGATTTTATTGAATCATTTACCAAAGCCATTCAATCTGTGGTTCAACAACTGGGTGCTGCCGCCGATCATGTAATTTCAATTGGTGTCGATGCAACAGGTTCATCCCCTGCCCCGATCAATGAAAAAGGTCAAGTCTTGGCACTGTTACCTGAATTTGCAGACAATCCCAATGCTATGTTTATTTTATGGAAAGATCATACCGCCATTGAAGAAGCAGAGGCAATTAATAAGCTATGTGAGCAACCACAGCATTCAGAATACTTAAAAGGCTGTGGTGGTGTTTACTCTTCGGAATGGTTCTGGTCAAAAATCCTACATATTTTTAAACAAGATGAAGCCGTAAAAAAAGCTGCTGCTTCATGGATCGAGTGTTCGGATTGGGTTCCTGCGTTGCTTTCTGGCACCACCGCACCTCAAGATATTAAACGTAGCCGTTGTGCTGCGGGGCACAAATGTTTATGGAATGAACATTGGGAGGGGTTACCTTCCTATGAGTTTTTCAAAGATCTTGATCCTTCATTGATTGATGAATTACCCTATCCTTTATTTACAGATACATATACTGCCGAGGTTTCTGTTGGCACCTTAACCGCTGAATGGGCTGAAAAATTAGGACTCTCAGAAAAAGTGGTTATCGCTGGTGGTGGTATTGATTCCCATATTGGTGCAGTGGGCGCTGGTGCTAAACCTTATTCTTTGGTCAAGGTGATTGGGACATCAACTTGTGATATGCTAACAGCAGAAAAAGAGCTAGTTAATGATCGCTTTATCAAAGGCATTTGCGGTCAAGTCAATGGCAGTATCGTTCCAGGTTATATCGGTTTTGAAGCGGGGCAGTCTGCTTTCGGCGATATATTTGCATGGTATCAACGATTACTTTCTTGGCCATTACAACAATTAAAAAAACATATTTCTGATCCTCAAGAGTTAGAACAAGCAGAAAAAACCCTTTTAAATGATCTTGCACAAGAATGGTATAATCACATTGATTTAAATCACTTACCGATTGCTCTGGATTGGTTTAACGGACGCAGAACCCCTTATGCTAATCAACGCATGAAAGGCACAATCACAGGTATGACTTTGGCCAGTGATGCCCCTACTCTTTTCGGAAGCCTTGTCGTTGCCACAGCTTGTGGGGCGCGTGCCATTATGGAATGTTTCATTGAACAAGATATTCCTATTCATACCGTAATGGCCATTGGTGGAATCGCCAAAAAATCACCCGTGATTATGCAAGCCTGTGCTGACGTAATGAACCGTCCCATCGAAATTTCTGAATCCGATCAATGTTGTGCGCTTGGAGGTGCTATTTTTGGCGCTGTCGCCGCGGGACTATATAAAAATGTAACAGAAGCTCAACAACATATGGCCAGCCCTGTTGCTCAAACAATGACACCTGATCTGCAAAGAGCCAAACAGTATGAAGCTATTTACACACAATATCTAAAATGGTCGGAAATTTGTGAGCCACAATATAATAGATGAGAAAACCTCATTAATTTATGAATTGATTATGATTATTTTATAAAACATTATAATGTTGAATTGCAGTCTTTATTAATCTGTCCTATATCTTTTTCAATCTTACATAAAAACAATATAAGGTATTATCTTCATGCACAACTCACTATCTGTTAAAATCTTACTTTGCCATCATAAACAATCACCTTATGTCAAAAATGAGTGCCTCATTCCTATTCATGTAGGTAAAGAAATTAGTAAAACAACTCTGGATTATTGTATCGGAGATAATACGGGGGACAATATTTCTGCCAAAAATAAATCTTGGTGTGAATTAACAGCCTTATATTGGGCATGGAAGAATTTAGATGCTGATTATTATGGATTAATGCACTATCGTCGATATTTGCATTTCATAAAAGATGATAATAATTTTTATATCATTAATGAAATTACAGAAGACGAAATTGAGAGACGTGGATGGGATGTTGAGAATATAATCAATTTTTGTTCCAATTACGATATTATAACTGCTCCAGTGTGGAATATTCATCCTGTCGGTGCAAATCATCATTTAATGACGTCTTATGAATTTTATGCAAAAGAGCACTATAGCAAAGACCTTGACATTGTTATGGAAATCGTAAGAGATAAATATCCAAACTTTTACTTTGCTCTATTAGAAAGTTTAACTTCTAAACAATGCTTTTTTGGCAATATTGCGATCATGAAAAAAGAATACTTTCATGAATATTGTAATTTTATGTTCGATGTATTATTTGAGGCAGAAAAAAGAATCGATATTTCATCATATAATACGTATCAATATAGAATATGGGGTTTTATTGCAGAAAGGTTAACAAATTGTTATGTTACCTATGCTCGAAATAAATACCCAAGATTAAAGCTAACTACTCTTGGAATCACCTTTGGTGTATTTGATAAACCTACCTATGATACAAAGGCTATATTAAAGCATAAGCATAAACAGCCTAAAATCCTCATTGACGAACCTATTAATATTTGTATGTCTTTTGATGATAATTATAGTGCTCATGGTGATACTGTTATTACTTCAATGATTCATAATGCACACCCCTTACAAGCTATCCATATCTATATTTTACATGATGAGAAATTATCTCAACATAACCGAAAAAAGATCCAAAATTCTGAAAATAAAAATGTTCGTATTCATTATATTAGAATTAACAAAAGACTATTAAATAGCCTTCCAATGAATAGAGATTACATATCTTTGAATACTTACTACAGACTAGTTATTCAAAATACTTTGCCAGAAGAAGTAAAAAAGATTATTTATCTCGATTCAGATATTGTCGTATATAGTAATATTGCTGAATTATGGCAAGAACCTTTAGAAGGTATGTGTGTTGGAGGTGTTCTTGACGAGGGAGGTATTTTACAATCAAGACGTTTATCTTTAGATGATAATAATTATTTTAATGCAGGTATTATGATTTTTGACATTGAGAGAATCAGACAGGAATTTCGTGATGTTTTCATAACTTATTTTGAAAACTATTACAAAAATAAAGATATTATTACCTTGCAGGATCAAGATATTTTAAACTTAACTTTTAAAAATAAAACTAAAATTATCCCATTACGTTGGAATATTAATAGTAGAATGTTAGGATATAATGAGCTTGAGTATAAATATTCCATAAAAGATGCTGAAGATGCTTTACAGAACATAGGTATTATCCATTATACAGACCAAAGAAAGCCCTGGAGATACACTTGTAATCATCCGTTCAGATCTTTATACTGGAAGTACCGCCTTAAAGGAAATTATAAAAAACTTTCGACTCAAGAAAAACTCATTCTTTCCGTATCTAAAACATCCATTGCGGTATACCAGCACGACGTTACCTTTCAATTTGGGAAAAAAACATTCAATATAAGTAAGGAAAGAATTGGAAGGTTGTTACAATTTATGAAAATCAAATACTAAGAAGAATCAAACAAATGATTTTTTAAATTGATAACTGTCAATGCATTTACGATAATAAACAGAGGCTCGAATTACTAACATTGATTCTCTTTTAACTTGCATTTACAATCTCAAAGGACAGAGTAAAACAATAGTTGCATTATCCATAGATGAAGAAACCTATATAATTATTGGTGGAGGAGATGAAAAAAGATATTCTGTCGTTGGAAGAAAAATCTATAATTTAACCAATCAAGATAATCTTGGAAAAGAAGGCTTAATTAATATCGTGACAGGCAGTCAATTAGGCCATTTTGAAGCGAAATATTATTTGGCCAAAAAATAGCTATAATTCGCTATTAAATTTTCAATTCTGACATACTCATATCCGCACGTCGCCACCAGCATTGCTCTGGTGGGCGGGTATTTGGAATAAACTCCAGCGGATTTCCTGTAAAACGCACAGTATTCGTTGGTGTTTCCATAATCTCAATTTGTTCACAATATAAGCCTGACTGTTCAACGGTCAAAAAACAATTAAGTTTACTCATCAACAAACACGCCAATAATTCAGTCGTTGGATCACCGGGCGTAATGAGTAATCTTGAAAGACGTTGTGGTTCATGTTGTTTAAACCACTCAACCAACGGATCATTTTCAGCGAGTTGAAAGGCATGATCGACCGAACCGTCAATAAAACGATGCCATGTTGTTTTCGCTTGTTGAAAAGGAACGACAACATTTTGTTTTCCATCTAAAGGCTTGATCTCCACTGGCTTTAAATAAACTCGCACCTCTTCGTTATGCCCATGAGGCGTCGCACAAATCTCGCTTGATCCATGAATCAAACGATGGGCCATTGCAAAACGGCGTGTGAAAACGAACTCTAACACTTACTTATCCTTTTGCTGCACGAAATTTTCCCATCCAGAGCGACGTAATTCACATGCTGGGCATTCACCACATCCATACCCCCATTCATGAGCGTGAGAGCGATCTCCTAAATAACAGCTATGGGTATCTTTATTAATGAGCTCTATCAGTGGCTGACCACCTAATTGTTCAGCCATACGCCATTCTTCTGCTTTATCAACCCACATCAAAGGCGTGTGCAAAACAAAACGATTGCTCATTCCAAGATTAATGGCAACTTGTAATGCCTTGATTGTGTCATCTCGACAATCTGGATAACCAGAATAATCCGTTTCACACATCCCACCAATAATATGACGTAAATGACGACGATCCGCAATAATGGCTGCATAGGTTAAAAAGAGTAAATTACGACCTGGGACAAAGGTTGAAGGTAACCCTTGTTTATCCCATTCGATTGCAGTTTCACGCGTTAAAGCGGTTTCAGAAATGGCTCCAAAATCAGATAGATTTAATACATGATCTTCACCCAAACGATCAGACCATAAAGGATTAATATCCTTAATTTTCTGACGAATTCCATGACGACATTGCATTTCCACATCATGGCGTTGTCCATAATGAAACCCTAATGTTTCAACCTTTTGAAACCTCTGTAACGCCCATGCCAAACAAGTGGTAGAATCTTGCCCACCAGAAAATAAAACCAAAGCACTTTCGGAAAAAGAAACAGTGTGATCGTCGGTCATCATGGAATTCCTATAAGTTTATGCGTTTGTAGCGAAAGATGCCATACAGGATTATTTTGACAAAATTCAATCGCTTTTTGCAAATGCTCCTTTTTATTGTGGTCGTCTTTGGGCTGTAAACGAAAGGTCGTAAAAGCAAACTTGATAAAATCTTGAGGGTCTAATCCTTCCTGAGGATAGATTAATTTCAATTCATCGCCATGTGTTTGCATTAACTCTGCCCCTGCTTTTGGGCTGACACAAATCCAATCAACCCCTTTTGGCACTGGTAACGTACCATTGGTTTCAACTGCTATGTAAAAATCTTTTTGTTTTAAAGCCTGAATAAGTTGTTCATCCAATTGTAACAAAGGTTCTCCGCCAGTAAACACGACAAACCGTTGCTTCTGGTCACGCTGTCCCCAGCATTGCTCTATGGCATTAGCAAGCATTTGTGCATCAACAAAACGCCCTCCACCCTCGCCATCCATGCCAACGAAATCAGTATCACAAAATTGACAAACGGCACTGGCTCTGTCTGCTTCTTGTCCTGACCATAAATTACACCCTGTGAAACGACAAAAAACGGCGGTGCGCCCAATTTGTCCGCCCTCACCTTGAAGGGTTAAAAAAATTTCTTTTATTGCATAACTCATGGGATAGGGTTTCCAAGAAAACAAACAAAATTACAAGTCTTATTTTATAAGATAGGTATTATATATCGTCTTTCATAAGGATTTAGAATGTTTTTTAAATATTCTATAGCTTACTCTTAGAATATTTACCATTAAGCAGAAAATACCATCATCTTGATATAATCCTATTTAACGAAAACAAGTTATTGATTGATTGTCTTGTCAACCGTTTAAAGAGCGGTCTATTGTTACAAGGTTGATCATATTATTTATAAATTTTATTAGCTTATAATGTTAAGCAGTTCACATACCAGTCGTTTCTGTTTTAAAGAATGTTGTTTCATAAATATTAAAGGAGTCTCAAAATGAATAATTTTTCCGCTGAATTCATTGATAAGTTATCAAAAATGATTAATTTGAAAATTCCTCAAGAAGCATTTAAAGGCGTGCAACATAATTTGCAGTTTTTAGAAGATTATAGCAAAATTATTCAAGAATGTGATTTGAATCAGCCTAAAACAGAGGAACCAAATATATGAGCTTAATAAAAGAAATTTCAACGAATATTCGTTCTGGTCACTATTCTGCTCACGATATAGTCACACATTATTTAAATCTTATTAAACAAACGAATTCTTCTATTAAAAGCGTCACTCGTATTTTAGAGGAACGCGCCTTAAAAGCTGCTCATCATATTGATATTTTAATTGCTAATGGTAAAGATCCTGGTCCATTAGCAGGGGTTCCCTTTGGCGTCAAAGACTTATTTGATCTTGAAGGAGAAATTACGACTTCAGGCTCGCAAGTATTTAATCATGAAAAACCCGCATCTAAAGATGCTGCTGTTATCCAGCGTCTATGTGAAGCAGGGGCTATTCCTATTGCAACATTGAATATGGATGAATTTGCTTATGGGTTTATCACAGATAATTCTTACTATGGAATTACGCGAAACCCTCATGATACTTCAAGATTTGCAGGTGGGTCTTCGGGAGGATCAGCTGCTTCTGTAGCGGCTGGAATTTTACCTTTTTCCTTAGGTTCTGATACCAATGGATCTATACGTATTCCTGCCGCTTTATGCGGAGTATGGGGCATTAGGCCTACTTATCATTCGATGCCAATGCAAGGCGTTTATCCATTATCAGAAAGTTGTGATACTGTTGGTCCATTCTGCCAAAATATCACAGACTTAAAGATTATTTGTGATGTAATGGCTGGAACATTTAACTCTTCTGTTAATGCTTTATCATCAAATTTAAAAGTTGCACAGTTGGGTGGATGGTTTGAAAGAGATGTAAACCCTGAGATTTTAAAAGTCATACAAGATATTATGGTTTTATTTCAATCCGACAAAAAAATTGAATTACAATATGTTGAGCAAGCACGCATCGCTTCATATCTAATGACGGCTTCTGAAGGAGGCGCTTTACATTTGCCAATATTAAGAAAATATCCTTTAAAATATGACCCAGACACTAGAGATCGTTTAATAGCAGGTGCTATGTTACCAGCGTCCTCTTACCTACAAGCAAAAAAAATAGAACAATGGTTTAAAATATATATAAATACACTTTTTAAAGAATATGATTTACTGATTGCACCGACTACAGGAGATATCGCACCCAAGATTGATGATCCTGTCGTTACAGTCAAAGGAAAATCTGTTTCTGCATACACAAATATTGGAATATACACACAATCCCTAAGCCTTACTGGATGCCCAATTTTATCTGTTCCAATTGCTAGGGACGGAAATTTGCCTTTTGGTTTACAAATTATGGCAAAACCATTTCAAGAGCATTTATTATTTGAAGTGGGTACTATGCTAGAACAAAAAGGAATAGCAAAAGCTTCTATTCTTCATCAAAAACAACTAAATAATAAATAAGAATGGTAAATCCTTTCAATCATATTGCGAGTTTTTTATAAGAATTTAGAATGTTTTGTTAAATATTCTATGGCTTGCTCTTGGGATATTTCCCCTTGGGCAAGAGATACCATCATCTTCGCAGCTCATACCCATGATTCATCAAAAACAAATCTATTGCCATCAGACTATTTATGTAATTGCCACCAATTCCAACATCTTGAGTCCAAGTGGCAATATTATCCCAAGTTCCATCCATTGAGCCATTATTTGACCAAAAAGCAACCTTATCATTGGGTCTTACACAATAATAATCATTATCTTCAACAGTTTAGGTAACCAACTTCTGGACAACCCAATTGTTCTTGCTTCTTTTGTACGCTCTAATAGATTTCTAACATCTATATGATGCATTATTTACGTCTTCAAAATCATTTGCTCGTAACGATCCTTTTTCTGTTTCAATTCACATACATTAGAACACATCAATCTTAATGTTCGGTATTCACTCTTGACAACGATAATCATAAACCAATTCAATGACCTTGCTATTAAATTGGCTGGCTGGGGTTACTGTTAAGCGTTGCCAAGGAATAAATTCTAAAAACCATATTTTCCAAAAGCCTAATCCATATTCAGGATTTTTATGTAACAACTTTCTAAAACTTTCAACTTCCCCCAATTCAAGATTTGTGGCTTCTTTGATAACCTCATATACAAATCGAGAGCAAAATTGACGACCAGACCGTAAATTAAACCCTGTGTCATATAATATCCCCATTCTCTTTTTTGCAGCGTGCATAATGTTTATTTTTTGCGTGTTACTTAAGGGCTGTTTTAATCGTGCAATCACAAAAGAGCCTTTTTGGGATCGGGCTATGAATTTAGATAAGGGAATAATCCTTGAAAATGGAATTGTACTTTCTGCTACCCAATATTCGTTATGTTTAAAGCCAATAATAATCCCTACATGATTTGTCCATGATAAGGTGGCTTTTGCTACTCTATTAAATATAAAATTATCAATACGAATAAAGACAACATCTCCTATCCGTAATGATGTTTGATCAAAATCCTGTATAGTAGCTTGAGAATTTTTCATAAAAATAGGCCTATATGTTAACTATAAGCCTAAACTTTATCATAGAATCAGTTTTTGAATATCTTTTGTTTACTAGATGCAAACAAGCTGATTAATCACCAAAATCCATTCTAAAGAGTTTATTTTTAACAGAAACACCTGGTTGCAAATCATATAAATCAACCATGGTTGTGCGCCCTTGAGCATCTAAAACACGCCAAGCTTTTAACATCATCGGATTTTGATTAAAAATTAATGTTAAGCTGCCATCCGATGGCGAGGCTGTACGCACAACGGTAATTTGGAACAAGCCATTATTATTCGGTGGCGTGAAATTCGTCATCGTTACATCGCCAGAAAAGCTGAGTTGCGGTTTTAACAACAACCCTAATGGACTTTGATCCAAAGGTATAGTCGTTGTCTGCCCAACTTCGCTATCGTGGAAAACCATTTTGCCATCATTCGCGACTAACAGAAGCTGGCTGGGCTTATTATATTCAAACCGAATACGACCTGGCTTTTTTATCCATACCGTTCCTGTACTACGCTGACCGTCTGGAGCAATTTGTTGGAACTTTGCTTCAAGCGTGGTTAATTGATTAATCCATGTTTGCGCTTGATTGGACAAAGCTTGGTCTTGAGCTGAAAGCTGCATACCACCACCATTATTAGGTGAAGTTGATACAACAACTTGTGCAGCTGCTTGATTACTAGAACCTGTTATTCCAAGGCAAGCCATTCCTAATATCCCAATACAGCCAGTAATAAGACGTATAGACTTCATAAACAGGTTCCTTTCCCTCTATAATAATTTCTTATATAGAGGTTTTTTTAATTAAAGGCTAGCCTCTACAATACGACGAGCCACTTCAGGGGATATATTACCTTTTTCCCCAAGGGCTGTTAATTGATGACGATTTAATTGTTCAACGACTTTATCAACCGCACTGCTATCCACATCATAATCTTTCAAATAGGTTTGAATGCCTAGGCTTTCAAAGAATGCACGGGTTTTCGCAATCGCTTCATCAATGATTTTTTCTTCATCATTGCCCTGCAATTCCCAAACTCTACGACCATATTGAACCAATTTGCCGTGCTTATCTTTGCGCATTTCGTTCATCAAAGAGGGTAACAAAATCGATAATGTTCGACCGTGATCGATACCATATAAAATCGTCAATTCATGGCCGATCATGTGAGTCGCCCAATCTTGAGGAACGCCAGCACCAATCAGACCATTTAATGCCATCGTTGCTGCCCAAATGAAATTTGCACGTGCTTCATAATCTTCTGGATTATTAAGGGTTCTTGGCCCCTCTTCAATCAAAGTCAATAATAATCCTTCGGCAAAACGATCAGGCACTGCTGCATGAATAGGATAGGTTAAATATTGTTCCATAATATGAACAAACGCATCAGCAACGCCATTTGCAACTTGATTTTTAGGTAAGCTGTATGTTTTGGTTGGATCTAAAATAGAAAATAAAGGATATAAAAGATCATTATGAATAGGCAATTTATCATTCGTAGATTTGCGTGAAATAACGCCACCACAATTCATTTCTGATCCTGTTGCTGGCAATGTAGGAACAAATCCAAAAGGCACTACACTGGTAATATTACTGCCTCCATTGGTTACAATTTCCCAAGCATCTCCTTTGTAATGCACTGCCCCAGCAATAAATTTGGTTGCATCCATCACAGATCCACCACCAACACCAAGAAGAAAATCAAAATTTTCCTGACGAATTTTCTCAACAGCTTTCATTGAGGTTTCAAATGTTGGGTTGGGTTCTATTCCTTCAAACACCGCAAATTGACGGTTTCCTAATGCTGCTTCAACTTCGGATAACGTTCTGTTTTTTCGAACGCTGCCACCACCGATAATAATTAAAACTTTGGCTGTTGCAGGGATTAAATCATCTAATTTTTTAATAGTTTCTTGACCAAAAACAATCCGCGTAGGATTACAAAATTCAAAATTTTGAAGTGCCATAATATACCTTCACTAACAATAAAATTAATTTATTAATAAAGAATATATCAAATCATTAACCATTAAATAGATGAAAAATTATCATATCTACTATGAAAATATATAATTAAAAGGAATTAATTATGATTAACAATAGGTTATATGGAAATTTAATAAGGCATAAGAAAGAAAATCACCCTTTCTTATGCACTTTATATATTACAACAACTAGCTATGTGTCGTATTTGTTGAATTGATAGCAGGTTTTACGACTGAAGGCGTAGAAATCACTTTAGCACCACCAGAACGTTGAATTTGGAAGATTTGTAAATCACGCTTTACATGACCGTCAGCTTGTAAAACAAACAATCCATCCACGCCATCAAAACCATCTGCACGCATTAAGTTTTGCGATGTATACCCACCAATTTTGCTCAAAGAATTGGTCAAAGCAGCAGTATCATACGTTAGATCAGCCAATGGCTTTGGTGCAACGCCGTATTTAGCCCTGTATTGCTGTGCAAATGTTGCTCTTTTTTGAGGATCAGGAGATGCATACCATGCACCTTGCAGCTTGCCTAATTTAGACGCAAACGCCCCCCATAATCCAGGGCCCATTATCCTGACTTTGGTAGAGGAAACTTGGGTTTCATCCAAAGCATCAATGACAGATTGTAATTGTAACCCAGTATCCGCTAGCAATAACGCATCAAATGGAGGATTTCCAAGCGCTAAATTTTTAGCATCGTTTTTAGGTGTTGAAGAAGTTGTTTCTGTTGGTGCTAGCTCATCCAACAAATTACCATCGTTACTATCACCTGTTGAGGATGGTTTTACAGCAGCAGGTGACGTTGGATTCATTTTAGCATCTTGAACCCGTGCATCAAAATTAGATAATGTTTTTAATTGTTGGGTAATGTCTTCTTTAGACGCTGTATGATAAACGATAACAGGCTGCGATAATCCTAGATCAGCACAGGCTTTGATCAATGCATTACCCATTGCTTTGCCCATAGGATTTTCAGGCAACAAAGCTGCAAATTTTGTTTTGCCTTCATTCTTTGCTGCACGAACCATCGTTAATACTTGTTGTTCTGGAGTTACACCAAACGCCCAAACATTAGGACCTGCAACTGAAACATCACTGGTATACGCAACGACTGGGACATTGCTGGCTGTGGTAACAGATGCTACTTCGGTTGTGTTCGTGGCTGTTAACGGTCCTAAAATAATTCCATCACCCGCAGCAACAGCTTTACGTGCTGCCTCAGCAGCTCCCCCTGCTTGCTCTGTATCAAAAACATCCAGTTTAGGTGCAGAAGGATCGCTAAGCGCCAATTTGGCTGCTTGCATCATATTATTCCCCAAAGCACCATTACGACCGCTGAGCGGTAATAATAATCCAACTTGCTTTTTAGGATTATTATTTGCAGAAATTACAGGATTTGAACTGCCATTCCCATCAGAAGAACAAGCTGCTATTATTAAAACCGGAACACAAACACTCGCTTTTAATAATTTAGTCACTATACTTGCTTGCCTAGAAATCCCTTTTTTCTGTAAAGGATTTATGTTCTTACTCAATATTTGTGCTCCTTTATATAACCGAACTTTTATACTTTTTAAGATTGCTTTTATTATGAAACAAGAAAAATCTATGCTATCAGATACTTCCTTACCTTTAACAGATCAACAAAATTCTAAAGAATCAGTCAAAGGGTCTGGCGAATTCATTCTTATTTCTACCCCTATTGGCAATCTTAGCGACTTCAGTCTCAGAGCTAAACAAACGTTAGAAGAGGCTGATATTTTACTTTGTGAAGATACTCGCGTTACTGCGAAGCTCCTTACAGCATATGGGATATCTATTCGTATGGAAAGTGTTCATGAACATAATGAGGTACAACGAACAACACAAATTATTTCAATGTTGCAACAAGGCAAAGCAATCGCCCTTGTTTCAGATGCTGGCACGCCTTTATTATCCGATCCTGGCTATCGTTTAACCAAAGCGATTATTGAAGCAAATATTCCATTAACCGCTATTCCAGGTGCTAACGCAGCATTGACGGCATTAACGCTTTCTGGTCTTCCACCCCATCCTTATATGTTTGTGGGGTTCCCACCACCTAAATCACAAGCCAGACAAAATGGATTTACCACTTTAAAAGCCGCAGAACGGGCCGGCCTAAAAGCAACCCTCATATGGCATGAAGCCCCCCATCGTTTAGTCGACATGTTGAAGGACTTAGCCCTTATTTTTGGTAATGATCGTTCTGCCGCCGTCGCTCGGGAACTGACCAAGAAATTTGAAGAAGTGCAACGCAATACACTGCAAGGATTAATAGAACATTTCACCAATACACCTCCTCGGGGTGAAATCACCGTTTTGCTGGGGCCTCCACCCGATCAAGATGAAATTACCGAAGATGATTTAGATCAACAACTACAAACGGCTTTACAAACCCTGTCTGTCAAAGATGCAGCCTCATTGGTTGCTACCGCCATTCATTTGCCAAAGAAAATCGTTTACCAACGTGCGTTGGAATTAAGTAAAAACAAATAAAATAATTCATATTCTTGCTCATCCAATTGAATATATCACGGAGAATCATCATGAACACTTACAAAGACCTTGTTCACAAGGTCATTCAAGAAAATCTTGAAACATTAATGGCCGTTAACCCCGAACAAATACAACAACTTATTACAGAAATCCAACAAGCTAAAACCATTCAACTCTATGGTATGGGCAGAATGCAATTATCCGTTCGTGGTTTTGCAATGCGATTAAAACATATGGGATTTGACAGTTATGTTGTTTACGATACGACAACTCCTTATATTGGCAAAGGTGATCTTTTAATTGTGCATTGCGCAGTTACTAATGTCGAGCTAAACGTTATTCAACTGGCTAAAAAAGCAGGTGCGCGTATCGTTCTGTTAACCGCACATCCAGAAAATGAACATGGACAATATGCTGATTTATGTGTTCGTGTGCCAGGACAGATTTTTGGAACTGAGACAGAAATTCATTCCATTCAACCGATGTCGACTTTACTGGAACAGTCTTTATTTTTATTTACAGATATTGTTACCATGATGCTGATGAAGCAATGCAACGTCTCGCTTGAGAAAATGAAAAACCAACATACAAACTTAGAGGGTCTTTCAAGAGATTTTGCATAGAGTATAATAAATTAAGGGTAATGATATTACCCTTAATTTATTATAAAGCAGTAACAAAAGCAACAAACCCAAACACAATTCCTGGTGCATTGGCTACTGCAACGGGCCAATCTTTGACCTTGGCCCCATACCATACCCAAATTGTGCAATTCACCATTGCAGCAGCAGGCTGCCAAGGTTGCGCAACATGTCCATGTAAATTATCCCAAATCTGTGGAATATAAAAAAAATACATACAACAAGCCGTAAATGTTCCGATCCATCCAATCAGATGAATATATTTTGAAAGCTCTTTATTTTGCATTTTTTACCTTAACTTCAATAGGTTAGTCTAAGAAATTACAAGATATAAATTTTAAATATCATTTATAGTAAAAGTTATTTTATTTGATAAGATAACTTAAGATGTTAAAGATAGTTAATAGTTCCGATATTTTATATATCATGACATGATATGAACCGCTCATTCTATTTTATATATTAGGGAGAAATTTCATGAAACTTCAAAATAAGGTCATTTTAGTCACAGGTGCTGCACAAGGTATTGGACGCAGTATTGCTTTGCGCCTAGCCAAAGAAGGTGCCAATGTAGGACTTGTAGATCTTAAAAAAGAACAATTAGAAAATGTCGCCCAAGAAATCGAACAACTGGGACGTAAAGCTGCAGTCTGCGTCACCGATATCAGCGATCGCAATGCTGTTTTTGCTGCCGTTGCACATACTGAAAAAACACTTGGTGGTTTTGATGTAATGATTAATAACGCTGGAATTGCTGCTGTTAAACCATTGGCAGATGTCACGCCTGAAGATATCGATCGCATCTTTAAAATTAATGTGAATGGTGTTTTATGGGGAATTCAAGCGGCTTCTGAAAAAATTTAAAGAGCGCAAGCAAAAAGGAAAAATTATTAATGCTTCCTCTATTGCTGGGCATGATGGAATGGCGATCCTTGGAATTTATTCAGCAACTAAATTTGCAGTTCGTGCAATAACACAAACAGCAGCAAAAGAATATGCTTCGGCCGGTATAACCGTCAACTCCTATTGCCCTGGGATTGTTGGAACAGATATGTGGGTCGAAATCGATAATCGTTTCTCTGAAATTACAGGTGCACCAAAAGGTGAAACTTATCAAAAAATGATTGATTCAATCGCCCTTGGGCGTGCGCAAACACCTGATGATGTAGCTGCTTTGGTTTCATTTTTATGTAGCGATGATTCAGACTATATTACTGGTCAATCTATTATTACAGACGGTGGTATTGTTTACCGCTAATCAATTATAACTCAGCTAAGATAAAACATAAATCTTGGTGATAATCGATTTCAGTAGGCTGGTTTACAGAATAAATCTTGTTCAGTTTACTAGCCAACTTTTTATGCTACAAACAAAACGAATTGCTCCAAAATATAAAGACTTCTACTAACCCTTACAATTTTAATTTATTGAAGTTCTAATGCAAAAAAAAACAATTTTATTTTACGGCGACAGTAATACCCACGGCACAAAACCCATGTCTAGTTTTGATAAAAGTGATCGTTTTACTTCAGGAGAACGCTGGACAGGCATATTACAAAATAGCTTAAAACAATATCATATCATTGAAGAAGGATTACCAGGGCGTACAACCGTTCATGATGATCCTATCGAAGGAAAACACAAGAATGGCTTAACATATTTACGCCCGTGTTTAGAAAGCCATACACCAATTGATATTTTTGTTCTAATGCTGGGAACGAATGATCTTAAAACACGCTTTTCAGTCACTGCTGCTGATATTTCTTATTCCATTAACCAATTAATTTCAGAGATTAAAACGTACCATCTGAAATCAAATCAAAATTGCCCTAAAATTATTTTACTATGCCCTCCACCTATCAAAGAAAGTAGAGGCGATTTAAGCAATATTTTTGCAGGTGGTGAAGAAAAGTCAAAATTGCTTAACCATTATTATCAAAAGATCGCTCAAAAGCATCATTTGACCTACCTAGATGTTGGTTCGGTCGTCGCGGTCAGCGAAATTGATGGCATTTATTATGATTTGGATGAACAGGTCCAGTTAGCCCATTCTATTCACAATTTAATCGAGAATTTATAATTAAATCCCGCCATAGATACACCATACTCTCCGCTTATTTTAATTAAACAATACATCACCAAGGAGAGCAAGAATGATGATTAAATCAATGGTTAAAGTGGGTTGTTTTTCAACTTTATTACTGTTTTCTATTCCTGCACTTGCAGTGAATCATTATGATTTTAAAACCTGCAAAGAAAAAGCTGCAGATATTCAAGAAAAAATATCTTATGCCAAGCAATCCAGTAATCAGAACAAAATAGACAAGTTTGAACATAAGCTGACCAGAATAAATAACAAATGCACGAACTCCTATCTTCAAGAAAAATACCAAGAAGACGTTGATGATGAACAAGAAGATGTCTTTGAAGCCATTGATGAATTGAAACAAGCTCAACAAAATGGTGACACTCAGAAAATTGCTAAAAAACAAGCAAAATTGGAAAAGAAACAAGCTGAGTTTAAGGCTGCACAAGCAGCTCTAGAGGCTTTCAGGAATAAAATGAAAGCCAACCAATAATTCCTATTTATTTAATTTTTAATCATGGTGGAAACTAACAAGCGAATTCTATTTTCAACATCTTGAGATGTTCCACCTAATCTATGATCTAGCCCCAATACAACAATACCATGCACGGCTTCATACATAGTTCTGGCCAACATAATATTTTTCTTTTGATCGGTCATGTCTTTAGAAAATAACGTGGTGATTTTTAAAATCAATTGACTACGTACTTGTAAATATTCAGAGGGTAATTCACTTTGAGAAAAGCGTAATACAAAAAGCGCTTCCCATTGATTAAAATAATCCTTTGCATAAGTAAAATAAGCCAATGCTAAAGCAGTTAATCGATCAACAACTTGCTCTTCTTTTTCAGCTTGAGCTTTTTCAAACATATATTGACCCATTTCAGTTAATGTGCGCGTATTGACCGCAAGAATAACATCATCTAGCCCTGTAAATAAATATCCCAATGACCCCAATGCGCAACCCGCCCTTTTCGTAACGGCGCGTACTGTACACTTACGCAAACCCTCGGTAACAATAATTGTGTAGGCAATATCAATAATCTTTTTGCGCAACTCGTCTGGATCTTTACCTTTACGGCCCATTTGCTTTCCTCCTTTTCATTTATATCTTTATGTACTCTAACATTAAAAATTAAAAGATATAAATATTTTTGAACCATGTTCAAATAATTCTTGTGTTTTATCTCGAATCGTGTTTAATGAACAATGTTCAATATATAAATAAGGATTCGAAAATGTCAAAACAATCAAATACAACAACCAGCAGCTGGGTATTATTCACATGGGTCAGTTTCACCGTCTCCATCGTCGCCATGGCTTTCGCAGTAATTTACATGCCTATGGATAATTGGCTCAGAGCTTACCTTGGCCTTGCTAGTTTATTTTTGGTTCAATCCTCTATTTCTTTATCAAAAACTCTACGTGACCAAGCCCAATATCAATCAGAACCAACTGAATAAATAGAAATAAGGCAACCAATCATGCCAAAAACATCCAATACCTCTCAACGTTCTTTATGGTTTTTATGTTTGGCACAATCTTGTGGTGTGTTGAACGAAAACATGATTAAAAATGCAATGCTCGTTATGGCTTTATTCGTTATGAACTACCAAAACACAGGGATTGCAGCGATTGCTGGTGGATTATTTATTCTGCCCTATGCTTGTTTTTCAGCTACCGCTGGACAGATTGCAGATAAATTTTCAAAACAACGCGTTATGATTGCTGTAAAAATTATCCAAATCATTTTAGTCCCTGTATCATTCATAGGATTTATAAATCAGCATGTTCCAATATTACTTGGTTGCTTGTTTTTACTTGGAACGGCAGAGGCATTCTATTGTCCATTAAAATATAGTGTTATCCCTGAGATTGTTGTGAAAAAGAAAATCCTTTTTGGTAACAGCCTCATTGAAACCTCTACGTTTATTGCTGTATTGATTGGCATGTTACTTGGTGGCTCCCTTATTCTTTTTCCTGGAGGACTATATTGGGTTTGTGGGACTGCCTTTATTCTCTCAATTCTAAGTTTAATTTCTGTCTTTAAAATTAAAAAAATTGAACCTGCTGATAAAGACATAAAACTAAACCTCAATATCATCCAAGAAACCTACAGAACCATTGTACTTTCTCACAAAAATCGTAGTATCTGGTTATGTATTCTAGGTATCTCTTGGTTTTGGACAATTGGCTCTGTTGTGGGTGCGGGTATCTTCGATATATCCTCTCAAATTATCCTACATAATGGTCATTATCTAACCAATTTATTCATTGCTTGCTTTTCTTTGGGGGTTGCGGGTGGATCTATTTTATGTTCTCGATTACTAAAAGGAACGATATCTGCTCGCTTTATTCCAATCGCAGCACTTGGGATTTCATTCTTTTGTTTAGATTTTGGATTTGCACTTTTTTCAATCCATAGAATGGATTCTTTATCTAGCTTGGTTACCTCTTTTACAGGATATCGCCTTCTTATTGATTTAACCTTAATGGCAATTTGTTGTGGGATTTTTTCCGTTCCGCTTTATGCAATTATTCAAGAAAAATCTCCAAAAACCAGCAAAGCCAGAATTATTGCAGGAAACAACATCGTCAATGCAATCATGATGGTTATTGGTTCCTTTATCTGGGCCAGAGCTAATGCTTATGGTTTATCGTCTTCATCTCTTTTTATTTCACTTTCTATTATTAACTTATTTGTGGCAGTTTACATTATGCGATTTTTTTCCTCAAAAATTCTTCAGTTCATTTTTAAATTATATTTTCAAGTCTTTCATAAAGTTACCGTTGAAGGAATGGAAAACTTTGCAAAAGCTGGTGATAAAGTCGTGATTATATCCAATCATACCTCTTTTGCAGATGCCAGCTTATTATCTTGTTGCCTCCCAGAACAGCCAGCTTTTGCAATCTATACCAAAACAGCACAAAAATGGTGGGCTCGTCCATTTCTTGCGTTCGTCAAAACATTCCAAGTAGACATACAATCACCTTATGCCATCAAAGATATGGTTCATGCCGTGCGTGATGGAAAACAAAAATTAGTCATTTTTCCTGAAGGACGCCTGACAAAAACAGGAAATTTGATGAAAATTTACGAAGGTGCTGGCATTGTTGCTTATAACGCCAATGCAAAGATATTGCCAATTTACATAAATGGATTACAATTTGGATATTTTGGACGCATGAAAGGAAAATTACCATTATCTTTATTTCCCCGAATATCGATTACTATTAAACCCCCGATTAACATCAATGACTATCTTGACCCAACAATGTCTCATCAAGAAAATAGATATCAAATTACAAAAACAATAGAACGAATTATGATCAACACTTCCTTTGCTGCGAAAAGCACTGAAAAAACCATTTTTCAAGCATTAATCGATGCAAAAGATATCTATGGCAAAAAAACTGAAATTATTGAGGATATTAAAAGAGAGCCTTTTACTTACGAACGTATATGTCTAGGTGCCGTTTTATTTGGCAGAAAAATTGAGAAACAAACAGAGGAAAGCGAGTGCGTTGGTTTATTATTACCTACATCTTGTGGGGCGATTATTTCCTTCATGGCGGTCTCTGCGATTGCGCGTGTTCCACACCCAATCAATGTATCCACAGGGACTGAAAATATTTTAAATATTTGTCAAACAACAAAGATTAGAACGATTATTTCAAGCCATCTTTTTATCGAAAAAGCCAACCTAGGCGATTTAGAGGCCAAACTTAAACACGATATCCAAATTATTTATTTAGAAGATATTATCCAAAGCTTTACATTAACTGACAAGGTCAAAGCACAAGTAGATTTGCTTCGTCCAGAGCGTCTTCCTGGTATGAATGTTTCTCACCAATCTCCTGCAGTCATTTTATCAACCTCTGGATCAGAAGGACACCCAAAAGCAGTTGTTTTAAGCCATCATAATATCCTAACTAACTGTCAACAGGTTGCCTCTGTTATTGACTTCAGCTGCGCAGATCACGTTTTTAATGCAATGCCTATTTTTCATTCTCTTGGATTGACTGGTGCAACATTACTTCCTTTATTTTTTGGCGTCAGAACTTTTCATTATCCTAATCCTTTACATTATAAAACGATCCCATCCGTAATTTATGATACAGATGCAACGATTTGTTTTGGGACAGATACTTTTTTGAATGGTTGGGCCAAACATGCACATCCTTACGATTTTTATGCCATGCGATATATCATTACTGGTGGAGAAAAAGTTAAAGACGAAACACATCAATTATATGCTGAAAAATTTGGTGTTCGTATTTTTGAAGGATATGGTGCTACGGAAAGTTCGCCTGTTATTGCATTAAATACCCCTATAAACCATCGTAAAGGAACGGTTGGTCAATTTTTACCAGGCATCGCCCATCGACTTGTTCCTGTCTCGGGGATTCATACAGGTGGAAAATTGTTAGTCAAAGGTCAAAATATTATGATAGGCTATATGACACATACTAATCCTGGTGTCATTCAACCTATGCAAGATGAATGGTATGACACTGGGGATATTGTAGATATTGATACAGATGGATTTGTGACAATTACTGGTCGGGTGAAACGCTTTGCAAAAATTGGTGGAGAAATGATTTCTATGACGACGGTAGAACTTATTGCCAGTAAAATATGGCCAGAAGCCACAAATGCTGTGATCAATTTAACAGACGATAAAAAAGGCGAACAATTATTGTTAATTACAACACAACAAGATGCTGCCCTTGAGCTGTTATTATCCTATAGTAAAGAACATGATATTGCAAAAATCATGATTCCTAAAAATTTGAAAATTGTCAAAGAAATCCCTCTATTTGCAACAGGCAAAATTAATTACCCAGAATTACAAAAGCGATTACAATTATAAAAAAATGGAGCATTTTATACAATGAGTAAGAAGAAAATTGTCGTTTTAGGAGGCGGAATTGCCGGGATTGAATTCCTGGTCAGAATCAATAAAAAAATTGATCATTCCCGATATGAATTATGTTTAATTGACAAAAATGAGTTTCATACATGGAAACCTATGTTACATACGTTTGCTGCGGGCAGCGCCTCTTTGCAGGAGCAGGGAATGTCGTTTCTGATCCAAGCCAAACGACATAATTTTACCTTTCAACCTGGTGAAGTATCATCAATCGATACAGAGGCGAAAGAAATTACTCTGGCACCATATATTGATCAGTATGGTGATGAAATTTTACCAAAACGATGCGTCTCTTACGATTATCTTGTCATTGCATTAGGCAGTAAAGCCAATGATTTTAATACTAAAGGTGTTAATGAACACGCTTATACGATTGATGACGTTGGTTATGCGCTTGAATTCCATCATGATTTAAAAAAATACATTATGCAATCGACCATTTTGCATACAAAACATCATGTTGTTATTGTTGGGGCTGGGGCAACGGGTATTGAACTTGCTGGTGAAATTGCTGAAATGCTACAACAAGCTTCACAATATACAGACCATGATTTTAATAAGCATATTGATTTAACGGTTATCCAATCTGGGGACAGAGTTTTACCAGGCTTCCAAAAAAATATCAGTAAATCTGTTCAAAAAACAATGGATGATATTGGGGTAAAAACGTTACTTTCAACGCGTGTAACAGAAGTCACAAAAGATCATGTTGTTTTAGATTCTGGGGACACCTTACCCGCAGATCAAGTTGTATGGACAACAGGGATCAAAGCAATAGATGTGGAAGGTGATATTGCAAATACAGAGCGTTCCAAGAACGCACAATTCGTGACAGATGAACAATTTCGCTTATTAAATCACGACGATATTTTTGTGATTGGTGATTGTTCTTCCAGACAAAAGAATCCATTGGCTCCGACAGCACAAGTGGCACGCCAACAAGCTATTTACTTAAGTGCTAATTTTGTAAAATTAATTAACAAAGATTCTAATATTCCAGCATTTGTTTATAAAGATTATGGATCTTTAATCAGCGTTGGTCGTTATGGATCTTTTGGAACCTTTGGACACAGCACCCATGTCAAAGGGATGCTGGCCTATTTAGCGCATACATTTTTATACCGCAGTCATCAAATTAATATATTAGGCCCCTTCAAAGGAATAAGTGCAATCTTTGCAGATATTCTTCGTTCGATATCAAGATAAATACGAATAGATATAGAGTGGTTGATAAAAACTGCTCTATATTTCATTCTGAGAATGTTTTATAAATTTCTTAAAATACGCATTTATAATAATTTTTATTAGATATAATTTATTCTAAAATAATATTAGTAAAAAAAACGTTATTTTTAATCTAAGAAAATTCAAGATACTCTTCTGTAAAGTATGCACTATTTTAAATAACGTATATGTTGTTTTAATGGGGCTGCTGATATTAAAAATCAAAGTGAAGAGTTATTTAATGCCTCAAAATATTTCTCCTATTGAACTCGAAAAGCGATGTGCAATAATCGAAGCATGCCTTGAAATGAACCGCCTTGGGATTAATCAGGGCACTTCTGGAAATATCAGTGTCCGCCACGAAGATTATTTATTAATTACCCCCACCAGTGTTCCCTATAAGCAGTTAAAGCCTGAAAGCATTGTCCGTATGGAAACGGATGGTTCTGTCAAAGGATCTTTGAAACCATCCAGCGAATGGCGTTTTCATTTAGATATTCTAAACGCACGTCCCGAGGTTAATGCAGTTGTTCATGCTCATCCAACTTATTCAACTATTATCTCAATTATGGGACTGAATATTCCAGCCATTCATTATATGATCGCCGTTGCGGGAGGGGACAATATTCGCTGTGCACCTTACGAAACTTTTGGTACAGAAGCCTTGTCTCATCAGGCGTTAAAAGCTTTAGAAGGGCGCAAGGCCTGTTTATTAGAACATCATGGCATCATCGCTGTCGGAGCCAATTTATCCAAAGCTTTGTGGTTGGCGGTAGAAGTAGAAACACTTGCAAAGCAATTTCATGGGGCTCTGCAATTAGGCAAGCCCAGAGTTTTATCGCACGATCAAATCGATGCTATTGTTGAAAAAATCAGCAATTATGGTCATGCGGATTAGTCAAATAGTAATATAATGAAAGGAATATCACGATGCCATGCTTTGATGTCAGCTCTATTGGACTATGTGATGTTGATATATTGGGTCGCCCCATTAAAGCCATTCCCCCCGAAGGCAAGCTAGAACTTATTGACCAAATCCGCATGACCGTTGCTGGCACTGCGGGGGCAACAGCGATGGATTGCGGTATTCTAGGCGTGTCTGTGCAGGGTGTATTTACGGTTGGTAAAGATGATATGGGGGATTATATTCGCTCTAAACTCACAGGGTTTGGGGTTGATTGTTCCCTCATCAAACAAACAGACAAAGCACAAACTTCCGCATCAATTTTACCTATACCTGAGAGTGGTGGCAGACCTGCTTTACATGTTATGGGGGCATCCGCTATTTTTAATGTTGATGAATCTGAATATGACAAAGTTTTGGATGCTCGCATTATTCATGTTGGGGGCACAGGTCTATTAAAGTCATTTGATGGGCAACCAACCGTCAATCTATTAAAAAAAGCCAAGGAACTAGGTCGCACGACGACTTATGATCTTATCGGAGCCAGCGCAAAAACATTTGCGTTGGTCGAACCTTGCTTGCCTTATATTGACTATTTTATTCCCAGCATTGAAGAAGCTGGCGAAATGTCTCATTTAACTGATCCAAAAGAAATCGCCCTGTTTTATAAAAAACTTGGTGCCAAAAATATCGTATTAACCATGGGCGGGGACGGTGTTTATGTATCCCCACAATCAGGAGAAGACTTTACGCTTCCTGCTTACGATATCCAAGTGGTTGATACGACAGGATGTGGGGATAGCTTTAGTGCAGGCATGATTGTAGGGTTGATTAAAGGATGGGATTTACCTCAATCTGCTCGTTTTGCTTCTGCGGTTGCCGCAAAGGTTGCGATGGGACTTGGATCGGATGGAAAATTAGTATCTTTTGATGATACGATACATGCAATGAATACATTACCCACCAAATAAATATAGATTAAGTATATAAATTCAGTATTATAAAGGAAGAGTATATTATACAAAATATATTCTTCTTTTTTTGTTACCTCATCTATCCTAGGTATTGTTGAACATGCTGATAAATTACTTTAATCTTGCCAAAAATTATTGTGGGATTACTGCCTTAATAGGAATGCTGTTTCTTTTGCAAACACAAACAGCCCATGGACAATCAAGCCCAACTAAAACAGTCGAACAAGTTTATTCCTTTTATCAACCTCAACAAGATAACAAATCAAATGATATTGGGCTGGATCGAACAGATTCAAAAAGTGAACAATTCTTTTCACCTGATTTTTTCAAAGTCATCAAAGAAGATAATAAATTGACCTCTGAACAAGGCGATGGCAGCATTATGGATTATGATTTTATCTGTAACTGCCAAGATCCAATGGATGGTCTAATTGTTAGAAATATCGGAATTCTTCAGGAAACTGAACATACCGCAAGAGTAAAAGTTTCATTTGATTTTGTTATAAACGGTAGTGACACTTTTCAAAAAGATGATGTTTTTACAACCGATCGCCCTGGTCAACAACATACTTATTTTAATTTAATTAACTTAGACAATCACTGGTTCATTGATGATGTTACTGATGAAAAAAATGTTGGTATCAAAAAGACATGGAAAGAAGAACTACGTAAATATTATCATAGTTCAATTCAATAATATTAAAATGGCATACCATCACTAATATAACAACAAGCAGAAACCTTAAAAATTCTTTTCTTTTATAAGGTCTCATTGCACTGATGGATATGGAATTGTCGGTTTACTATTATTCTATCAATGCCAAATAAAACAGCCTGCTAAAAATAGATCCGTAGGCACTTAACTGCCTTAAGCAAAAATCATCAAGCCTCAATATTTTCAAATGATTTATATTCACAAATGTTATTTCAAAAAGAAGTATGTTTTATATTATATCATTGCAAATGGTATCGATTTAATGAATAAGTGATCATTATATATTTAAAAATAAATAAAGGTGAATTTTATGCCGTTTTTACGTTTTATTTGCTTATTCCCTCTTAAAATTCTCCTTCTTTTACAAAGGCTTATTTTATTTATTTTAAGACCGATTATTGGTCAAATTCATTTTTCATGGTCAGCGCCAAAATGGCTGGTTTCTTGCTGGCAATTTATTGGTCAAAGAAAGAAAAAAATTTCATATGGCGCACCCATATGTCTCGCATTGTTTGGGTGTTTTGCTTATGGGGTATATTGGTATAAAACTCGTCCAATTCCTCCAATCCCTAATCTGGTCAAGATCTATGCGATTGCCCCATCTCTTACAGATTATAAAAAATCACCACCAACTATTTATCCTTTAAGAGTTAATTTTTCAGGTTCCGCAGCGCCTTTGGACAAAGTTGGTAAAAATTTCCCAAACCTCTTTCCAATTTCTCCTGAAATAAAAGGGGTATGGCATTGGGTTAATGACCATTCTTTAACCTTTCAACCCCAAACGGATTGGAAAGCTGGGCAAACTTATCAGATTGATTTTGCCAAACCTCAAGAATTTAATCCAAATGTTATTGTTCGAAATGCCAGAGATATCAATAATAAAATTCCCACTGTTCCCTTTACAACCGTAGCATTTGACGCAACAGTTCAATCCAAAGCGTTTCAACAAGACGATCAAAATCCAATGATTAAAAAGGGTGTTTTCACCATCCATTTTAATATGCTTGTCGATCCGATCAGCTTTGAAAAAAACATTCATTTATCATTAAATTCATATGTTAAAATCGAAAGCTCATCTCTGTTTGGTGGTAATAAAAACAAAACTAGAAAAATCAGCAAGAATATTCCTTTTACTGTTGTTTATGATAAGCAAACCTTAACAGCGACCATCTCTTCTGAAACTCTTCCTATCCCAAATGACGACAGCCAGTTGGAATTAACAATTGATCCAGGAACAACATCACAATTGGGACATGGTACCCTTACGAGCAAAATCGTTACGTCGGTTAATGTTCCCAGTAAATATACTCTGCGTGTAGATGGTTTAAGCTCACATATTGTCACCGATGAAAAAAATAATTCGGATCAAATTTTAGAGGTAGAATTCAACTCTCCAGTCAATGATGAACAAGTTGCTCGAAATATCTCCGCGTGGATCTTACCGCCGTTAAAAGATGAAGATTCTGCGTGGAATCCAAAAACATTGACGCCTCAGACTATCAGCCATTTCACACCCCTTTCATTATCATTGATTCCTGCTGAAAATAGTGCCCAAGCTGTACAAAGTTTTAAATTTAAGACCGATCCTAATCAACAAATTTTGGTGAAAATCAATACAGGCATACAATCTACGGGGGGATATGTTCTCAGCACCCCATCAACGATGATCCTGAGTGCACCAGACTATCCAAGACGATTGAACTTTATGTCTGATGGGGCTTTGTTATCCCTGCATGGCAGCAATAAAGTTTCTATTGTTTCCCAAAATCTGACGGGCGTGCGGATGGTTATCGGACAACTTCGTCCAAATCAACTTCAACATTTGGTCAGTTTCCGCAATAATGAGGACAATTATAACCAAGTAAACTTTACCTATCCCTTTACAGAAGATCACATTATTAATCGTTATGAGCAAAAAGTCAGCTTTGGCAGCAAACCCTCTCATGACATTCGTTATGATGGCTTTGATCTTTCTTCTTATCTTCACAAAGGACTACATGGTGTCTTTATTCTGCATTTATCTGAATATGATAAACAAGCAGAATTAAAAGCAAAACGAGAAACTCTTAAACGAAACCGGCTTAATAACGAAAAAACATTTGCGCTGGGGTCTACGCCTACCGCTAACTCTGATGCAAATAATAACGATGACAGACCTGATGAAGATGAAGACCGTTCCTCTGTGAATGATAGTCGCCTGATTGTCATTACTGATTTAGGAATGATCGTCAAAAAATCTCTTGATGGTAGTCAAGACGTCTTTATCCAATCAATCAGTGATGGAAACCCTGTTGCGAATGCTGATGTTTCCGTAATGGGATTAAATGGAGAAAAACTAATCACAAAAACCACTGATGATTCTGGTATTGTGCATTTTCCTAATTTACAAGGCTATTCAAAAGATAAACGACCTATTCTTTACGTTGTCACCAAAGAAGATGATCTATCTTTTTTACCAATTGATGCGTCTAATAGACAACTTGACTTCTCTCGGTTCAATATCGGTGGGGATATTAACACTATTCACAAAAAAGAGATTTCTGCCTATTTATTTTCTGATCGCGGGATTTACCGAACAGGTGAAGATTTTCATATTGGTATGGTCATCAAAGCTGCTGACTGGAATAATTCTATAACGGGCTTACCATTAAAAATCGTTATTACAGATCCTACAGGGAAAAGTCATGAACGACCTGTAAGGGTTGACGCAGATGGGTTTAATGAGTTTACCGAAACCATTGGCGATAATGATCCCAATGGCACGTGGCAAATAAGCCTGCAAACCATAGATCCAAAAGACAAAGACTGGTCTCAAGAAATTGGGTCGACAACTATCAAGGTCAAAGATTTCCTGCCTGAACAAACCCGAGTTTCAGCTCAATTTTCAGAGAATAATGCCAAAGGATGGGTAAAACCTGAACAATTAAAAGCAATCATTGACGCACAAAATCTGTTTGGTACCCCTGCCAGCAACAGACGTGTAGAAGCCAGCATTAAAGTATCCCCATTTATTCCTCAATTCGAACAATGGAAAGACTATCAATTTAGCGTTGCTGATCGTTTAAAAGAGAGTTTCGAAGATACCCTACAAGAAGGAACCACAAACGATCAAGGCAAAGCTGTGTTTGATCTTAATCTGAAAAAATATGCCAATGCCAGCTATTCTTTGTCATTCCTAGGGCAAGTCTATGAACCAGATTCAGGGCGCAGCGTTGCGGCAACGGCTAAAACCATAGTTTCGCCAAATGACTATATGGTTGGATATCACTCTACGGACGATATCAACAATATCAAGATCAATAGCGCTGTTAAACCCATTCGTTTGATTGCCATTAATCAACAAGCAGACTTAATTCCATTATCTGATTTGAAACTTCGACTTATCGAAAAACGCTATGTATCTGTTCTGGTCAAGCAATCCTCTGGGCTTTATAAATATGAATCTAAACTCAGAGAAAAGACTTTAAGTGAAACACCATTCACAATTGCTAAGAATGGCAGTGATTATCCCATCAATACCAAAATCGCTGGTGACTATAAGCTTGTTATTATCGACAAAGATAATCACGAACTAAATACCATTAACTATTCTATTATTGGGGCTGGTAATTTATCCCGATCTTTGGAACGAAATGCCGAGCTTAATATTCATCTTGATAAAAAATCCTATAAGCCAGGCGAGCAAATTGAAATTGCTATTCGCGCCCCTTATACAGGCAGTGGATTAATCACGATTGAAAAAGATAAAGTCTATGCGCATACATGGTTCCATACGGATACCATCAGTTCTGTACAGCATATTACAGTACCAAAAGATCTAGATGGCAATGGATATATCAATGTCCAATTTATTCGTGATCCTGCTTCTGATGAAATCTTTATGAGTCCACTCAGCTATGGCGTTATGCCTTTCTCTGTTGATCTTGCACAACATCAAAATCCGTTGACCATAACGGCTCCTAAAATCACAAAGGATCGTAAAATAACGTTCAGCGTGACTTCAGAACGACCAACACGTGTGGTTTTATGGGCGGTTGATAAAGGCATTTTACAAGTTTCAAAATATCAACTCCCCAACCCCTTGGGTTATTTCTTCAGCAAGAAAATGCTTGATGTGCAAACCTTACAGATCCTAGACCAAATTCTTCCTGAATTTAGTCAATTACTAAGATCTGTTTCTGCTTCTGGTGGAGATGACGAATCTCCATTTGCACAACATGTTAATCCGTTTAAACGCAAACAAGATAAACCTGTGGTGTTCTGGTCAGGCATTGTTGACATTAATGGTACCAGAGAATTTACCTATGATGCCCCAGACTATTTCAACGGCACATTAAAAGTCATGGCATTATCTGTTTCTGATGGACAAATTGGCGTCACCAGCCAAGAAAGCATTGTCAGAGATGATTTTGTATTAAAACCCAATGCACCCACAACGTTAACCCCAGGCGATGAGAGTGAAGTCAGCGTTTTGGTTGCAAATAATTTAGAAAATCTAAATAATCAAAAAGTTCCTGTTACAGTTCGTTTGAAAACAACCCCTCAGTTTCAAGTTATTGGTGATAATAGCCAAACATTATCTTTGGGCGAAAAACAAACTGTAACGATTAGATTCCGTATCAAAGCTTTGAACCAAAATCTTGGGTCAGGGGACTTGCACTTTTCCATTAACTATAATCAATCTTTAACCAATGCTACCGCACATGTTTTATTACGACCTGCATCTACCTATCGCACTCAAGTCGATATGAACAGCGTCGGGGCTGGGCAAACCAAACTCTTTACAAATTTGCGTCATGTCTATCCTCATAATGCGTTGCATTATGCTTCGTTTTCTAATCTGCCAATGGTCATTATCCAAGGTTTAGGAACCTATCTGATTAATTATGAGCATAGTTGTTCTGAACAGTTAGTCAGCCGTGCTTTTGCATTGCTTACCATCCAGAATAATTCAGCTTTGAAAACTATTTTTGCTCAAACGGATCCAAAGCAAATCAGCGCATTGGACAGCTCGTTGGATCAGACGATTTCTGTATTGCAAGAACGGCAAAATAATGCAGGGGCTTTTGGTTTATGGAGGTCAACACCGAATGCCGATAATTTTGTAACCGCTTATGTTACATTCTTTTTACAAAACGCAGCAGATCAGGGCAAACAAGTTTCCAGCACTGCTTTAGACAAAGCATATGTCTATTTAAAAGATTATGCCATTAATGGGAATACCAGCACTTTATCAGAGATGCGTAATAAAGCGTTTGCCATTTATATATTAACCAAGCATGGCGTTATCATGACCAGCCCGATTGCTGGTCTGGTAAAAGATTTGAACAATCACTATAAAGATGAATGGAAACAAGATTCAACGGCTGCATGGTTAGCCTCTGCAATGAAGCTGATGAAGCAAGATGAAGCTGCACAACAAATGATGGCTGGCCCTTTAAAAAGGCTGCAACGCGATCCTAAACAATCCACTCTGGGTTGGGAGTTTGATGGCTATGACGGTGGCGATCTGGCACAGGATGCAACGACCCTTTATCTTTTGTCTCAACATTTCCAAGAAATCATACCAACACTCTCTAAAAATACTTTTACCAATATTTTGAACACTATTGAACAAGGTTATTACAATACGTTGTCTTCTTCCTTAACGGTGATGGCGTTTGAAGCTTATTCAGCCAATATGAAAGATAATACTCAAAACCTTTTGATCCAAGCTTTGCAAGACTCAACAGAGCAAGGGCAGAAAATACCTTCTGTCTTGAAAACCAGTCAAATCAAGAATGGGATACAAATTCTCAACTGGCAACAAGGACCAACGACTTCTTTATCTTTTGATAATAAAACCGGTAATAAAGCATGGTATAGCGTTATTCAAAGAGGTTTTGATCAAAACCCACCGAAAACAGCTATTCAACATCAAATGGAAATTATTCGTGACTATACGGATCAAAAAAACAATCCTGTATCCAGCGTTAAAATTGGTCAGGAGATCTTGGTTCATCTTAAATTTCGTTCAACGGATAATAAAACACATGCAAATATCGCCATTACGGATTTGCTTCCTGGTGGTTTTGATCTGATGACAGAAAATGAACCTGCGGAAAGTAACGGCTTTTACCCTGACTTTGTCAATAAGCAAGAAGATAAAGTGCTAATTTACACATCGGTAACCAAAGATATCCAGGAATATGTCTATCGGATCAAAGCAACCAATGCTGGGAAATATATCATCCCGCCTGCTTATGGTGAAGGAATGTATAACCCAACCATTCAAGCAAGATCGCTTTCAGGTGGATATCTTTCTGTTACCTCGCCTAAATGATCCGTCTATTGATACATTCTGTCATTCGTTTGATAAAAAAATGGCAAAATTGGATTTGTGCAGGCAGCTTAATAATCCTGGTGATTATTGGCTGTCGCCTATATCCCCATCCCCCTTTACAAGACATATTACCAGTGTCTCGGGTCGTGTATGACCAACAGGGCAAATTATTACGACTGACACTGGCCAAAGATGATCGTTATCGGTTATGGGTGCCGCTAGCCCAAATATCGCCCTCTTTAATCAATGCGGTTTTGCTGCATGAAGATCAATGGTTTTATCACCATTTTGGCACGAACCCCTATGGTATTGCCAGAGGTGCTGTCGTTACTTATCTTTTACATGGTCATCGGCAAGGTGGATCAACTATTACGATGCAGCTTGCACGGTTATTATATCACCTCAATACCAAAACTCCTTGGGGAAAAGCAAAACAGATTTACTATGCCACACAATTAGAACTCTTTTATTCAAAAGATGCAATTTTAGAAGCCTATTTAAACCTTGCCCCTTACGGTGGTAATGTCGAAGGGATACAAACCGCAAGCCTGATTTATTTTAATAAAAACGCATCTGAATTAACAATACCAGAGGCACTTTTATTAGCCATTATTCCTCAAGAACCTAATTTAAAAATAAAATGCAAACAGAAAGATAATTGTTTTATTACCAACCAACATTTATTGAACACGAGATCTAGCCTCTATGAAATATGGAAAGAAACATACTCAACAGATCAAAATCTTTCTGCTTTAATGCAACTACCTTTACCAATTCGACCCACCACAAAATTGCCTTTTGAAGCCCCGCACTTTGTAGAACAAATTTTACATACTTATCCTACACAACATCGGATAAATTCAACATTAGATTTGAATCTACAACATGTTTTAGAGCAGCAAATTTCTAATTTTATCAACGCAAATCATCAATTTGGCATTCGCAATAGTGCTGCTTTATTAGTTGATACGAATGATATGAGCGTCAAAGCTTTGGTTGGATCAGCCAATTATTTCAATCCTGCCATTTCTGGTCAAATCAATGGCACCAATATCAGAAGGTCGCCAGGATCATCATTAAAACCCTTTATTTATGGATTAGGGTTCGATCAAGGGTTTCTGCATCCTCAAACGATTTTATATGATATCCCGATGAGTTTTTCAGGATATATGCCTGAAAATTTCGATGGACATTTTAAGGGGCCCTTAACGGCAACAATTGCGTTAAATTTAAGCCGAAACATTCCCGCTGTTTGGGTTAATTCTAAATTAAAAAATCCTGATTTCTATCATTTTTTATCGTCCGCCAACATTAACCATCTTAAAAGCCAACAATATTATGGTTTATCCTTGGCACTGGGCGGTGAAGAAATCAGTATGCAACAAGAGGCAAATTTATATGCTTTGTTAAGCCGCCAAGGAAAATTACGCCCTTTACGATTTCTTTCGACTGACCCTACGAAAGATGGAAAGCCTTTATTAAGTGATGCAGCTCGTTTTATGGTTTTGGATATATTATCCCAAAATAAACGTCCAGATGAAACCACTTCTGCGATTATGTCGCCTTTTCCAATTGCATGGAAAACAGGAACCTCGTCAGGCTTTCGTGATGCTTGGACAGCAGGATTATTTAGCCATTATGTATTAATTGTTTGGGTTGGAAATTTTGATAATTCCAGCAACAGTAACGCAACAGGTATTAAAACAGCAGCCCCTTTATTTTTCAATATGATTGATGCATTAAGACCTGTGACAACAACGCACGATTTGACTGCTTGGAACCCACCAAAAGAATTAAAGAAAGTGCAAATCTGCCTTGCCAGTGGTGATTTACCCAATCGTTGGTGTCCACAAACAGGATATACATGGTTTATCCCAGGCGTATCCCCCATCAAAGTCAGCACGTTACACCAACCTGTTAAAATTGATACACTGACAGGAAAAATTGCATGCCCCCCTTATGAAGGGAAACAAGTCCATACAGAAATCTATGAATTTTGGCCTTCTGAAATTCAATCGCTTTTTAACAAAGCTGGATTATCTTATCGACATCCTCCTTCTGATCCAGCATGCAAGAAAGAATTTAAAAATACCCGTCCACCCCATATCAAGTCTCCTCATGCATATCAAACCTATATATTGCGCTCAAAATCAAAGGAAAATACTCAGAATTCAATTCTGTTAACCGCCAATGCCGATGGAAATGTTTCACGTTTATATTGGTTTGCAAATAATGTATTTATCGGACAAACAACACCCAATACACCGATCTTTTGGCAGCCAGAATTGGTTGGTAAGTATCATCTATCTGTTACTGACGATCAGGGGCAAAGTGAGAGTATTAATATTACAGTTGATTCGATTCAGTAGCGTTTATATAAAATATATTTTAATTGTATAAATCATTGAAAATGCTTATATAATTTTTAATTGAGACTGATTTAAGCTAGCTGCCAAACTTAAATAGAATAAGGCATTTCTTATTAGGCGTAATAAAAATAAATTACATTTAACAAAGTCTTTTTCTGAAATGCTCATCAATTGATTTAAAGATTCTGTTTCTGTATCTTTTGTAATAATTACCTCAGTATGTTCTAATTTGTTACGGATTTCTTGCAATCGTTTAAATTCTGGTAAAAGATCTTCTTGAGAGATTTCTTTACCGACAATATCATAAGATAAATGATATAACCCCTTCAAAAACCAATTTGTATCGTTAATTAATACAGTATTTATGCCATTTTTGAATTCAAGATTATTATACCAAACATTGTTAATGGAAATATGTTTATTCCTCTTTTTATCTTTTGTATCTAACTGCCAAAATGCAAAAATAAACTCGGCAATTTTATCAAAAATACCATAAGCTTTACTAAATGATGCTTTCATTAAAGCACTTTCTAAACCAGAAACAAATTGACTTTGATGGTCCTTTTCTGAACCATCATAACTTGTTAAAACAAATTCATTCGGGGTAAATAAATCACTATTTTCATTCCAAAAATGTTCTTTTCCTTGCAATTCGATTGATTGAAAAAGCAAATATCGAGATGCAATATATTCTTGTTTTAATAATAAAAACCAATGAAAAAATTCTGGAGTTTGTTCTTCTTGACGACAGAGATAAGGAGGTAATGATAAATAATCATATCCAGCAATATTATCTGTTGTTATTAAATTAATTGGATCAAGATATAAATGTTCTTTTAATGACCATTTTTGATAAGCAATTTCTTCGGTTGAACCTTTAAAAAAATCATCAGAATGAAATTTATAATTTTTAATAACTTCTTGAATTTTCATGGATTGAATATTAGGAAATATAACTTCATCATATTCCTTATGCATTATTTTAATATTATCATCACTTGTTGCCCAAACAGCATCCTTCTGAAAAGCAAGTTCAAAACTTTTCAAAGCCTCATTATATAAAAAGTAAACAGGGGTTAAGTCTGTTTCTATTTCAGGATTTGCAGATAACCAATTCGCAAACTTATATAGCAAATTTCCACGATTATATAAAGCAACTGAAAAATTCGGAATATTTGCAATAGCATAGTTATAAAATTCTATTGCTTCAATAAAACGATTAACATTAGAAGATGCATTTCCTATATTTGTTAAAATCATCACTTTGAAATTAATCGGTGCACTGTCAAAACTTTGATCCCAAACTGCCCGACGTAAATACATAAGGGGTTTCCAAGTTGTATCAATTTTAATAATAGGCGATTTTTCTTTTAAATTCGAAGAATGAAGCACATCTTCGGAAATTGTTAGATCATCATTTTTTTTCGTCAATATAGCTGCAATATTAGATTTACAATACCATAATGCAAAGGCTATTTCTGGAAACTCTTGAATATATTGATCACACAAAATATCCATTTCCTGCAATTTATGATGATCTTGAGCTAGGATATATTGATCAATTTTTTTTGAAAATTCACAATAAAACTGATTAATTTCATCTGTCTTTGTCATTTCGATAAACCTAATTGCATGAATTTAACATATGCAACTATAATATTAAAAGAAAGAAATGATTATAATTTTTAATGGAAAATATTTAAATTTTAAAATGTAATTTACTTGGTGGAGTCAAGGGGAATCGAACCCCTGGCCTTCTGAATGCCATCCAGACGCTCTCCCAACTGAGCTATGACCCCAACGACATCAACATATAAACAGTTCGACTTAAAAAATCAACTATTAATCGTTATTCTATTTTAAAATCTTATCTAAACCAAAGTCAAAATAAGATTTTAAACATTATTGATTATTCAGGCTGCATCGCAAAACCAACACCAAACCTGTTCCAAGCATTAATGACTGCAATAACTACGCTTAATTCTGCTAATTCTTGGTCATTAAAGTGCGCAGAAACTTGCTGATAAATTTCATCTGATGCTTCTTTTTCTGATAATAAGGTTAATGTTTCCGTCCATAATAATGCAGCACGTTCACGATCTGTAAATAAACGGCTTTCTTTCCATACACTAATCGCCATTAATCGATGAATATCTTCACCGGCTTTTAAAGCATCTTTGGTATGCATATTTAAACAAAACGCACAATGATTTAACTGTGACGCTCTTATCTTAACCAACTCTCTCAATAAAATAGGCAAAACAGATTCATGTGTTGCATTTTCAAGATCCATCATTGCTTTCATCATCTGAGGTGCGGCTTTGTAATAATTAATTCTTTTAATACTCATCTTTTCATTCTTTGATTTTAAGATTCAATCTGCCTTTTCATTTTAAATCATAAAATCGATTCTTACATTTTTATTCAAAAGTATAACTTGTTTTTACCTTGTGGTACACTGAGGTACATGGGGATTGTACGACCCTGTAATCATAGGAGTACCTAGTACTGGGGATTGTACTCTCTTTTTTAAATTCAGTGAGTTGTACACAGGGGTGGGGTGATAATATCTGGATAACTCTATTTTACCCAATAAAAACAATTGATTAAAAACTGTACACTCTGTGATAAAAATGGGGTACATTTTTTGAAAGCCGGGTACCACAGTACTAACAGGGAACAATAAACAAACACTATAAATTTAAATTTTCTTTTTATTTTAAAGGGAATGTAAAAATGGAAAAAGTTTTGATAAACTCTAAAAAGGGAAAAAACAAAACTACAAATTGAATGGAAAATTTCTTTAATGTTGTCGACAAGTAAAAAATTATTAACAGTTTTAAATGGTCAATCTGTATGGCCTCCACCGGTTTGGTTAATGCGACAAGCAGGAAGATATTTACCAGAATTTAGACTTTTAAGACAACAAGCAGATTTTTTAACTCGTTGTTTAACCCCCGATATTGCCGTAGAGATTACATTACAACCTATTCGACGTTTTGCTTTTGATGCAGCAATTTTATTTTCAGATATTTTAATTTTACCTTGGGCTTTAGGTCAAAATTTACAATTTATTGAAGGCAAAGGACCTGTTTTACCGCCTATTCAATCAGAACAAGATTTACAAAAACTAGACCCTCAACAAGCTATTGAGAAAACAGAACCTGTTCTTGAAGCTATTCGACAACTTAATAAAATTGTGAATAGTTCAGAGACAATTGGCACAGCAGCAGCACAATCTGTGACGTTAATAGGATTTACAGGATCACCTTTTACAGTAGCATGTTATATGGTTGAAGGGGGGAGCTCTAAAGATTTTTCAACTGTATTTAAAATAATGTATGAAAATCCGTCTTTATTTGGAAAAATTATTGATTTGCTTACGCAAACAACCGCTGATTATTTATGTAGACAAATTGAAGCTGGTGCTGAAGCTGTTAAATTGTTTGATAGTTGGGGCGGATTACTTCCTGTAACTTTATTTGATCAGTATGTTATACAACCCACGCGTCAAATTGTTGATATTGTTAAAAGTAAATATCCTCATATACCTATTATTGGCTTTCCAAGATTGGCAGGAACAAAATTACAATCTTATATTGATGGAACAGGTTTACAAACAATTGGTATTGATCAAACAGCAGATATTTCTTTGTTAAATAAAACGATTGACAGAAAAATAGGTTTCCAAGGTAATCTTGATCCGTTATGTTTGTTACATAATCCCAATATCATGAAACAAGAAATTCATAATTTATGTATTGAATTAAAAAACAGACCTCATATTCTTAATCTAGGACATGGTATTCTTCCAACTACTCCTTTGGATCATGTCTATGAATTGGTCAATACAGTTCGTAATTTAAAATAAAGGGATTAATAGTGAGAGAAAGTATAAAAAAAGCGATTTTACAAGCCCCTAAAGGTATTCATCCTAGTGGAAAATTAAAATTAGTTATATTTGATTGTGATGGGGTTTTGGTTGAAAGTGAACATGTTGTTGGTGAAGTCCTAGGTAAAGAAGCCAGAAAATATGGTTGGAATATCACAGGCCCTGAGGCCAGAGAGTTTTTTGGTGGTGTTCAATTAGTTGACATAGAAAAAAAAATTGAAAAACATGTAACAACGCCTTTACCTCTACATTGGCGGCAACATGCCCATAACCAAATTGTAGAAGCAATGTATAAAGATATTCATCCTATAGATGGCGTTGAAACCATTCTACAAACTTTGAAAAATTTTGATATTCCTTATCGAATTGGTTCTAACTCTTCGCAAGAAGAGATGGTTATTAAATTTAAAACATCTAAATTAACACATTGGTTCGAAGATCACCGTACTCATTCTGGTTGTGATGTGGAACGCCCTAAACCTTTTCCCGATTTATATTTATATGCTGCTGAACAAGAAGGGGTTAATCCAGAAGATTGTATTGTTGTTGAGGATTCCGATACAGGATTAAAGGCAGCTTATGATGCTGGGATGGTTTGTATTTTACTTAGAGACTTAAAGAAACCAGCCCCAGATTATCGTGGGTTAATTCGTGTTGAAACATTAAATGAAGCGTCTGAGTTCATTAAAGAAGTTGTTCAAAGTCAAAAGAAATAAAGGTTTATGATGTTTGCTGTAATTGCTCCTTATTATTTGTGGTTAAAAGCGTTTCATATTATTGCAATGATTGCATGGATGGCTGGGCAATTTTATCTGCCCAGATTATTTGTTTATCATTGTCAAGCCAAAGTTGGTTCAGAAGAAAGCGAACGATTCAAAACGATGGAGCATAAGTTACAGCGTGTCATTATTAATCCAGCAATGATATTTACGCTTCTTTTTGGTATTCTATTAGTATGTGTACCAGGAATAGTTGATTTTCATTCTATTTGGTGGCCTGTTAAATTTATTTCTGTATTGCTTTTACTGGGCTTTCACGGTGCTTGTTCACGTTGGCGTAAACAGTTTTTCAAAGATCAAAATAAGCATTCTGAGAAATTTTATCGCTATATGAACGAGATCCCAACAATTTTAATGATTATTATCGTGATTATGGTTGTCGTTAAACCTTTTTAAGGGGCTATAGTGAATTATTCGGTAACTTATAAAGATGTTGAAGCTGCGGCTGTTCGATTAAAAGATAAAGCAATTAAAACGCCTGTTTTTACATCAAGAACTGCAAATGAATTAACAAAAGCGCAATTTTATTTCAAATGTGAAAATTATCAGCATGTTGGAGCTTTCAAATTTAGAGGAGCTTTTAATGCAATTGCCTGTTTAACAGCAGAACAACGTCGGGCAGGGGTAATTACCTATTCTTCTGGTAATCATGCTCAAGCCATTGCCTACGCCAGTAAACTACATAACAGTAGAGCATTGATTATCATGCCTAAAGATGCGCCAGAAATCAAAATGGCAGCGACCAAAGGGTATGGTGCAGAGATCTATTTATATGATCGTTATACTGAAGATCGAGAAATCATCGCACAACAATTATCCAAAGAACAGGGATTAACATTAATACCACCTTACGATCATCCTGATGTTATTGCAGGACAAGGAACAACAGCTAAAGAATTGATAGAAGAAGTTGGTTCTTTGGATTATTTGTTTGTGCCTTTGGGTGGTGGTGGATTATTATCTGGGTCTCTATTGGCCGCTAAATATTTATTACCGAATATCAAAGTTTTTGGTGTTGAGCCAGAAGCAGGAAATGATGGACAACAATCTTTACGTAAAGGCGAGATTATTCACATCACAGCGCCAAAAACCATTGCCGATGGTGCTGCAACAACTCATTTAGGACAACATACTTTTCCCATTATTCAGAACTTAGTTGATGATATTCTGACTGTTTCAGATCAAGAATTAGTGTCAATGGTGCTATTTTTTGCTGAACGTATGAAAATGATTGTTGAACCTACTGGATGTTTAGCGGCTGCCGCAGCAATGAAGAAAAACGTCCCAATTGAAGGTAAAAAAATTGGAGTTATTCTTAGCGGTGGCAACGTAGACTTAAAACAGTTTGCCAAGTGGGTTGGTTAGTCTAACGTCTTAATAAAAAGAGTGTAAAAAGTATTTTACACTCTTAAAATATTCTATTTTTCAGAACATTCCATCCATTCATAGGATATTTTGGAGTTTTGCATAAAGCTTTGTGGAAGTTGAATATTTTCTTTTGAACAAAACCCTTTTTCTTTTAAAATATTAGTTAATATTTCATCTTTTTTACAAGCATCTTGCTTATTTTGATCTTTGTTCTTCTTGTCATTTTTTTCTTTACAAATATCATTGAAATAGCTTTGTTGACGGAAAACAGGATATAAATCAAAAGGAATAATATTTGGAATAGACATTGTTGCATACACGTCTATTTTTGAAGAGAATGGTGGAGGCAATGGAATATAATGATCTTTTGCAAAATTTTCCATTGTATCCAGTGCTTTAATCATACCATTTAAAGAAACATTAACGGTTTTATCATTATTCAAATAAAGAATAATATTTTTATTTTCTTTTAAACTATTAATGACTGTTAAGCTGGGCATAGGGTCTAAGGTCGTGCTATATGTATTGGTCTGATCTACTCTTTTTAATTCTGTTGTAAAATCACCGATATCGAATTCTATTGTGGCAGGAAAGTCTTTTTCTTTTGGATCCAAAGCAACATTAATAGAGAGCGAATATCCATAAGGTTTGATTTCTACTGTAATTGGTGATGATTGGGCTACAGTGTTCAAAGATACGGAATTATAATATTCTGATAAAAGCCAAGAGTCATATTTATCTTGTTTAATAAAAAGAGGATCGTTCTCTTTTGCTTGGGCAAAAGAAATACAGGACATTGTTATTATTGAAGCTAAATATAACGCATATTTATTCATGAATAGTCTCCTTGATACCATTACTTCTTGTTTATCGTGGAAAAAATTAAAAAGACAAGAGATTTTATAACGAATGATTGAAATAATTATTTTATTTAAGGACTATGTTTGATGGTAAGACAATTTTTTTGATATCAAAATGTTTATAATTATGAATAGTGTAATAAATGAAAAAATTCAATTAATTTTAATTGTTTCATCATTACTGTTGGGTGTATTGAATGCTAAGGCAGAATCTGACGAAGTATATTTTGAAAGAAAGCTACCTGCATCAGATCAAATAAAGATTCTTACTATTAATCCTGTTCGGATGGATCCAAAAGATTTTTCTGATAAAGGTGAGGAAAAAGCATGTAAAAAATGGAAAATAACTAAAGCACAAATTATTCGCTTTTTTAGGTTAAGTATTAATTATTCAATGAGCTCTTATCATCATTATTCTCAGACCCAGTGTGATATTACTGGAAAATTAATATATAATGGAGAAAATTGGGATTTTTATATTAATGGTGGCGCAACAGCTACTTGGTATAGAGGTAAGGAACAAAAATATTTTGGTTGTGAAGACAAACGTTGTGAGCGTTTGTTTATTACCTCTTATGGGTCTATGAATTAATTATAAAAAAACCTCCAGTAAAGGAGGCTTTTTTTATTAATTTCTAACAGTTTTTACCATTTTAGGCTGATCGACTTTAATGAAATAGGTTAAAATCGCAGCAAAGACATATAGGCCTGCATATGTCCATAAAACACCAGAAATACCCCAAATTCCAATTACTGCACCAGCAATAATGGCAGCAACGCTTTGGCTAAGAGAAGCAGAAAGGTTATAAATCGATATAGCCGCCCCTTGGTGATTTGGTTCAAGCGCTGTAAAGACTGCGGTCATTGGTACAAAGGCAGCAACAGTAATTCCCAACATAACTGCGGGGATCATGGCAGCATAATAATTATGACCAAAATAAAGGGGGACGTAATAGAATGCTAGGCAGGAAAATACACCGCAAACACATCCAATCCAGCGCACTTGTCTTAACCAACCAATATGATCGCCCATAATTCCCCACAATACATTGGTAAAAATTGTAATGGTTAAGAATAGCGCCCAAATTTGTTGCCATTCTTCGTTTTTAAACCCTAGTCCAGCAAGATTATGTTTTGGGTCTCCTTCTAAGAACCAAGGCATAATGATTGCTACACCAAACAAAGGAATAGTATTAATGATACGGATTAAGGCAGACATAAAAATATATTTATTGGTAAATAAAATTGTTATGGCACGCGTAAGCTCATGAATTTTTTCAGAACTAGATAAATTGGCTTTTTCTTCAGAAATTTTAACTTTTCTAAGCGCAAATAAAGCAAGTAATCCACCAACTGCGACCCAAATTAATGCTAACCACAAAGTACCATGTTCGCCAATTTTGGAATTAGTATATCCAGGTAATAGTCCGCCAATAGTGCCTAAGCCCACAGAGTAAGCAGCCCAAAACCATCCCATTGCAGTAGAAATTTTATTTTGAGGCAGGTTATGAATTAGCAAAATAATGAAGGAGTAGATAAAGAGAGGATACCCAAACCCACGTAGTCCGTAAAAAATAACCATTAATGGATAATTATGCATGCCTATTCCCAAAGTCATGAATAACACATGGAAAACAACCCAAATGGCAAAGCCTGCTAACATTGCTTTTTGTGGCGTGATGACTTCTGCAATTACCCCAGAGCTCCACGCAGCGATCGCAGCAACAAAGGCGTAAACAGTAAAGACAAAGGTTGCTTGTTCTTGGGAAAAGCCCATATTGGTAATATATTTGGATAAGAAAGCCATTTCAAAGCCATCGCCAGCCATGAAAATAGCGATAGCAATATAACCCCAAATTAAGGGTAAAGGCATAAAGCCGAATAAGAGTTTTTGAGAATTCATAAGATGCTCTTACAAGTTACAAATGTTGATAATATACGATCAAAAGACCCAAAAAAAAGGCAACACAAGCTTTAGTGTTGCCTTTCGAGCATTATGAAAGCTTACTTTTTAAAGTTGTTTTTCCAATTTCTGATTTCTTCAATTGTTTTACGCATCAAAGAAACAAATTCGGCTTTTCCAGCAAGGCTGCCAAATAATGCTTTGTCACTGGTAAATTGAGCAATTGGATCTGCGCCATCAAGCATTGCATGCATTGCTTTTGCATCCAAAATGCCATCTTGATATTCGTATGGGATGGTTCCTTTATGCCATTCTTCTAGGAACACATAGAATAAAGCAGGAAGTACCGCGGTTGCTTTTGGTTCAACACCACGTTCATAACATTCAACCAGGGTTGGGGTAATGAAGCCTGGAAGTTTGGATAATCCATCTGCTGCAACACGTTGGTTAGTATCTTGAATATTAGGGTTGCTGAAGCGATCTAAAACAACATCTCTATAGTCTTCTAGATCCAATGGGCATGGGGTTAAACAAGGAATAACATCTTCAGTGACATAATTCCATGCCAGCTGCTTAATTTCAGGGGTTTGGGTGCCTTCGTGAATATAAGATAAGCCAACCAATGAACCTGCCCAAGCAATACAGCTGTGGCTGGCATTTAAAATACGAATTTTAGCTTCTTCATAAGGTTGAACATCTTCGACCATTTCTGCACCAACTTTTTCAAGAGCAGGGCGACCATCGATAAAATTGTCTTCAATAACCCATTGGATGAATGCTTCGCCCATCACTGGGGCTTTGTCATCAACGCCTGTTTCTTTTTTAACGCGCGGGGCTAAATCTGCAGCAGGACGAGGAACAATGCGATCCACCATATCATTAGGAGAAGTTGTGTTTTTCTTTACCCATTCCGCCAACTCTTGATCTTTACAAAGTTCGAGGAATTGAAGGAACCCGTGACGGAAACGATCCCCGTTATGACGTAAATTGTCACAGCTTAATAAGGTAACAGGATTACCATTTTGTTTAATACGTTCTTTTAAAATTGCACGTAATGCACCATAAATCGTGCAGATTTTTCCTTTTAATTCGTTTTGAATATCGGGGCTATTTGGATCTAAATTGTGGCTGGTATCAAGATAATACCCCCCTTCGGTTACTGTAAATCCGATAATCTTTGTTTCTGTTTTTGCCCCTTGTTCAATAAGATTGGTCATTTTTTCATCCCAATGCAGAACTTTGGCAATCGAAGTGATTTTTTCGTAACTACGAACACCTTGAGGGGTAACGGTTTCTAAAATATACTCATTATCTTGTTGAGCAAGAGCAGTTAACAGAGGCACAACGTCATCACGAATGCCACCAATGGCAATTTTCCATTGATCAGCAGTAACTTCTTTTAATAAACGGTGTAAATACCAAGCTTGATGAGCGCGATGAAATGATCCAGCACCAATGTGCATCCATATATTTGTCATGTTATAAACTCTTTAGTAAAATAAAAACCAATAGCTTACTATATGACATTTTCGTGATATCAAGTAACTTTTTTTATTTAATCACAATTTTGTGACTGATCGAAAAAATAACCTGATTACATTATAATCAGGTTATATAAAATACGGAATTGTAAGGCTAATCTTAAAAGACTATTTTTTATTGGTAAGATGTGTTTTCACTTTGCTTACAAAGTTGTCTTGTGGTGTTTTTTCGCACTCTTGAACTAAAACAGGAACAACTTGTGCAATTCCTTGTACATCTAATGTCGGATCAACAATTTTATCTTTTTTGGTTACACCTTCGGCAAAGGCAACTGCAGTTGGTCTAAAACTTTCATCGAGCATCAAGAAGTCTTTACACGTTAATTGCCCAACAGGCTTAACTTGTTTTATTTGTGATGGTTGTTGCTTGTCTGCTGCGTGAGCAGCTGCTATTGTGGAAATAGAGAAAGCGCATGTTGCTAAAAGCATTAATGATTTTTTCATGATATTATCCTAATTTAAAAAATTATGGTAATTAGAGGGCGGAATTTACTTATACCTTAGTCTGAATTAATAATGGTAATCATTTCTGAAAATAAAAGATGAATAAAAATAATTTTTACTTTATTTTATTAATTAATTATTAATATTTAGTTAATTTTTTATTTAAAAACTAATAAGACTATCTTTTAAGTATTTATAAAATGACTTTATATTTTTTATAATATTCAAATAGCAAATATTAAATTAGGTGTACAGATATGATGAAACTTCGATTTTGGATTTATCTAGGAGTAGGTTTATTTATGTTAACAGCATGTCAACATCCAGAAGAAAAAACAAAAGATCAAATAATAGGTATGCCTAATCCTGCTTCAGTATATTGTATAAAATTAAACGGAAAATTGAGGTCTGTTTCCACCCCACAAGGGGAGTATGCGATTTGTGCATTACCGAGTGGGGAACAAATCGAGGAATGGGCATTATTTCGTAGAGATCATGCGTCTCAATAAAAGTAATCGCTTGGATCGATTTTGATTGTCAAACATCATTTTAGTGCTGCTCGCCTATTTTATTTATAGTATTAAAATTAAGTACTGACGGTAAAACCGCACATCATTCCTGTGTCTTCATGTTCTAATAAATGGCAGTGTGCCATATAAGCTCTTTTTTGAATGGCTAAATGATCAAAACGAACTAAGACTTCGCTGATTTTTCCCTCGACATGCACAATATCTTTCCATCCAGCTCTATGAGGAGCGGGCGGTGCATCATTCTCTGATAAGATACGGAATTGTGTTCCATGAATATGGAATGGATGCACCATCATGTCGCCTTTACCAGAAATAATCCATTTTTCATATTGTCCCTGCTTTACATTAAATAATGGGCGATTCATGTCATAAGCTTTGCCGTTAATCATATTTCCATTATGAAAGTCGAAAGGATGGTCAGCATGATGAGCCATATGATCCATTTTCATATCATGCCCATGATGCATACTCATGTTTGACATTGAGTGTTGAGGGTATTGATCTTGAAATACTTGCATTCCCATTTGATCTAATTGAGGATTCATCGAAAGATGTAGCTTGCGTTGATAGAGATCAGAAAGTTTAGGCAGAGCGGGTACATCGACCAAATGATCTGGAAGTGATGCTTGATTTGTTTCTGATGATGGTCGAAGGGTTAAAACAGAGACGTTTTTATTAAACGGGGGCAGATTCATTCCCATTTGTGAAACGGGCTGTGTAATAATATCAAATGGTTTCCCATCAGAAGTATTGACCATGACTTCAAATCGTTCACCCATCCAAATGGGTAGCTCAGTTACCTTAACAGGCTCTTGTAAGAAACCACCATCACTGGCAATCACATAAAAAGGTCTGCCGTCACTAGTCGCAAGGTTCAGGGTGCGTGCATTACATCCATTCAGAAAACGTAATCTGACCCACCCTCGTGGAACAATTTGACAAGGATAGCTTGCACCATTAGTCAGCATATGATTACCAAACCATCCAAGCGCAGCACTCATAATGTCTAGTTTATATTCAAATTGCCCCAAAGCATTAAACTGTCGATCTTGTAAAATAACAGGAATATCGTCTTTTCCCCATTGCTCAGGGATGGGTAACTTTTTACTTTGCTTATCTTGAATAAGCACCAATCCAGCCAATCCCATCGTAACTTGTTTTCCTGTCTGTCCATGGGTATGAGGGTGAACCCAGCAAGTAGATGCAGGTTGTTGAAGCGTAAGTTCAACGGTTTGGCTTGTTTTAGGTGGGATCAGATCTTGTGGGCCACCGTCAGAAGCACCTGGGATAATTAATCCATGCCAATGTAACGTCGTCGGATCTGGGAGTTGATTATGAATGGCTATTGAGGTTTTTTTACCAACATCTAACACCAGAGCAGGGCCAAGAAAGGCTTGATTCATTCCCCAAGTTTTGGTTTGTTTGCCATGAATAAAATGAGTATTTCCTTCTTGCAAAGTTAGATTGATATTTCCTTGAGTATCTGGATATAAAAGTGGTGGGATTGGTAATGGTGTTCTTTCCTGTGTTGCTAGAGCAGCTTGATAAGGAAATATCCCTGCTCCTGCCATACCAAAGAGAGATGTTAGTTTTAAAAAGTCACGACGTTGCATAGTTTAAATCTTTTTCTTAAGCATATGGATTGTGGTTCTCAAAGTTTATTTGCTCAATCATTCACTATGTTTATGGCGAATATGAGATTGAATTGTTAATCATCTTTTTAGTTTTAGAAGATCAACCGCATATCGTAGTCATTGAAATTGCTTTGTCAGTTGATCGTAATCTAAAATAGGTTTTTTTAAAGCTTTTACGTAGAGTAATAGATCTGCTTTTAGTTCTTTTAAAGAGTCACCTCTGGGTGAAACAATATTATGACTGAAACCTTGTATGCTTCCATCTTCATTGTAATAGACCTCATAGATACCTAATCCATTAATAGAGCTTTTCATAACACGATAATTCCAATGATTGTTTTTCATATTACTCTTTTGATTGGTTAAAAAATTAATGATGGATAATGACTTCTTCACTTTGATTTGCAGGGGTAAACCCTAGAATTTTTCCAAAAAACGATAGCTCCATTTCCAATACTTTGGTTAATGTTGCTTCTTGTCTAAAACCATGTCCTTCTTCTGGAAAAGAATAATAGGCATAAGGAATATGATTTTCTTTTAATGCTTGAATAATTGCTTCTGCTTGAGACGGTGGGACAACTTGATCTTTTAATCCTTGAAAGACGATCAAAGGAGATTGAATCTTGTGAATATGGGTTAAAGGGGAGCGATCATGAAAAATATGTTTTTCTTTGGGATACTCACCGATTAACCCATCTAAATAACGTGCTTCGAATTTATGTGTTTCCTCTGCTAAAGCCGTTAAATCTCCCACGCCATACAAGCACGATCCTGTTGCAAATAATGGAGATTGGATCAAAGCCGTGAGAACCGTGAATCCACCCGCACTGCTGCCCCGAATGACGATCCGTTTAGGGTCAACTTTACTTTGATGAATAAGATATTGGCACGCATCGATGCAATCTTGAACATCAAGAATACCCCATTGTTTTTGTAAGGCTTCACGATAGTTTTTTCCAAAACCCGTAGAGCCTCGATAATTTACATCAACAACAGCAAATCCTCGGCTGGTCCAAAATTGAATACGTGGCGAAAAATCATTGGTTGTTTGCCCTGTTGGCCCACCGTGAGCCAGAACTAATAAAGGGGGTAATTCACTTTCTATTGGGCAGTAGCTTTTATTGGTCGGTGGATAAAAGAACGCATGTGCCTCTTGATGATCTTGCGTTGGGAAAGTCATCAATTGTCCATAGGAAATATCTTCTGGGCTTAGCTGAACAGTGCTAGAAGACCGTAAAACATGGTGTTTCCCATTAGCATCTTGCATCATGATTTGAGCAGGATGATAGGGTGAATGATTAATCCATGCAAAACTATTTTTTTCTTTTAAAGGCACAGGGCATGCTTCTGGATGGTTAAGATCAATTTTTGATGGTTGCCCATCGCGAATTAAAATTGTTTCTGCATTCCCATTTGTTATTGCCTGAGCAATAAATTCGTTTTGTTGAATCGGATACCAACTCTGTTGCCCAAACACCCATGCGGGCAATCCGATCTCGGCATCCATTGGGGCAATAGCACAAATTTTTGAATCATTGATGCTTACTTGATAGAGATTCCAATAACCACTGCGATCACTACAGACAACAAGCGTATGATCTGATGTCCACTCAGCCTGAATTAATGATTCTTGGATTTCTGTTCCTGCGATGATCTTGGTATGATTTAAAGAAAGCGTTTGGTCAATGTCTGCGATATATAAACGCGTTGCTTCCCAAGGCATATTGGGGTGATCCCATTCAATCCATGCTAACTGATTTTGATCTGGGGATAAACGAGGGGAACTGTAAAAATCAGATCCTTTGACTAAAATGGTTAATTGTTGTGGGTTGGATAAAGATAAAGCAACAATATAATTTACTACATTATTTTGCGTATGATGTTCAGCAACACAGATGACAAATTGACCCGTTATTCGAAAATCAGCAAAACGATAATTATTATCTTGGAAGATGAGAAGAGGTTCTTGTTCTTTATCGATAAACCAGACAGCCCCTGTTTTTTGATCACTAAAGACAATTTGTTGGTGATGGACGTGATAGGCTCCACCTCCATATTCATGGACATGCGTTCCCACAGAAAAGGGGTGAGGTGTCATATCTCTTATATTGGTTGTTGTTGGATTTTGTTTAACTAAAACGGTTCTGCCTTGCTCTTCTGGACGTCGTTCTAACCAATAAATATCATCATGGTCTGTTGTTAGTTCGGAAAAAATAACATTTTTTCCATTAACGATTTGGGGTGTAAAGGAAGATACCCAGCTGCCGCATAATTGTGGTGTTTTTAAATCCGTCATCAATATAACCTTTACAAATTATCTGTTACCATCGGAATTATACTATATCATAAAAACAATTTGTAAGCGTTTATCTGGGAGTTTTATAAGATGTCATCTTTTAGAGAGTTTAATCTGAAATTGACGTCAGGTAAAATGGTTCAGTTTAGACCTGTGTCTGGTCAAGGAAGCTGCTCAATTGGCATCAAAGGAATATCAAAAGGAAACTATGATATTTTATTAGAAGAAGATGTTCTGGTAAACTGGGATGCTTTTAATGATTTATTTACCCCAGCGGCAGAAGATCAGCCTGAAGAATATCCCTATGGTAATTTTCCAAGGTTTTTTTACTATGCTGGAAATGACATTGGCTTTGTAGAATGGTCAAAGAAAAGAAAGATAGAAGAGTTTAACTGGTGTCCATATGATGATGTTGTGTTAGATCTTGCCAATGCACAGATTTCTAATTTATCGATAGATTCAGCAGGCAATAAAATAGAGTTGCGCAATGCGCATCAAATTCGTTCTTTATCTCTGTCTGGGAATATCGAGACGATTCATATTGTAAATCCTGAAGCAATCAAATCAATAGATATTAGCAGTGGGGCAAATATAATTTTTAATTGTGAATATTTATTGCCTTTTATCAATTTAAAGTCATTAAATTTAAATGGCAATGTAAGTAATCTTCATGCGTTAAAAGAATTAACACAGATTGAATTTCTTGGGTTACGTTATATGCCTGATCTCTCAGGAATGCCTTCTTTAACATCTTGGACTAAATTAAGAAGGTTCATCGCGTATGTTGTGGAAGAAAAGCAAGGGAAGCTTCTTAGGGCTGAGCTGAAACAATTAATTAAAGAAGAGAAGTTACCTGATACAGAAAATAATTTTTTCTCAGTCAGTAAACTAAAAAGTAAATTATGGTTTATGGGAGAGGGGAATAATTTTTTTGCTAGCTGGTCAGATAAAAATGAAAAGAAAGCATCCAAAGCCTATAAACTTGCTGTGAAAGAAGTATCAAACGCGAAAGCTGAAAACCAAGTCAAAGAAGCGGTTTTAAAATTTATTAAGATAATAAATATATTACTTAATATTGAGACCACCGAACGAGAAGATATATGGTTTGCCGTTCAACAACTGGTCAAGGAATGTCATTTTGATATTTCAGAGGATCTTGCTATGGAATGGTTTGATGGGGCCAGAGATTTTTAATACAATCTTTTTGTGTCTGCTATCTTTGTAGTTTTTAGTTTCATAAAGATAAATAATAAGGTAAAGAAAATTATTTGTATAACTCTATAACACATGATGGGTATAGAACACTGGTAGAACAATTTATGGATTTTATCCGTGATTATAGTTATTACGGATATTTGGTCGTTGGTCTGGTGATTATGTTGGAAAGTATGGGGCTTTTGCTCCCTGCTGAAACAATGCTGATTGCCGCTTCTATATATGCAGCCTCTCCCAATAGTGGATTAAATATTCATTTAATCGCATTATCGGCAATTGTTGGTGCAATTATGGGGGATAATTTTGGTTATTTAATAGGACATAAAATTGGATATCATGTCCTAAAAAAATACGGTTCCAAAATTAAGTTAACACCAGAACGATTATTATTAGGTCAATATTTGTTTAGACATCATGGGGGTAAAGTTGTCTTTATCGGACGTTTTATGGTGCTGTTGCGTCTTTTTACTGCTTTATTAGCAGGTGCGAACAAAATGCCTTGGAAAGGTTTTATGTTTTATAATGCCTTAGGCGGTATTGCATGGGCTGGTGGATATAGCTATGTAACTTATTTCCTTGGTAAGCAAATTTTACAACTCGAAGGAACAATTGGTATTGTCTTAGGCGTTATTGGTGGTGTAATTTTGCTATCTTTTATTTGGTTTATTCATAAAAATGAAAAGAAACTCATTGAACACGCTCAAAAAGAAGCTGAGCGTGAAGCTGCTGAGTTAGATCATAGTATCAATAATTAGACCCTTTTAAAGATCCAAAAAATCGGCTGTCTGCCTGCTTGATATGCTTTTTGTTCGTATCGCGTAGATGGCCAATCTGATGGACGTTCAGTCGTTTCCAAGATTTTCTCAAAATAAGACTGATTTCCCATGACCTCTAATACCCATTCTTGATAAGTAGGATCATCACTGGCAACGTGCCAATGCGCTCCAGAACACAAAATCCGATGTAACAAAGGAATACGATCAGGATGGACAAAACGACGCTTTGCATGACGTGCTTTTGGCCAAGGATCAGGAAACATTAAAAAAAGTTTATCAATCGATTGATCTGGAAATTCACGAATTAAAATACGCGCATCTTCATTCCAAAGTCGCAGCATATCTGGAATAGGTGCTGTTTTTTCATCGTCAGTTTCATCTAATAGATTTGATAAAAGTGAACAAACCCCATTTTCAAAAACTTCACAGGCAATATAGCCAACATCAGGATTGGCTTGATGTCGAGCAATACTATGCTCCCCACCACCAAAACCAACCTCCATCCAAACCTCTTTTGGCGTTTGACCAAAAGCAGAGGCAGGCTCTTTTAAAGCAGTTTGTGGAAATTTAATTCTAGGAAGATAATCATCATATAAACGTTGTTGACGATCGCGCAGGGGATGACCACGACGGCGACCATATAAACGTTCAGTTGCGGGCTTTTCATTTTCCAATGAAAAGAGAAGCTCCTTCTCAGAGGAGCTTTTCTTTGTAGTATTCATAACAAACAGTCTTTACAAATTAACGATTAAACGCATTACGTAAAGTATCAACTAGGTCAGTTTGTTCCCAAGTAAAGTTGTCTTTCTTGAGGTCGGGCGTGCGACCGAAATGACCATAAGCTGCAGTTTCTCTATAAATTGGACGGTTTAAACGTAAATGTTTACGGATCCCTTTGGGGGACAAATCCATCACTTCACGAAGAACTTTTTCCAATTTTTCTTCATTAATATCTTTACCACTATTATGTAAATCAACATAAACAGATAAAGGATGAGAAACACCAATAGCATAAGAAATCTGTAAAGTACAGCTATCTGCAAGGCCTGCGGCCACGATATTCTTAGCTAAATAACGACAAGCATATGCTGCGGAACGATCAACTTTGGTTGGATCTTTACCAGAGAATGCTCCACCACCATGCGGTGCAGCCCCACCATAAGTATCAACAATGATTTTGCGTCCTGTTAATCCACAATCCCCATCTGGGCCACCAATAATGAATAAGCCTGTTGGGTTAACATAGAATTCATTTTCAGGACACATCCAACCTTCTGGAAGCGTATTTGTAATGAGCTCATGTAGTGTATTGCGAATATCACTTTGTTTCATGGCTTCTTCATGTTGAGTAGACAACACAATAGAGGTTGCCCCAACAGGTTTACCATTAACATATTTCAAAGTGACTTGACTTTTTGCGTCAGGAAGAAAGCCTTTGCCTTTTGGATCATTGGATTTACGAAGATCATTCAGATTTTGTAAAATCTTATGCGCATAGTAAATCGGTGCAGGCATTAAACTGTCTGTTTCTGTGGTAGCATACCCAAACATGATGCCTTGGTCACCAGCACCTTCATCTTTGCCTTCACCACTATCCACACCCATTGCAATATGAGCAGACTGAGCATGAAGGAGGTTCAAAGCACTGGCATTTTTCCATGAAAAGCCCTCTTGATCGTAACCGATTTCTTTAACGGTTTCACGAGCCTTTTCAATAAGCAATTCTTTGATAATGCTTTCTGGGCCACGAACTTCACCAGCCAAAATAATTTGGTTTGTGGTGACAAGAGTTTCACAAGCTACGCGAGCTTCTGGATCTGCTGCAAGATATGTGTCCAACACGGCATCGCTGATACGATCAGCAACTTTGTCTGGATGTCCTTCAGATACTGATTCAGAAGCGAACAGAAAATCGCTATTGTTTCGCATAATTTTTCTGCTATCCCATCTAATTTAAATGTAAAAAACGAATTTCATAACAGACCCTTTTGTAACGTCTACGTCAAGAGTAAAAGTAAAAAAAACTTTATCTATTGCACAGGATCAAGCCCAAGGACATGAGTCATGCCGTATAAACCTGCGGGTTTTCCTGCACTCCATAACGCAGAGCGAACGGCACCTTTGGCAAAAATTCGACGATCAAATGCTTTGTGTGTCAAACTGATTTCTTCTACATCTGATAAGAAAATAGCACTATGTTCACCTACAATTTGCCCACCACGGAGTGCAGCAAATCCAATTGCACCCTCTTTGCGAGCCCCTGTAACACCGTCTCGACCAGATTCTTTTACATCTTTTAATTGTACATTTCTTGCTTTTGCAATGGACTCTCCAATTGCCAAGGCTGTGCCGGAAGGCGCATCTACTTTTTGGCGATGATGTGTTTCGACAATTTCAGCATCGTAGTGAGTGGCAGGTAATGCTTTTGCCAATTCACCTGCAAGGCGCAACATTAATGTGACCCCAGGTGAAAAATTTGCAGCTTGGATGACGGGAACTGTGCTGGCTGCTTCTTGAATTAATCGTTGAGTTTCTTCACTGATTCCTGTCGTTCCTAAAACCCAAGCAACGTGACTATTTTTAAAAGCTTTGGCGTGGGTTCCAGTAATAGCAGCATTGGTAAAATCAATAATGACATCACTCACTTGGATCAGCGCATCGATATTATCAAAGACTGGAACGGTATCAGACAAATTGTTAATATCTTTTGATAAAGCTGTTCCACCTGATAAAACTGCGTTTTCTTGCTGTTGAACTTCTTCGACCAATAAACGCCCAACGCGCCCAGTAATACCAGCAATACCAATTCGTAAAGGAGATGATGTCATTTTTAAACTTTCATATTAAGAAATAGAATCAAGATTTTCCTTCAAAGAAATCTCTTACTTTACTAAAGAATCCTGAGGTTTCAGGACTGCCTTGTTCGTGTCCATCTTGAGATTCTTTTTCGAATTCTTCAAGAAGTTCTTTTTGACGTTTGGTGAGATTTTGAGGCGTTTCAACTTTGACCTCAATATACATATCCCCACGAGAAGAAGATCTTAATATAGAAAATCCCTTACCACGAAGACGGAATTGCTTGCCTGATTGCGTTCCTGTTGGGATTTTAACTTTGGTTCTGCCACCATCGATAATTGGAACTTCGATTTCTGCACCCAAAGCGGCTTGGGTCATTCTTACTGGAATACGACAAAAGATCGTGCCGCCGTCACGTTGGAAAATATCATGAGGCAAGACGCTGACATGAACATATAAATCGCCAGGAGGCGTTCCATTACTGCCTGCTTCACCTTCACCAGCGATACGGATTCGGGTTCCATCTTCAATTCCTGCAGGAATATCGATTTCAAGTTCTTTTTCTTGGCTTTCTAAGCCAGTACCTTGACATTTTTTACATGGATTGCTGATGACCTGACCTGACCCATGGCAAGTATGACATGGACGTTCGACAAGGAAGAAGCCATTTTGAGAGCGAATTTTTCCTGATCCATGACAAGTAGGACAAGTTTGGCTACCTTTTGCTTTGTCTTCAGAGCCAGAACCATTACAACTTGTACAAGATTTTTTACTTTGGAATTTAACGGTCTTTTTTACGCCAGAAAAGGCTTCAGTGAGTTCAATTTCTGTTTGAATTTGGATGTCGGCTCCAGTGCGTCTTTGTCCTTGACCACCACGGCGCATTCCCATCATATCGCCAAACATATCGAAAATATCACCAAACCCGCCAGCTCCAAATCCTCCGGCGCCTGGGCCGCCATTTTGGAAAGCGTCATGACCATACTGGTCATATGCAGCTTTTTTCTGTTCGTCTTTCAGAACATCATAAGCTTCATTAACTTCTTTGAATTTTGCTTCTGCCTCTGGATCGCCTTGGTTGCGATCGGGATGATATTTCATCGCCTTTTTGCGATAGGCTTGCTTTATTTCCACCTGAGTCGCGGTGCGGCTGATTTTCAGCACTTCATAATAATCTCGTTTAGACATTGATTTTCTCAATATTACTTTTTTTGGTGTATAATAAATCAGCCCGCCTTCGAAGAGAAGCGCGGGCCTCAAAGTAATCTAAGGCATACTAAAGTGAATATACCTTATTTATTTAGATACCTGCGAAAAGATCAGGTAGATTTCTTATCATTTTGGTTAACATCTTCAAAATCGGCATCAACAACATCTTCTGCAGGTTTTTCAGAAGAATCTTGAGCATCAGCTGCTGCATCAGCACCACCGGTTGCTTTGTAAATGGTTTCACCAATTTTCATCAATAATTGAGACAGTTTTTCTGTTGCTGCTTTAAGTTCAGCGACGTCACTGCTTTCTTTTTTAGCTTTAACATCAGCAACTGCAGTTTCGATTTCTGTTTTTGTTGCATCGTCAAGCTTGTCGCCATGCTCTTGCAGATTTTTCTCTACTTGAGCGACCAATGAATCAGCTTGGTTTCTTGTTTCAACCATTTCTTTTTTGGCTTTATCTGCATCAGCATTTGCTTCTGCATCTTTAACCATGTTTTCAATATCCGCATCAGATAGACCACCAGATGCTTGGATTTTGATTTGTTGTTCTTTGCCTGTTGCTTTATCTTTTGCAGATACAGATACGATACCGTTAGCGTCAATATCAAAAGTAACTTCAATCTGAGGAACGCCACGAGGTGCAGGTGCGATGCCTGTTAGGTCAAAGTTACCTAACAATTTATTGTCTGCAGCCATTTCACGTTCACCTTGGCAGACGCGAATGGTAACAGCGTTTTGATTATCTTCAGCAGTAGAGAAGGTTTGGCTTTTCTTGGTCGGAATGGTTGTATTTCTGTCGATTAAACGGGTAAATACACCACCCAACGTTTCAATACCCAAAGATAATGGGGTAACGTCTAACAATAGAACGTCTTTAACATCACCTTTTAATACCGCACCCTGAATTGCTGCACCGATAGCAACCACCTCATCAGGGTTCACATTACGAGCAGGCTCTTTACCAAAGAATTCTTTAACGGTTTCGATTACCTTAGGCATACGGGTCATACCACCGACCAAAATCACTTCATCAATACCACCAGCAGAAAGCGCAGCATCTTTTAATGCAGCTTTACAAGGTTCAAGAGTTCTTTTGATAAGATCTTCAACAAGACTCTCTAGTTTTGCACGGCTTAATTTAAGAACCAAATGTTTTGGTCCAGAAGCATCAGCAGTGATAAAAGGCAAGTTGATTTCGGTTTCTTTAGAAGAAGAAAGTTCGATTTTTGCTTTTTCAGCAGCTTCTTTTAAGCGTTGTAAAGCAAGTTTATCCCCACGGAGATCAATACCTTGTTCTTTTTTGAATTCATCAGCGAGGAATTCGATGATACGAGAATCGAAATCTTCACCACCAAGGAATGTATCACCGTTGGTTGATTTAACTTCGATCACACCATCGGAGATTTCCAAAACAGAAATATCAAAAGTACCACCACCCAAGTCATATACAGCAATGGTTCCACTGTTTTTCTTTTCCAAACCATAAGCCAAAGCAGCAGCTGTGGGTTCGTTAATAATACGAAGGACTTCTAACCCTGCAATTTTACCCGCATCTTTGGTCGCTTGACGTTGTGCATCATTAAAGTAAGCAGGAACAGTAATAACAGCTTGTGTTACTTTTTCACCAAGATAAGATTCTGCTGTTTCTTTCATTTTACCAAGGATGAATGCGGAAACTTGAGAAGGTGCATATTTTTTACCGCGAGCTTCGACCCATGCGTCGCCATTATCACCTTTAACAATTTCGTAGGGAACCAAACCTTTATCGCGTGCAACCATTTTATCATCAAAACGACGACCAATTAATCTTTTTACAGCATATAAAGTGTTGCTTGGGTTAGTAACTGCTTGTCTTTTAGCAGATTGACCCACCAACATTTCGTCGCCTTCAGTGAAAGCAACCATAGAAGGGGTTGTACGTGCACCTTCGCTGTTTTCGATAACTTTTGTTTCATTCCCTTCACGGATAGAAATACAAGAGTTTGTTGTACCTAAGTCGATACCAATAACTTTACTCATAAATAAGCTCCTTTTAGCAACTTTCAATAAGACCCGAAGCGTCTTGTAAAAGTCCTCTATTTTAAAAATTTTATCACTCTTATGATCTCCCAATCTTGGCTAAGCCATAGGAGTGATACAAGATATAAATATGTATCCTTGAGGTTTGTTTCAAGGAATTTTATCTAACACTATATTATACACAAAAAATTCATTAAGTCAGCAACTTAATAAAAAATTAATAACAGTTTTTATTCTTTTTTCTCGCCAGCCTTGGCAACAATGACCATCGCTGGTTTCAATAGGCGATTATTTAAAGTCCAGGTTGGTGTCCAGCTTTGAATAACAGTTCCAGAAGGATGTTCATCAGAGGGTTGCTCTGCCATGGCTTGATGTTTATTTGCATCAAATGGAGCGCCGGTTGGATCTTCGTATTTAATGCCATTTTTATCTAAGATTTGTAAAAAAGAACGCTCTGTACTTTCAAAACCTTCACGCATTTTGGTTAAAATAGGATCTTCACCTTCTGTTTTAGGAGGAAGGCTATCCAGACCACGACGTAAATTTTCTGCAGCTTCTACAACGTCACGTGCAAATTTTTGTACGCTGTATAAACGGGTATCATCAAGTTCTTTTTTATGACGATTACGTAAATTTTGGTTTTCAGCTTCAGAGCGTAGCCAATTATCTTTGGCTTCTTGAAGTTCAGCCTTTAGCTTTTCGACAGAATCTGGCTCATTAGCTGCATCTTCTGCAGTCTCTTGAGTTTGATTAAATATGGTTTCATGTCCAGAGGACACCTCTTCTTGTCCAGAGCCAATATTGGCCTCTGCGTCGTTTGGTTTATGTTCTTGTTGTGTCATAATATTTCATGTACTTTGTTGTTAAAATTCACGATCAGAACAAGCTCTTATTTTTCATAACAAGCTTGAAGATAATTTATAAACTAAAACTATCTTGTTATTATTTTAATAAAATTTATAAAAGATAACAAGGAATTCAAGTAAGTTTTCGATTAAGTTAGATAAGTTAAATGGTTTTGTTTTTAATTAATGTGATAATTAAGACTAAATGCACGGGTTTTTGCCATGATTTATTTTTATATATAACCTTAATTTTTTCGAAGATGGAGTAATAGATATGGAAGCTGGAAAATATGTGATTGCATTGGTTGATGATGATCGCAATATTTTAACCTCTGTTTTTATGATGTTAGAGGCAGATGGTTTTGCTGTGCAAACATATACGGACGGTGAAAGTGCGTTGCAAGGATTATTGTCACGTCCAGTGGATTTAGCTGTTTTAGATATTAAAATGCCTCGTATGGATGGGATTGAACTTTTACAAAGACTTCGTAGCCGTTCACAGATGCCAGTTATTATGCTTTCTTCTAAAGATGAAGAAATCGATCAATTAATGGGTCTACGTTTGGGTGCAGATGATTACATTACCAAACCATTTTCACAACGTTTGTTACTTGAACGCATTAGAGCTTTATTAAGACGTAACGACGTTAATAAAACGGAGGTCGAAGGTGGTGCTGTAGCCAGTGGTGTGGTTGTGCGTGGATCTTTGACATTGGATGATTTGCGTCATCAATGCCGTTGGAATAACGAAGATATCCAATTAACAGTAACAGAGTTCTTGTTAACCAAAGCGCTTGCAATGCGTCCTGGGTTGGTAAAGTCTAGAGACCAATTGATTGATGCGGCTTATGGTGAAAATATCTATGTTGATGATCGAACCATAGATAGTCATATTAAACGTATTCGTAAAAAATTTCGTCAAGTCGATCCCGAGTTCAATAAAATTGAAACATTATATGGAATTGGGTATCGATATAAGGAAGATTAATGGCTCTTTTTTCCTACTTTCAAAATGGTAAAACAGTATCGACAGATAAAATAAATTACAAAGCAAGATTCTCATCACCATTGATGAGACGTATTTTACTTGTCAATGCGTTGCCGCTTGTCGTTTTGGTTGCAACGTTATTATACCTCAATCAATTTCAAAATAGCTTGCTGGAAACAGAAGTCACGGCTTTACGAGAGCAAGCAAAAATCTATGCTGGTGCATTAGGACAAAGTGCTACACGTAAAATAAAAGATCAACTTGTTTTAGAAGATGCTTTTGGAGTTATGTTTGCTAAAAAACCGATGGATATTCACTTTTTATCTGTTGATCTGGCCCGTCCGTTGTTATTGAGTTTGACTGAACCAAGTCCGAGTGTCAGAGCCAGAGTCTATGGTCCAGACGGTCAATTAGTGGTTGATAGTCGCGATGCATTAAGTAAAGAAAAACAAGTTAAAAATACAAAAGAGAATGCATCATCTGTTTTGATACACTCGTCCAAAGGAAAGAGCGATTTTTCAAAGATAAACACGGAAAATGAAAAAATTATCAATACGCGCTATGATACGGTTTTAGAAAAGGTCTACACACATCTTTTAAATCTGATGCCATACTCTGGCGAGCGCAAAATTAAAAATCTAACTGTAAATGCGGATCCAGAGGCAATTCCAAATGCTGTAAAGAAATATTTACAGTTTACCAATGACCCAAACAGTCAAGAAATGCCACCTTATATCCGTCGGACAGTTGATCATCGTTTATTGATTACAATTTCTGAACCTATTGTTCATCAAGGAAAAACCGTTGGAATTATTCAATTAACCAGAGAAGCTACGAATGTAGATAGGGCACTATTTGCAGTACGTTCTTCAATTTTAATCTTGTTCTTACTTGCTTTGATTATTACGGTTTTATTGTCTTGGTATTTATCACTAACAATTGCCAGACCGTTGTTAGCATTGGCAATAGCGACGCATAAAATGCGTGACTCAGTGGGTAAAACAGGAATGGTTCCCGAGGGATTATTAAGTCGCAAAGATGAAATTGGTGATTTGGCTAGGGCATTACAAGACAGCGCCAAAGCATTATGGACCAGAATGGGCGCGATTGAACGTTTCGCAGCCGATGTCAGCCATGAGCTGAAAAACCCATTATCTTCGATTCGTTCTGCGATAGAATTATTGCCAAGAATTGCTGATATGGAGCATAGAAAACGTTTATTTGCTGTCGTTCGAGATGACGTGAATCGGCTTGATCGTTTGATTACCGATATTGCAAGCTCCAGCCGTATTGAAACAGAAATGTCGCGTGTGACCCCTGAGGCGGTTGAGGTGATGCCAATTTTCAAGTTATTATCAGAACTCTATGAGGCCACTCATAAGGTGAATGACCCCCATATTGTTGTAGAAGTAGATCAAGAAGACCATCAGCACAATTTTAAAGTATTGGCTGTAGAGGATCGTTTGGTGCAAGTTTTACGCAATCTAATTGGAAATGCGATATCGTTTTCTCCGCCGAATGGTCAAATTACTTTATCTGTCAAAGCGTTAAAAGATAAAGTTGAATTGAGTGTCAGCGATCAGGGTTCCGGAGTTCCTGAAAATAAACTCAACAGTATATTTGAGCGTTTTTATACAGAACGCCCCGAAGGAGAAAATTTCGGTCAACATTCAGGTTTAGGGTTATCAATTTGTCGACAAATTATTGTTGCTTTAAGAGGGACGATACAAGCGCAAAATATACATGATGAGCAACGAAAGGTGATTGGTGCTCGTTTTGTGATATCGTTGCCAAGGGTTATGTGATAAATATGCATCATTTTTAGAGATCAAAATGATGCATAAAAGATACATGTTTTTCGATTCGTTAATGAATTTTTTTAATTAAATACATGTATCAAAAATACCTTAAAAAAGTGATTTTTCAGTATTTTATCAGGTGTACCAATGGATGTGTTCGATATTTGATTTACTATCGATACAAAATCAAGTTGTTTTTTTATCACATGTCTTGTTGTTGAGGGGCTTAAGGGTATTTTTTGATTGATTACCACGCTAGTAGATTTTATTACCAATATATAGTTATTGTTTGCTAAGATTCAGTAAGGTTTTTCACATCATGAAAAAGTCATTAAGTCGTCTTGCTATTATCGCCGCTGTGTTTGCTCCTGTTGCAGGTTATGCACAAAATTATTCAAATACCAATCTAGGTCCAGCTGTTAATCAAGCACAAAATGCTGCTTCTGTTCCAATGGTCAGAGAGGAAATTTGGGCTTCTGGTTGGAGTGGGAAAGTTCAATATCGTGACGTTCCGATGTATAAGACACCAAAAGCACCAAAGCCACATTGTGGTGTTTTTCAAACATGTCCTGGTGTCACTAAAATTGGTCTTGGCAAAGGTGATTTCATTGTTCGTCTTGGTGCATTAGCAACTATTCCAAATAATACAAGTAGCCGTACTTCAGTGGGTGGACGTATTACAGCATCCAATGGTGTAATGGCGGAATTAAGTGCGAATTACTTTGTTACTGATAACTTAGCTTTTGAATTGATTGCATCAAGCACACGTCATAGCATTTGGGCTAAGGGCACTGCTGCTGGAAATGTTCATGTTGGTAAAGCATGGGTTATTCCTCCTACAATTACGGCACAATGGCATTTTCGTCCACACAAAGCATTTAATCCATATGTTGGTGTTGGTTTAACGGTTGCTTTTTGGCATAATGTTAAGCCAGGTGGCGGCATTGCACAAAAAATTGGGTTGGAAACGACTGTTGGTCCAGCGTTCAATGTTGGGTTTGATTATCAAGTGGTTGGAAATTGGTTCTTTAACATGGACGCAAAACAAATCTTGTTAAATCAACGCGTTCATATTAATGATAGTCCTAACAGAATTGATGCCCGTACTTCTTTAAATCCAACAGTGGTTAGTGCAGGTATTGGATATCGCTTTTAACTAATTGCGGAGTTCGGAATGAAACAGGTTGTTTCCTTTGACCGTCTTGCGCGGTATGAAGGAAACTTACCGCGTTACACAAGCTATCCCACAGCTGTACAATTTACAGATAATGTGGGTTTTAGTCATTATAAAGAATGGTTGCAGGCTCTTCCAACAGGGGAGCCTGTTTCGTTGTATTTACACGTACCCTTTTGTGATGAGTTATGCAAATTTTGTGCCTGTAATACACAAGTTGTTAATCAAGAATCGATACGCAGTGCTTATGGGGATTTGTTGTGTGAAGAGCTGAAAAGATTGGCTGGGTTTCTTCAAACGCGTCGTTCAGTTAGTTTTATTCACTTTGGTGGCGGAACCCCAACAACACTACCTATGAATGCAATGAAAAGAGTAATGCAAACGATTTACTCTTTGTTCGACATTCAAGAAGATGCTGATATTTCAATAGAGCTTGATCCTCGACATGTTTCCGTTGAATATTTTTCTATGCTACATCCTTTAGGATTTACCAGAGTAAGTTTTGGCGTACAGGATTTAGATCCAAAGGTACAAAAGGCATGTGGGCGTATCCAAAGTAAAGAGTTAACAGCACATTGTATCGATGTAGTACGTCAGAATCATATTCAATCTGTGAATGTTGATTTAATTTATGGGCTTCCTAACCAAACAGTTGAAAGTTTACGCGAAACGATTCACTCTGTCGTAGAGTTAAAACCAGATCGTTTAGCAGTTTTTGGATATGCCCATGTTCCTTGGAAATTTAAACGTCAAACGTTGCTTGAAGGTGATGTTTTACCAGATAGCATGGAACGTTTTCAACAAAGACAAGTGATAGACGAAATATTACAAGAGGCTGGATATCAGGTTATTGGGTTGGATCATTACGCTTTGCCTCATGATTCTATGAGCACAACTGCTCAAAAAGGAACATTGCATCGTAATTTCCAAGGATATACAATTGATAATGCCCCTGCCTTGCTTGGGGTTGGCGCGTCCTCTGTGTCAATTGTTCCTCAAGGAATTGTTCAAAATCATGCTTCGGTTGCAATGTATCAAAAGGCTATGTCTCAAGAGGGATTACCTATTGCTCGTGGGGTAGAGCGTGATGAGGAAGATTTGTTGCGTTGGACAGTGATTGAAAGATTAATGTGTGATTTGTATATTGATTTAAATTCTGTAACACGTCAGTATAATAAACCGAACAGTTTTTTTGATGAGGCTCTGGCTAAACTAAAGACTTTTGAAGAAGATGGTTTAGTTAGGGTAGAAGATTATAAAATTACAGTCACAGAAGAGGGGCGTTGTTTTTTGAGAAACATAGTGGTTGTATTTGATACATACTATCGTGTTGCGCCGCAACGTCATGCCCAAGCAATATAACGGGGTATCTATATGAGCGTCCAAGATCAAGATGTTTGTCAAATTTTACATCAATCTATTCATCAGGCTTCGGAATATGGGTATCCTTATCGACATTGGTTATTAGAAAATGTTTTACCAGATTTTGTCTGTGATTCATTAATTGAATGGATGCCGGATGCTAGGGCAATTTCGGGTGATATTCAGGGGCGGCGTGAGAACCACAATCAAAATCGTGTTTTTGTAGATCCTCAAAAACAACAAGAAGATCCAAGATGTGCTACATTGGCTCAGGCATTTGAAGCGCAAGAGACGCGGGATCTTTTTTCTACAATGACGGGTGCTGATCTTTCTGATACATGGTTAAGATTAGAGCTGTGTTTGGATAAAGAAGGGTTTTGGCTTGAGCATCATACGGATATTGGCGCAAAGAAACTGACATTTCTAATTTCTTTATCTTTGGGAGAGGATGCTGAGAGTTGGGGTACTGATATTATGAATGCTCAAGGGGATTCTTTGGCAAGAAGCTCTGGAAAGTTCAATTCAGCATTTCTATTTATTCCTGGTAAAGATACGTGGCATGGCTATAAAAAACGCCCAATGAATGGTATTCGTCGTACTTTAATTATGAATTATGTCTCTCAAAACTGGCGAGCTAAGCATGAGCTTGCATTTAATTATGAATAATAATTAATTTAATATTTTTATTACTCTTTTTTGTATTTTGTATTAAAAACTATAACTTAGTTCTAAAATTGGGTTGTATGGCGGAAAAATAGGATAAAGAAGCATGAATGACATCGTACGTGAGCAAATGGAGTTTGATGTTTTAATTATAGGGGGTGGTCCTGCTGGGTTATCTGCCGCTATTCGATTAAAGCAATTGGCACCTTCTGTTGAGATTTGCTTGATCGAAAAAGCGTCTGAAATTGGTGCTCATATTGTTTCTGGTGCGGTATTAGAACCAACGGCATTAAATGAACTATTTCCAGACTGGAAACAAAGGGGCGCACCACTAGATACGCCTGTTAATCATGAACGTATGTTCTATTTGCCTGATGAAAAAAAATATACCGCTATACCAATGATTAAATCATTGATGCCTCAAATGAATAATGATGGGAATTACATCATAAGTTTGGGTAATTTCTGCCGTTGGTTAGCCACTCAAGCAGAAGAATTAGGCGTTGAAATTTTCCCTGGCTTTTCTGGTAGTGAATTGATTATTGAAGATGGTCAAGTTGTCGGTGTTGTGACTGGTGATATGGGGCTAGAGAAAGATGGTGCCCAAGGGTCAAATCATGAACCAGGTATGGAATTAAGAGCCAAATATACGTTATTTGCTGAAGGATGCCGTGGATCTTTATCTAAAAAATTGATGGATCAATTTAAATTAAGGCAAGGGGTTGACCCACAAACGTATGGTCTTGGGATTAAAGAGTTATGGGAAATTCCTGCACATAAACATAAACCCGGATATATACAACATAGTTTTGGATGGCCATTAGATAATCATACTTATGGTGGTTCTTGGTTGTATCATTTTGGCGATAATTTAGTGTCTTTTGGATTTGTCGTTGGTCTGGACTATTCTAATCCTTGGTTATCCCCATTTGAAGAAACGCAGCGTTCTAAATTACACCCTGTAATTAAATATCATTTAGAAGGAGGAAGAAGGATTAGCTATTCTGCACGCGCATTATCAGAAGGTGGGTTGCAATCTATTCCAAAACTTTCTTTTCCTGGTGGGCTATTAATTGGTGACGCTGCGGGCTTTTTAAATATGCCTAAAATTAAAGGCACACACACAGCTATGAAATCAGGGATGGTTGCAGCGGAAGCAATTGTAGAAGCATTAACAACACAAGAAATAGAACCAATTTCTTATCAGTTCCGTATGCGTCAATCTTGGGTTTGGCAAGAGCTGCATCAAGCACGTAATATTCGTCCTGCTTTTGCGAAATTTGGTGCCAAGATTGCAACGTTATATACCGGGTTCGATTCAATGGTGCGTGGAAAAGTGCCTTGGACATTTCGCCATCGTTTGGCTGATAATGAAAAATTAGAAGCAGCTTCTTTATTTGAAAAAGTTCAATATCCAAAACCAGATAATGAATTAACGTTCAGTCGTGAGTCCTCTGTATTCTTATCCAATATCGATCATAGAGACGATCAGCCCGTTCATTTGAAGTTAAAAAATACGTCTATTTGGAAAACGGTCAATTGGAATATCTTTAAATCTCCTGAAACAAGATATTGCCCAGCAGGGGTATATGAAGCAATTGATACCGAGACAGAGCCAAAGCTGCAAATTAATTCTCAGAATTGTATTCATTGTAAAACTTGTGATATTAAAGACCCCACACAAAATATAGATTGGGAAACGCCAGAAGGTGGCAGTGGTCCGAATTATCCAGGTGGAATGTAAGATTTTAATTTTAGTTAATAATATCGTAACGAAAGGGTGTTATGAAAATATTAGTTCCGGTGAAACGGGTTGTTGATTCTAATATTAAACCGTTGGTAAAGTCCGATAATTCTGGTGTCGAGGTTGGTGGTGTGAAAATGTCCATGAACCCTTTTGATGAAACCGCAGTCGAGGAAGCTGTTCGTCTTAAAGAGCAAAAGATAGCTTCTGAAGTAGTGGTAATTTCCATTGGTGAACCTAAATGCCAAGATACATTGCGCACTGCAATGGCAATGGGTGCAGATAGAGGGATTTTAGTAACCTCAGACGATGCTTTGGAATCTCTAAGTGTTGCGAAAATTTTACAGTATTTTGTTACCAAAGAACAACCTGATGTTGTTTTAATGGGTAAACAAGCATCTGACGATGATATGAATGCAACGGGTCAAATTTTGGCAGCAAAATTGGGCTGGGCGCAGGGAACATTCGTCAGTAAATTAGAGCTTTCTGATGGTAAAGCCCAAATTACGCGTGAAATAGATGATGGGCAAGAAATCCTAGAGCTTACTTTACCAGCTGTGATTACAACGGATTTACGTTTAAATGAACCTCGTTTTGCTTCATTGCCAAATATTATGAAAGCAAAAAAGAAACAAATCGAAACGGTTGCGCTTGCTGATCTTGGGGTGGATACCGCTGTTCGTTTACAAGTCAAATCTGTTGCAGAATCTTCTTCTGTTCGTGAAGGTATTATTGTCGGTTCTGTTGAAGAACTTATGGATAAACTTCAAAATGAAGCAAAGGTAATTTAAGAATGGCTGTTTTAGTTTTATTAAGTTATGAAAAAGGCGATCAAATTCGCAAGATCAGCCGTTCAGCAATTTCTGCTGCAGGGAAATTAGGCACAGAAGTTCATGCGTTGTTGGTTGGGGATCATTTAGATGGGTTATCTCAAAAAGCATCTCAGTTACAAGGTATCCAAAAATTACTTGTTGCAGAACATGCTGCTTATGCCCATATGCAAGCAGAGCCAGTAGCTGATTTAATTGCTTCATTGGCTGATTCTTATGAATTTATCGTTGCTCCTGCAAATGCAGAGGGTAAAGATATTCTGCCTCGTTTAGCTGGACTGTTGGATGTTCAACCAATTTCTGATGTTGTTGAAATTATTGATGCCTCTACTTTTGTGCGTCCAATCTACGCAGGTAGTATTCTTGCAACGGTGACTTCGAAAGATGCAAAGAAACTTTTATCTGTTCGTGGTACTACGTTTGAAGCAGTTGCAGAAACAGGTGGTAATGCAACAATTGAAAAAATTGAGAACTTACCTGCTTCAGACAAACAACTATCTGTTTTTAAAGAGTTAAAATTATCACAATCCGATAGACCAGAGCTTGAATCAGCTCGTGTGGTTATCTCTGGCGGACGTGGTATGCAAAGCGGTGAAAATTTTGTGCTTCTTGAAAAAATTGCAGATCAATTAGATGCTGCAATTGGTGCATCAAGAGCAGCTGTTGACGCTGGATTTGTTCCCAATGACTATCAAGTTGGGCAAACAGGTAAAATTGTTGCTCCAGAGCTTTATGTTGCTGTGGCTCTTTCTGGTGCTATTCAACATTTGGCTGGAATGAAAGACAGTAAAATTGTTGTGGCGATTAATAAAGATCCAGAAGCTCCAATCTTTAAGGTTTCAGATTATGGGATTATTGGTGATCTTTTTGAAATTTTACCACAATTAGAAGCTGCTTTAAAAGCAAGATAATGAATTTTACATGCTGTTTACATATATAAACAGCATGTAAGCAATAATTTTATTAAGATATAAATAATAGGTTCGTAAAGGAGAGACATGATGAAATGGGAACTGGAACAACCAAAAGATAAATTCTATGTGCCAGTGATTACCATCAAGTGGCTTTTAATTTTACATGGGATATTAATCGCGGTGCTTGCTCTCATGACGTACGGTGCTTGGTATTTATAATACAAAAATGAAAGTGACATATTTCTTGTTTTACAGATTTTTCCTTTTCTCTTCTTTTATTACGATATTATTATATAGCAATTATCAAGTTGCTTATGCGACTAATGGTACGAAAATCATCCACGTTATTGCAGCAGAGAATATGTATGGAGATATTGCTCAACAACTAGGCGGGAAGTATGTGCAAGTTGATTCTATTTTAAAAAAACCAGACCAAGATCCACATTTATTTGAGCTCACCCCGAGTATTGGTGAAAAAATTGCTGAAGCTGAGGTAATTATTGTTAACGGACTAGGCTATGATTCTTGGATGAATCGTTTATTAACAAAATATCATTTTAATCATCAAGATATTTTATCTGTACAGTCTTTGTTGGGTCGTAAAGACGGTGATAATCCGCATTTGTGGTATGATTTTGAGGCAATAGAAATATTATCTCAACGGTTGCAGCAAGTTTATGCTCAGTTGGATCCACAAGAGAAATTATTCTTTCAAAAACAATTTACTTTGCTTGATACTGATTTGAAAAAAATTCAGCAGCGTATTCAAACCCTACGTCAACAATACCCACATACGAAGGTGGCTGCAACGGAACCTGTATTTGGATTGATGGCTCAAAAACTAGGGTTTGAAATGTTGGAAGAGCCTTATCAATGGGTTGTTATGAATGGTGGTGAACCGACTCCCAAGCAAATTGCCCAGTTTGTTCAAGACTTAAAAACGCATCAAATCCAAATCTTATTTTATAATGAACAAGTTTCTACTCCAGCAACGCAGCAATTAAAGAAAATTGCTTTAGAATCGGGTGTAGCAGTGGTTGGTGTTTCAGAAACGATGCCAGCTCATTTAAGCTATCAGCAATGGATGAACCAGGTGCTGGATAGAGTCGAGACTGCTTTAAAAAGTCAGCATCAATGAATGTTATTGAATGTCAAAACCTTGATGTTCGATTGGGCTCACGTATCATTTTATCTCGACTTAATCTAGAGATAAAAGAAAATCAGTTTATTGGTATCTTCGGGCCGAATGGTTCTGGTAAAACGACGTTTATGAAGGCACTCTTGGGGATTATTCCTTGTGCTGAAAGTAAAATAAAGATTTTAGGAAATTCGCCTTATAAAGCTCGAAAACAAATAGGGTATATCCCCCAATATCGTGATATGGAATCCTTTCAATTAACGGGGAGAGAGTTTATCGCCACCAGTATTCGTGGCCATAAATGGGGACTTCCTTTTTTAACAAAGCAAGATTTATATCATATAGATGCAGTTTTAGATCATGTGCATGCCAAAGAGCTGGCTGGTGTTCCCTTGTCTGAAATGTCTGGGGGACAAAGACAGCGATTACTATTGGCGCAAGCGTTGCTTGGTAATCCACAGCTCATTATTATGGATGAGCCCTTTAGTAATCTAGATCCTAAATGGGTTAAAATTATTTTGTCTTTGCTTAAAGAGTTACAAGAGCGAATAGGATTAACAATTTTACTTTCGACGCATGATTTAAATCCTTTGATGAAAATTATGGATCAGGTTATCTGTATTGGAAATCAAAAAGCAATTTTAGGTGATGTGAATCAAGTGATGACCTCAGACGTATTGACTCAGTTATATGGGTTTCCGATTGAGGTGGTTAAAACAGATCGGCATCTTTTTGTTACAACGGCTTGTTAATTTATTAATTTGAAAGTTGATTCGAGGATGTTTTCCCTTGAATTTATGCAAACTGCATTTATTGCATCAGGTATTGTTGCAGTTATTTGTGGACTAATTGGATATTTTTTGCTGATCCGCAGAGAAACCTTTGCAGGACATGCGTTGTCGCATGTTGGTTTTGCAGGGGCAACAGGGGCAAGCTTGATTGGTGTTTCTCCATTCCTTGGGTTATTAATTTTCAGCCTTTGTGCCGGTGGATTAATAGGCGCAATAGGGCCAAAGTTAAAAGATAGAGATATTGCCATTGGGTTGGTATTATCGACCTCGATGGGTCTTGGCTTATTATTTTTGCATTTTTATACCCGTTATGCCTCGCAAGTGACAGGATTGCTTTTTGGGAATGTTTTTGCGGTTGATACGCAAACTTTATATGGACTGATTATTCTTAGTATTGTTTGTTGTATTGCGATGTTGTTTTTTATGCGTCCCTTGTTGTTTGCCTCTTTGCAACCAGATTTGGCAGAGGCAAAAGGATTATCTTTACGACGTGTTTCTATTCTTTTCTTGGGGTTGGTTGCATGCGTGACGGCTGCGTGTGTTCAAGTTACTGGGGTTTTGTTGACCTTTTCGCTCATGGTGGGACCTGCTGCGGTTGCACGTCAGTTAAGTAAGACCGTTTGGAAAGGTATATTTTTATCGATATTTTTAGCACTCGCAGAAACATGGGGAGGTATTACTATTGCTTGGATTACTGATTGCCCCGTTTCTTTTTGGATTAGTTTATTAAGTTTTGTGACTTATATATTGTCATTATTAGTCAGTAAAAATTTATCTTTTTATAAGAAAGCTAGAAAAGTGAATTAAGCGTTATGTTTGATGTTAAATATGATGTGAACAATAATTATTAGTCTAGCATTGAGTATTTATTTCGTTTTATTTTATTTGAAATATTATGAAAGAAAACTAGTGATAGCTTTGGCAGAGTTACATTTATACTTTGTTATGAACAGATATGTATATTGATGTGTTGTTCAAATTTCCATAATTAGCTTCATTGATTATTAGCAAAATATAATATTGTTCAAACAAAATATTATTAAACCTAAAATCTAAAATCTAATGTTTCCATGATGAAAGCTCCACTTTTTGTGCCAGCATTTCTAATAGATTTAGAGCCAATAAATCCTGCAAAATCGTTGGTTAAAACCAAATGAGGTGCAATAGCATAAGCAAATGTAAATTGAGGTAAAGCACCAACAAATCCGCCAGAGAAATTATCTCTAAGAGGGTAATTAGTGCCAATACCATAAATTGTATCATTTGTACTTGCACGCCACATAACAGGAGCATGAAGTTTAAGTAAAGATTTAGGTGTTGGATTATAAGTAATTAATGGACCAGTACTAATAACGTTAGATAGATTCATATAAAGAGTCATGTCTTGATAATTAGCAGTTGGGAAATATGGTGAAGCAAAATTATGGATTGCCCCTTTTGATTTTTTATAATTGCCGCCTGAATAGTAATCGCTTTGTAATCCAATAGTAGGTTTTCCCTTTATATTTGAAAAACTATAGGAGAATAAAGTATTAAATGCGAAGGCATTGACAGGACGTGAATCTCCCCCTTTCTCAGGTCTAAATTCACCACCTTGATAAATACCAATAATTTCAAGATTAAGATCAGCTATATTTCCGCCTATTCTTCCTCCGATATTATCTCTGCGGCTTGATCCTTTTTGCCAACCTCCTATAGTAGGGGTAGGGATTGATGCAGGCGTTCCACTATATAAATATCCCATAAAGAAACTATCGACATAGAGCTGGCTCTTTTTACCAAAGGCTTGAAACGTTGGAAGGGCAAGGCTGGCATACCCACCGTAAAAGCGAGCATTCCAACTGGGACCATATCCAAAAATTTTTCTGTCTGTTAAATCAGTTTGCCAAAAATCAAACAGATCTATACGAAAACGATCCCATATGGCGTATCCTCTGACGCCGTCCCAGCTTTGCCTTACGTTTGTAATTTCACGAGGAGATGTAATGGATAAGGGGGCATCGACAAAAAATTGTCTACCACCCATAACACCCATTTTAGCACCCAGTAAGTTTGCTTTTAACTCAAGAAAACCTTGCTGAAGGTCTAATCTTTTACGTTGAAAGCCAGTTTGATAACCAAATGTATTACTTCCCCCCGCAACGGCATTAATAAGTTCTGCATAGGCACGTACATGTTTTCCAATATGCAAGTCTGCCCCATATAAGCTGCGTAAAAGGAGTTTGTTTGAATTTTTCTTTGTTGTGTATCCTAGATAAGGTTGAGAATCATAGACATGTCGTAAACGTTCATTTCCGTTTAAGCTTAGCCAAATAGTACCAGAATCATTTAAAGGGATATATTTTAATCGATTGAACCAGTCTTTGTTTTTATTTGGATCATTACATAACCCACTCCAATCCTCTGCCCAGCGTGCTTGTGCATATGGAGAATTTTCCCCAAAAGCATACCATGAATAATTTCCAACAGCACCAAATCCAGCGGCAGTTCCTTTGTTAAAAGCACCGCCCCAATCTGGGTGTCGGCTTTTCCCATATTTTCCTGCTGCGGTAATAATATTTTGACAACGTTTATTTAATGTTATTTTGTCATCAGACAAAGAATTGGTGGAGGGTTTGATCGCTATTGCGGGTTTCCCTAAAAAACTGCAACAAAATGATACGGTCATTACTGTAATTGTTTTATAAATAAGTCTTTTGGAATGCTTCATGATATAACATTTCGTTATTAACTGTAATAGTTTTCAGACTTATTTTATTCTTTTAGATAACAATTCCTATTGGTATGAAGTGTATAAAATTCAATTCTATTGGGTAAAGTAAGATATACTTTTGGATAGTCATTACTGCCTGTTTTGATAGTAGATTATAGATTAAAATCAGGTTATAATTTGAATTTTACCTTATTATAACGATGTCCTATGGATGATTCCCAATTAATACGATATAGCCGGCATATATTGCTCCCTCAAATTGATTTAAGAGGGCAGGATGCTATTTTAAATAGCAAAATATTGGTGATTGGTTGTGGGGGGCTTGGATGTGCTGTAGCCCCTTTATTAGCAGCAGCTGGTGTTGGATATTTAACCTGTGTTGATGATGACAAAGTCGATTTATCAAATTTACAACGGCAAACACATTATGTATATGAAGATATAGGGCAATTCAAAGTCGAAGTAATAAAGAATTTTATACATAAACAAAATCAAGAGGTACAGGTTAATATAAAGACACAGAGGTTATCACTGAACGATTTAATCATATTATGTAAACATCATGATCTTGTCGTTGATTGCAGTGATAATTTACAAACACGTCGAGATATTAATCAAGCGGCTTTTATCAGTAAGGTTCCTTTAATATTTGGGTCAGCTCTTCGTTTTGAAGGGCAGTTAAGTGTTTTTGATAGTCGTAACCTAAATTCTCCATGTTATGCTTGTTTATTTGGTGGTACTGATAATGGGCAAGATAGCTGTTCTTTCTCAGGGGTTTTTGCACCTTTAGTCAGCATTATCGGTTCTATGCAGGCTTCTGAGGCTTTAAAAGTTATTTTAAATGTTGGTGATGTATTTATGGGGAAATTGTTGCATTATAATGCGTTAAGTGCACAGTTTGATCAAATTTACTTTGATCGAAACCCTCATTGTAAAATATGCAGTCATTAATTTATATTTTATTAAATCCATATTTTAGTGCAAATACAGCAGCTTGAACACGGCTATGAATATTTAATTTACGTAAAATATTTTGCACATGTAGCTTGATAGTGCTTTCTGATAAATTGAAAAAACGTGCAATTTCTTTATTACTGCCACCTTTAGTTAGCCAAGCAAGGATTTCTTTCTCTCTTGAGGTAAGGCTTTCGTACAATTTATAGGGTTCATTATCCTGCTGTTTGGGATTTTTAAGTTGACGGATTAGTTTGGTTGTCATTTCAGGGGATAGAATATTATCTCCATCAAGTGTTTTACGAATACTTTGAAGTAAAAAATCAATATCAATGTTTTTTAGTAAATACCCACTTGCTCCTATTTCCATGCATTCAAGCAAATTTTCATTATCTTCGGAAACCGTTAAAATTAAAACATGTAGTTTTGGATCTGCACTCAATAATTGTTGTAATGTTTCTTTGCCTGCCATAACAGGCATATCAAGATCCAGTAAGACAACGTCAGGGTGTAAGGTATTTGCAAGCTTAACGCCTTGCAACCCATCTTGAGCTTCGCCTACAATTTCAAAATCTTTTTCAGTTTCAAGCAAAAATCTTAGACCAGAACGAAAAAGAGCATGGTCGTCAATTAATAAGATTTTAATTTTAGAATTTTCCATAATACTCCTAGTTATTATTGGGGAATAATGAGTTCAATAGTCGTGCCATGATGTAATACAGAGTTAATATGAATGATTCCGGGAATTTTTTCAGCTCTTTCTTTCATAATAGATATACCAACATGGCTTATTTTTTTTTCTTGTATAATTTTTGTATCAAAACCTACACCATTATCCTGAATTTTCATTAAGAAATCTTTATCATTTTTAAAAAAGATTTGCACAAGGCTGCAAGATGAATGTTTACGAATATTGGATAATGCTTCTTGCAATATAAACACAACTTGCAGTTGTTGCTGCTGTGTTAAAAAGAATTGTTGATTAAGGCTATGAACCTCAATGGGAATGTTTGTTTGTGATTTAAAACGGTCTAAAACATTTTGAATTACTTTGGAAAAATTATCAGTATTATTAATCTTTGTTCTGAAATTCAACAAAAGCTCTCTGACATCTTCATAACATTCTTGGATACCTTTTTGTATAAAGTTAAGGTTTTGTTTGATACGGCTATAATTTTGTTGATCGATTGCTTTTTCTAATATTTGTGTTTGTAAATTTAGAAAGGATAAGGATTGTGCAATACTATCATGTAACCCTTGAGCAATCATATTTCTTTCCTCCAGAACCGCAAGTTGTTTTTCTTTTATGGTAAGATGTTGATTTTCAATAGAAATTGCTAATTGTTTAATAAGTGTTTTTATAAGGTAATGGTTTCGTTTTTCTGTTGCAGAATCATTTTGAGGATTTGTAAAATATAAACCTATCATACCTATTTCATTATTGTTATGCCAAATAGGGAAAATTACAAAATATTCAAAAGTTTTTTGAATACAGTTTGGAATTGAAAGGTGAAATTTATTTTGTTGCTTGGTGTGAATATAAATAGGATTTGGGTTTTTGGGTAATACATTGACATCAAAAAAACAACGCGCAGAAAAATAACATTTTTTAATAATATCTGACTGTTTTGGTAACCCTTGACCATATAAAAAATCAAAAGAATCTTTATTGCTGTTTAAAAGACCAATAAACCCAGCATCAGCATTACCTAATTGAATAATTTTATCTAAAAAGCTTTCTAAAAGTGTTTCTTGCATCAAGGATTCATGTAAGAAAGTCGTCATATCATATAAAATAGCAAGTTCATGGTTTTTTTCTTCTAAAGAAATAGTTTTCTGAGATACTTTTTGTTCAAGATTATTATATAAATCTTGTAAGTTATCAGCCATTTTATTAAATCCAGCAGATACAATATTAAATTCATCTTTGTTTGTAATTGTAATACGTTGAGATAAATTGCCTAGACTGATTTGTTGAATAGCAGTTTGTAAGTGTGTTAGAGGATTAATAACAAATCTGTATAAAAGGTAAATGGCTGAAAAAGCGGTAAAAATAACCATTATAATTAGTACAGTTTGTATAAACCGAAGCCAAATAATATTTTGTGTATTTTGATTTTCAATAATTTTTACAAGATAATTAATATTTCCTACAAACTGATTGATAGTCAGAAGATCTTTTGTTGATATTATATGACTGAATGTTGGCGATTGGTTCAGAATTGGTAAGATATTGCTTGTATAAGATTGTTGAATGATTTGTATTTGTGTATCAATCTTCGTGTTGTTTGGAAAAATAAAATTATTTTTGTCCGATTTTAATAAATTATTTAAAATAAAGACAAATTGATTACGCTCGGATTGTAGATCTTGTTGATGGCCAGGTTGACTTGATAAAAGAAGCATATGATACATTTTCATCCGCAAACTGCCGGCATAATTAATATTTTTACCTGCATTCTCTAACTGCCAAAGTAATGCCAAGGCATATCCTGTAAAGAAGATAGCACTTGTCACCCAGAGGATAACTGAAACAAGTAGTTTAACAGAGAGGCTGTGTCGTCTTGATGTTTTTGTCATTGAATTATTCAGGATATTGCTGACTTTAGAGGGTGAGGTAATAAGAGTTTTTTCAATAGATAGAGACTAGAACTAGTCCAAAAGAACTAGATATTATCTAGTCAAGTAGATAGTTCATTTTGCCCCTTAGATGAATTGGTTAATCGTTTTAAATATATTAGCATCATAGATAATTTACAGCCAATTATTATGTATTAAAAATTTATATAATATTTTGTTGAGAAAATTATAGAAAGAATTCATTTGTAATAGGAAGCTATGAATGTCTAATTTATTAACAAATTGGGAGCCAGAAAATGAAGAATTCTGGCAAAAGCATGGAAAAAAAGTAGCGACACGAAATCTATGGATTTCAGTACCAGCACTTTTATTTGCTTTTGTTGTTTGGTCTTTATGGAGTGTGGTTGTTATTTATTTGCCTAAACTAGGTTTTGATTATGATCAAAATCAGTTGATGTTACTAACAGCTTTACCTGCTTTATCTGGTGCAACATTAAGAATATTTTATGCATTTATGGTGCCTATTTTCGGTGGTAGAAAATGGACATTTTTTTCAACAGCAGTAATGTTAATTCCTCTAGTTTGGTTTGGAATGGCTGTTCAAGATCCCCAAACCAGCTTTTTCACAATGACAATCATTGCACTTTTATGTGGGCTTGGAGGCGGAAATTTTAGCTCCTCTATGGCAAATATAGGATATTTTTTTCCAAAATCTGAAAAAGGATATGCCACAGGTGTTAATGCAGGTTTAGGAAATCTTGGTGTTTCTGTGGTTCAATTTGTTGCGCCTTTAATTATTGGTATAGGTATTTTTGGTGCATTAGGTGGGGATCCTAAAGTAATTGTACAAAATGGACAGGAAACCTCTATTTGGCTTCAAAATATTGGGTTTGTATGGGTTCCTATTATTTTGGTTATCTTATTTTTTATTTGGTTTGGGATGAATGATCTTTCTTCTGCAAAAGCATCATTTTCTGAACAATCTACTATTTTTAAACGCAAAGATAACTGGATTCTATGTTGGCTATATTTAGGAATGTTTGGTTCATTTATTGGATATTCCTCTGTTTTTCCTATTTTATTGAAACATTCTTTTCCAGATATTGATCCTTTGAAATACGCATTCTTAGGGCCCTTGCTCGGTTCTATTTTTAGAGTGGTTGGTGGTATGATTTCAGATAAAATTAGAGCCAGTATTGTTACTCAAATTGCTTATGCTGGGGTTATTGTTTTTACACTTGCCGTTTTATATTTTATTCCAGAACACGGACAAACAGAAAATTTTATGGCTTTTTTTATTAGTTTTATGCTGGTTTTTGTCTTTGTTGGTATTGGGAACGGATCCGTTTTTGCTCAAACGCCCATTATTTTTGGAATCTTTCATCGTAAATTAGCCGCTACAACAGGCATCAGTGCCGAAGAATCTGCAAAAACTGCTGTCAAAGAAACAGGTGCGGTGCTTGGGTTTATGGGGGCTATTGGTGCTTATGGTGGGTTTGTTATCCCAAAACTTTGTGGAACAGCAGTCGCATATACAGGCACATTTAATCTCGCTTTTTGTTGTTTTATTGCCTTTTATAGCTCTTGTTTGTTGATGAATTGGTGGTTTTATCTTCGTAAAAATGCAGAAAGCGCATGTTAATCGGTATTATATCTTTAAGGATTGAGAAAAAATCATGAGTCACTTATTAGATCGTTTATCGTTCTTTAAAAGAACTAAGAGTACTTTTGCCAATGGTCATGGTGCTGTTGTTCAAGAAGATAGAAAATGGGAAAACGCATATCGGCAACGTTGGCAGCATGATAAAATTGTAAGATCTACTCATGGTGTGAATTGCACTGGATCTTGCAGCTGGCAAATTTACGTCAAAAGCGGATTAATCACGTGGGAAACGCAGCAAGTTAATTATCCACGTACACGCCCTGATTTGCCTAATCATGAACCCAGAGGCTGCCCACGTGGTGCATCTTATAGTTGGTATGTTTACTCTGCTCAACGGGTAAAATATCCGATGTTAAGGGGGGTATTGGCAAAATTATGGCGTGAAGTACGTAAGAGCAAAGATCCAATTGCGGCTTGGGAATATATCAGTCAAACTCCGGAAATTGCGAAAACTTATAAATCTCGGCGTGGTTTGGGTGGTTTTGTTCGCTCAAATTGGGACGAGGTCAATGAAATTATCGCTGCTGCTAATAATTTTACTGTAAAAGAATTTGGACCTGATCGTGTTGTTGGGTTCTCTCCAATTCCTGCGATGTCAATGATAAGCTACGCTTCTGGTTCAAGATATTTATCATTAATTGGTGGTGTACCTTTATCTTTTTATGATTGGTATTGTGATTTACCCCCTGCCAGTCCCCAAGTTTGGGGCGAGCAAACAGACGTTCCAGAATCTGCGGATTGGTATAATTCTACCTATTTAATGGTTTGGGGATCAAATGTTCCTATGACCAGAACACCTGATGCACATTTTTATACAGAAGTGCGTTATAAAGGAACCAAGACTGTTGCTGTTTCTTCTGATTATGGTGAAATGGTTAAATTTGGTGATATTTGGTTGGCACCAAAACAAGGAACAGATGCTGCCCTTGCCATGGCAATGGGGCATGTGATTTTTAAAGAATTTCATCTAGATAATCCTTCTGATTATTTTACACGTTATTGTCGTCAATATACCGATATGCCGATGTTGGTTATGTTGGATAATAAGGGTGAACATTATCTACCAAATTATTTCCTAAGAGCCAGTTATTTAGATGGTAATCTTAATGAACAAACAAACCCAGAATGGAAGACCCTCGTTATTGACGGTAAAACTGGGAATATTGTTGTACCTAAAGGGTCTATTGGATTTAGATGGGGTGATAATGGCAAATGGAATTTACAAGAGCAAGATAGTCAAGGACAATCTATCGAGGCACAGCTTTCTCTTTTAAATACACAGGATCAAGTTGTTGAGGTTGCTTTTGACTATTTTGCTGGTGAAGGTGAAAATGAGCAATTTACACGCAAAGTGCCAGTTAAAAAAATTAAGTTAGCTGATGGATCAGAAGCACTGGTAACAACTGTATTTGATTTAATGGCTGCAAATTACAGTATTGATCGTGGGTTAGGCGACGGAGCAAAGGATTATTTTGACAATGTTCCTTATACGCCTGCATGGCAACAAAAACATACTGGGGTAAAGCCAGAGCTTGTGATTCAAGTGGCTCGTGAATTTGCACAAAATGCAGACCAAACCCAAGGTAAAAGTATGGTTATCGTGGGTGCTGCTCTGAACCATTGGTATCATATGGATATGACTTATCGTGGTATTATTAATATACTGATGATGTGTGGTTGTATTGGACAAAGCGGTGGTGGTTGGTGCCATTATGTAGGGCAAGAAAAGTTAAGACCACAAACAGGTTGGACACCACTTGCTTTTGGTTTGGATTGGTATCGTCCAGTACGTCAAATGAATGGAACTTCATTTTTCTATAATCATACCAGTCAGTGGCGCCATGAAAAATTAAATCTGCATGAAATTACATCATCAACAGCGTTAAATCAGTTTGAAAATTTATCACTCATTGATTGTAATGCCAAAGCTGAACGTTTGGGATGGTTGCCTTCTGCACCGCAATTAACGACTAATCCTTTGCAAGTCACACAACAAGCAATTGCTGCATCAAAAGATCCTGTTGCTTATGCTGTGGATGGGTTAAAAGATGGTTCATTGGATATGTCTTGTAATGATCCAGATAATCCAAAGAATTTTCCAAGAAATATGTTTGTATGGCGTTCAAATATTTTGGGTTCATCTGGCAAAGGGCATGAATATTTCCTAAAATATTTGCTGGGCACACAAAATGCTGTGTTAAGTGAGGAAGAAGACTGCATCAAACCCCAAGAAATTACAGTAAGACCTGCTGCTGAGGGTAAATTGGATTTGATGGTTGTTTTAGATTTCCGTATGTCAACGACTTGTTTATATGCTGATGTTATTTTACCAACAGCAACATGGTATGAAAAAGATGATTTAAATACATCAGACATGCATCCTTTTATTCACCCATTAAGTGAGGCTGTACAACCTTTGTGGCAAAGTAAAAGTGATTGGGAAATCTTTAAGGGTATTTCTAAAAAGTTTTCTGAATTAGCAGAAGATTATTTGGGTGTACAAAAAGATTTAGTTTTAACCCCATTGATGCATGATACGCCTCAAGAACTGGGTCAACCTTTTGACGTGAAAGATTGGAAAAAAGGAGAATGTGATCCCGTTCCAGGGAAAACAATGCCTGCCATGACTGTGGTCGAAAGAGATTACGGGGCAATTTATCAGCAATATACGTCGATTGGACCATTACTTGAAAAAATTGGGAATGGTGGTAAAGGGATTAACTGGGATACTAAACATGAAGTGGATGTACTTCGTGGATTAAATAAAGTTGTTCAAGATGGTGTTGCCAAAGGTCAACCTAAGTTAGAAACAGCAATTGATGCTGCGGAAATGATTTTGACATTAGCACCAGAAACCAATGGTCATATTGCGGTTAAAGCATGGGATGCACTATCTCAAATAACTGGTTTAGATCATACACCTTTAGCATTACCCAGAGAGCACGATACAATTCGTTTTAGAGATATTCAAGCGCAACCTCGTAAGATTATTTCCTCACCTACTTGGTCTGGTTTGGAAAGTGAAACCGTCAGTTATAATGCTGGTTATACCAATGTTCATGAACTGATTCCTTGGAGAACAATTACAGGTCGACAACAATTCTATCAAGATCATCAATGGATGCGTGCTTTTGGTGAGAGTTTGTGCGTTTACAAGCCTGCAATAGATTTAAAAACAACAAAACAAGTGCTTGGTAAACATGATAATGGGAATACTGAGATTGTCCTTAATTTCATTACACCACATCAAAAATGGGGTATTCATAGTACTTATTCTGACAATATTAGGATGTTGACTTTATCTCGTGGTGGTCCCCATGTTTGGATTTCCGAAATCGATGCTCAAAAGGCAGGTATTGTTGATAATGATTGGATCGAGGCGTTCAATCTGAATGGAACTTTAACAGCCAGAGCAGTGGTCAGCCAACGTGTGCCAGAAGGCATGACGTTAATGTATCACGCTCAGGAAAAGATTATTAATGTTCCAGGTGCTGAAGTTTCTAAAAAACGCGGTGGTATTCACAACTCTGTAACAAGAACTGTTTTAAAACCAACGCATATGATCGGTGGTTATGCTCAGCTTTCTTATGGGTTTAATTATTATGGAACGGTTGGTTCTAATCGTGATGAATTCGTGGTTATTCGTAAAATGAAAAATGTTGATTGGTTACAAGAAACCGACAATTTAGCTCAGCAAAATATCAAAGCGTAATAAGAGGTCAAGATTATGAAAATTAGAGCACAAATTGGCATGGTGTTAAATCTGGACAAATGTATTGGGTGTCATACTTGTTCAGTCACTTGTAAAAATGTTTGGACCAGCCGTGATGGTGTTGAATATGCATGGTTTAACAATGTTGAAACAAAGCCTGGTGTTGGTTATCCAAAAGAGTGGGAAAATCAAGACAAATATAATGGTGGATGGGTTTTAAAAAATAATAAGTTAAAACCTCGCCAAGGGGGTAAGTTAAAAATTATGGCAAATATTTTTGCCAATCCAGACTTGCCTCAAATTGATGATTATTATGAGCCATTTACGTATGATTATGAACATCTACAAAATGCTCCTGATATGAAAACGCCACCAACTGCGCGTCCCGTTTCTGTCTTAACTGGCAAAAAAATGGATAAAATTAAATGGGGTCCTAATTGGGAAGATGATCTGGGGGGTGAGTTCTCTAAAAGATCAAAAGATGCCTTATTTGAAGGTATTCAAAAAGAAATGATGTCTACATTTGAGAATACATTTATGATGTATTTACCAAGGTTATGTGAACATTGTTTAAATCCAGCTTGTGTTGCCAGTTGTCCTTCTGGATCTATTTATAAACGTGAAGATGATGGCATTGTTTTGATTGACCAAGATAAATGTCGTGGTTGGCGGATGTGTGTTTCTGGATGCCCTTATAAAAAGATTTATTATAACTGGGTATCTGGAAAATCTGAAAAATGTATTTTCTGTTATCCACGAATTGAAGGTGGGCAACCAACGGTTTGTTCTGAAACTTGTGTTGGACGTATTCGGTATCTCGGTGTTTTGTTATATGATGCTGATAAAATTGAAGATGCTGCTTCTGCTGAAGATCCAAAAGATTTATATCAGTCTCAATTAGATTTGTTTTTGGATCCCAATGATCCAGAAGTTATTGCTGAGGCATTAAAACAAGGAATTCCACAAAGTTGGTTGGATGCTGCTAAGAAATCACCTGTATATAAAATGGCAGTGGATTGGAAAGTTGCGTTCCCATTACATCCAGAATATCGTACATTACCAATGGTTTGGTATATTCCTCCCTTGTCACCAATTCAATCAGCAGTAGAACAAGGCGTGATTGGGGATAAAGGTATTATTCCTGGAATCAAGGAATTACGTATTCCAGTTCGTTATCTTGCTAATTTATTAACGGCAGGAAAAGAGGAGCCTATTGTTGAAGCATTAGAAACAATGATTGCAATGCGTCGTTACATGCGCAGCAAATCCGTCGATGCTCAACCAGATTTATCAACTATAGAAAATCTTCATGTTTCTGAGGAACAGATTAATGAAATGTATCAAATAATGGCAATTGCTAATTATGAAGATCGTTTCGTTATTCCTTCATCTCATAAAGAAATGGTTGAAGATGCTTTCCAAGATAAAGCATCTTGCGGTTTTTCATTCGGCAATGGCTGTTCTGATGGTGCTAGTAAAGAAAGCTTATTCGGTAAAAAACAGTCACCTATTGTTTTTACAGATATGATTAATGATCGAAACCGTAATAAAGAAAAGGAAAGTAATAGTTAATGCAAATTTTTAAAATCCTTTCAGTGCTTCTTTGTTATCCGGAACAAGAGTTGGTAGATGCTGTTCCTGAATTAAAAGATTGTTTGAATAAGTTAAAAATAGACTCTACTTTTCTATCTCCCTTGTTGACAGAGTTGAGTGAGAAAGAGTTGCTTATTTTGCAAGAAGAATATGTAAATCTTTTTGATCGCGGGCGGAATCACTCTTTACATATGTTTGAACATATTCATGGCGAAGACCGCATTCGTGGGCAGGCTTTGGTTGATTTGATGAATGAGTATCAAAATAATGGGTTTGAGCTTTCTGTAGTTGATGAGCTGCCGGATTATTTACCATTATTCCTTGAGTATTTATCCGTTTGTGAAGAAAAGCAAGCAATTCAACTTTTAACCGCTGCGATTGATGTGATTGGTCATATTGGTAAAAAATTACAAGATACAAATTCTGCTTATGTGGGTATTTTTTCTTTATTGGAACAATATTCAACGGCAAAGCCAGTTCCCTTGGTAACGCCACCTATTCGCGATATGGATGAGGCATTAGAAAAATTTGGACCTAATATAGAGGGGATTGAACCCTTGCTGCAACCAAACACTTGTAAAATTTGCCCGACCTACGATCAAAATAAAGGGGGAAGTCATGGATTACCTAGATAAATTTATTTTTGGGATTTATCCGTATATTGTATTAACAATTTTTATTGTTGGTTGCCTTGTTCGATTTGAACGTGAACAATATTCGTGGAAAAGTGATTCCAGTCAATTACTATATCGTGGGCAGTTGCGCGTTGGTAGCATTCTGTTTCATCTTGGAATTTTGGGTTTATTCTTTGGTCATTTGGGTGGGTTATTAACCCCAGTGATTGTGTGGGATACACTTGGGGTCAGTCATTCCTTAAAACAATTGGTGGCTATGACCGCGGGTGGTATTATGGGCAGTATGTGTTTCGTTGGATTAGTTATTTTAATCCACAGACGCTTTACTGTAGATCGTTTAACACAAAATAGCACCTGGCGTGATAGACTTTTGCTTTTATGGTTATTGGTGACATTATGTCTTGGTTTATCAACAATTTTTGTCTCAGCGCAACATTTAGATGGGCACGAAATGGTTAACTTAATGACATGGGCACAACATGTAGTGACTGTTCGTGGTGATGCTGCAAGTTACATAATGAATGCTTCTATTATTTTTAAAATTCATTTATTTATGGGGATGACTTTATTTGCTATTTTCCCGTTTACGCGTTTAGTGCATATTTTCAGTGGATTTGGAATGGTGACATATATTACACGTAAATGGCAATTGGTAAGACCTCGTTCATAAAAGAAAAGATTGGTAATGAAAAAAAATTATTTTGTTCGTAAGGTAATTCAAAATATTGTAATTGCAATGATTTTTCTTTTTGGTGGATTATATTATGCCAAAGCGAATGACATTGTTGTTTCAGCGGCAATAAGTCTAAGCAATGCTTTTAAAGAGATTGCTAACGCTTATGAAGCTGAACATCCTACGGATAAAATATTATTTAATTTTGGTGCTTCTGGTAGTTTGCTTCAACAACTTAACCAAGGAGCACCAGTTGATGTTTTTGCTTCTGCAGATGAAAAAACGATGGATCAAGCCAGCGAGAAAGGGTTGATTATAAAGAAAAGTAGAAAAGATTTTATCTATAATAACCTTGTATTAATTGCACCAATTCATAGTGTTTTGCATGTGCAGAATGTAGATGATTTATTACAACCAGCCATCCAAAAAATTGCAATGGGACAACCTCAAATAGTTCCAGCAGGTAGATATACTCAGCAATTATTAGAACAAAATCATGTATGGGATAAAGTTCAGAATAAATTGATTATTGGGCAAAATGTAAGACAAGTTTTGGATTATGTAGGGCGTGATGAAGTGAATGTTGGATTTGTATATCATAGTGATGCAGCCATTGCACAAGATAAGGTAAAAATCCTCTTGGAATTTTCATTAAATCGTTCAATTTGTTATCCTATTGCTTTAGTTAAGCAAAGAAAACCAAATCAAAATGCTCAAAGATTTATTGACTTTGTTTTATCCTCTACAGGGCAAAATATTTTAGAAAAATATGGTTTTGCCAATCTTTCTCCTTAATAAAACAATATGATGAATTTTTCGTGGGATGCACTGTTTTTATCATTAAAAGTTGCAGGGTGCTCAGTTATTATTAATCTTGTAATTACGGTACCAATTGGTTTTCTATTCGCACGTAAAAAATTTATTGGTAAAGAATTTTTAGATACGATTTTAACGCTACCCATGGTACTGCCTCCTACTGTTTTGGGATATTATTTGTTGGTTCTGTTGGGGCGACATGGTTGGATTGGACAATGTTTAGAGAAGTATTTTAATATTAATCTAATTTTTACATGGCAAGCGGCAGTAGTTGCTGCAACAATTGTTACGTTTCCTTTGGTTTTTAAACCTACCAGAACAGCTTTTGAGAGTGTAAATGTCTGTTATGAACAAGCTGCTAGTGTTTTAGGAATTTCTAATTTTTCTATATTTTTTCGTATTATTTTACCACTAGCTTGGCGTGGTATTTTTGCTGGTTTGTTATTATCATTTGCCAGAGCATTGGGAGAGTTTGGTGCAACGTTAATGGTTGCAGGCAGCATTCCTGGTAAAACAGAAACCTTGTCGATTGCTATTTATCAAGCGGTTCAAGAGGGTGATAATGATACCGCAAGTATAGCAGTAATTATTTTATCGATTGTTTGTATTGCTGTTTTAGTTATTGCAAAAAAATTAACTGGTTATAAAATTTTTCATTAGTGGCAAAAGATGAATTTTATTTGGAATGTTCAAAAAACATTATTGGCAGGTCAACGTTCTTTTCAATTACATCTTGAATATGCTTCATCATGCAAATCTGTTGCAATATTTGGTCCATCAGGGGCCGGAAAAACAACGTTAATTAAGATGATTGCAGGATTATTGCAACCTGATATTGGATTGATTAAGATTGGTAGTTGTGTTTTTTTTGATAAAAAACAAAAAATTAATTTAAAACCACAGCAAAGAAACCTAGCTTATTTTTTTCAATCTTATAGTTTGTTTCCTCATTTAACCGTACAGCAAAATATATCATTTCCGTTGAAAAAAGGGATCTTTAATTCAACTAAAAAATATAATAATTTAGAAATATCTCTGTTATTAGAGCGTTTTGAATTAGTGAACCTTGCCCATCAATATCCTCATGAATTATCTGGTGGCCAGCAACAAAGAGTCGCATTAGCAAGAGCCTTAATAACAAAACCTAAGCTCCTATTATTAGATGAACCATTTTCAATGTTGGATTATCAGCTGGGGAAACGTTTACGTAGCGAGGTAAAAGCTATTCAACAACAAATAAATTGCTTGTTATTAATAATTTCACATGACCAAGAAGATGTTGATTTCTTTGCTGAAGATGTTTTGATTTTAGAGAATGGAAAATTAAAAAAATAATATATAGGTTACAGTAAAAAGATATAAAATTTGTATATATTTGCTCCAATAATATATCTTAATGATAGTATAATTTTCAAAATAATTATTATTTCAAGAACGGTCTGTAGAATGCTTATAGATGATTTCGGTAGAACAATAGATTACTTAAGAATATCTGTTACAGACCGCTGTAATTTAAGGTGTAATTATTGTATTCCAAAAGGCTTTAAAGGTTTTAAAGATTCTGATCATTGGATATCCAATGAAGAGATTTTAAGAGTTGTTTATAATTTTTCAGTATTAGGAACACATCATTTTCGCCTGACAGGTGGTGAGCCTTTATTAAGAAAAAATATCGTTGAATTGGTTCGTGATATGAAAGCAATGGATCAAGTCACGGACTTGTCCATAACAACGAATGCAACTTTATTAGAAGACAAGGCTGAAGCTTTATTTGAAGCAGGTTTAGATCGGTTGAATATCAGTCTTGATTCCTTAAATTCTAAACATATGGAGGCAATAACAGGAAGCAATTGCCTTGAAAATATTTTAGCGGGATTGTCTGCGGCTAAGAGAGCTGGTTTTCAAAAAGTTCGCATTAATATGGTTGTTATGCCAGATCGTAACGTTGATGAAATTGAAGAAATGTTAAGGTTCTGTATTCAACATCAATATATCTTATGTTTGATAGAAGTCATGCCTATGGGTGAAAGTGGGCGGGGTACGGCTTCGGTATATTTACAAGAAACAGTAAAAAGGCTTGAAAAAAATTTTAAATTACAACCAACAACTAAGAAAATTGGAAATGGACCAGCCAGATATTGGGAAACTAAAAGTGGGTTTGTTAATCTTGGTTTGATTACGCCATTATCTCAGCATTTTTGCGAGACTTGTAATCGTGTTCGGTTAACTGTTGATGGCACTTTATTGATGTGTTTAGGGCAAGATAATAGTTTTGAATTGAAACCTTTGCTAAGAAATCTATGTAGCGATGAGGCGTTACAAAATGCTATTATGCAAGCAATTAAGTTAAAACCAAAAGCACATGATTTCTTAGAGCAGCCAAAAAAAGTTAATCGTATTATGTCAATGACGGGTGGTTAATTATATTTTAGGTAAGAATGCTTTAACAATTTTTTCGTTTGTTTCAATTCTTGGTCCACCAATCACTTCGATACACATTGGAACAGAAGCAAAAACACCATGGATTTTGACATTACCATTTTCGTCTTTAACACCTTCTAAGGTTTCTTTGATTGCATTTGGACGACCTGGAAGGTTTAAGATGAGGCTTTTTTTACGAATAACACCGACTTGTCTGGATAAAATTGCTGTTGGTACATAATATAAACTTACTTGACGCATTTGCTCGCCAAATCCTGGCATAACTTTATCTGCAACAGCCAAGGTAGCATCGGGCGTAACATCACGAATATAAGGACCTGTGCCTCCTGTTGTTAAAACTAGAGGGCATTTTTCTTTGTCCACTAACTCAATGAGTGTTTTCTCAATCAAATCTTGCTCATCTGGAATTAAATGTTCGATATATTCTTTGTCATTTAAGACAGCAAGGTTCAACCAACCTTTCAGCGCAGGGAGACCTTTATCTTCATAGATTCCTTTGCTGGCTCTGTCACTAATAGAAATAAGCCCAATTTTAATTTTTTTCATAATAGATTCTCAGGATGTTTTTTAAGCGTTGAAATTGTAAGAAAGAGGATAGACTTTGATATAATCGTTTTCATGAATCAGAGTATTTTCTGGTATTTCTGCCAAGGCATTGGCTTGTGTAAACGCAGAGAGCATTGCAGAGCCTTGATGTGAAAGCAGTTGGACATAAAGTCCAGTAGCACTGGGTTGGAGCTGGACTCTAAGGAACTCTTTGCGGTTTTGTGTTTTCTTAGTGGAAAATGTTGCTTTGGCCATGATTGCTTTTGGCATACAATGTTCTAATGCAATTCCTGATAATCTTTTAAGAGCAGGAACAACAAGCTGTTGGAACGTTACAAAGGTGCTGACTGGATTGCCAGGCAGCATAAAAACTGTTGCTTTATCAATCTCTCCCCATGCAAACGGTTTTCCAGGTTTAATGGCAAGTTTCCATAAGGTTAGTTTTCCTAATTCGGTTATGGCTGCATGAACATGATCTTCCTCACCAACAGAAACCCCACCAGAAGTGATAATAATATCTGCTTTTTGACTGGCATTTTTTAACGCTTGTTCAGTTGCTTCTTTATTATCAGGTAGTGTTCCTGCATCGACAATAAGATGAGGGGTTTGTTTTAACCATGAAAGAAGTAAATAACGATTAGCATCATAGATTTGACCAGACTTTAATGTTTCTCCTGGATTAATAAGCTCGTTTCCTGTTGAAAATACATAAATTGTTAATGGTTTAAAGACAGGGACTTCAGCATATCCTTGGCTGGCTAATAAAGCGGTGACAGCAGGTGTAATATATTGACCTGTAGCTAGAAATATATCCCCTTTTTTTAATTCTTCGGCTTGATAACGAATATTTTGCCCTTTTTTAACTGAAGAAGTAAGCATCAAGATTGAATCGTTAACTTTTGTATTTTCCTGTTGAATAACTGCACTTGTCCCTTCTGGGATTGGCGCACCAGTAAAGATTCGGGCTGCTTCTCCTGTTTTTAAGGTCATTGATTGTGCGGTATCGCCTGCGGCAATACGATGGATGATTTTCCATTCTTGGCATACATCAATATCACCGCCAAGAGCATAACCATCCATTGCGCTATTGCTAAAAAAAGGAGTGTCATATTGGACTGTTAAATTTGCAGCTAATATAAGACGGTCTGCTTCGGTTAAAGGAATAGTTTGTTTTGTTAAAGAAGGAGTGTTTTGTGTTAATAAATTATGGAGTGCCTGATAATAATCGAGCATGATAGGTTCCTATTGGTTTTGATGAAGTGTTTCCATATCATTCATGTTTGTAAATGCATGTTCATCTTCGAAAATAGTTTTAACGGCATTATGTTTAAAAATCCAAGATTTTAAACTACATTGTTGTTGATTGAGATGCGCTGCTAATTGATTGTTAATTGTTGGCTTATATAGGAAAATACTAGGATGGATTTGGGACGCTGTTGCAGCATAAGCAATCTCATATTCTGTTTGAGCATATAAGTTATTTACTAACAATGACACTAGATGAATGGGTAGGAAAGGGGTATCACAAGGAACAATAAGAACAGCATCCGTGCTTTTTGGAATAAAAGCAGTTGTGCTAAGAATACCAGCAAGAGGTCCTTTATTTTTAAAATCTGCGTGATCTGAAATAACAGGAAAACCCAACTCTAGATAGGTTGCAATATCTTCGTTGGCACTGATAAGAATATGATCTAATTGAGGATGTAATCGTTCAATAACATGTTGAATTAGAGGGCGGTCATTTAAAGGAATAAGCCCTTTATTTTTTCTTCCCATACGTCGCCCCTCTCCACCAGCTAAAATCACCCCAGTTATGATGGGTTTTTGTTTTATCATGAGAGAGCCCAACGTTTTTTTTGTTCTATATCTGATTGTTTGGCTTCAACCCAACGAGAATTACCATTTTGAAAAAATTCTTTTTTCCAGAAAGGAGCCTCTGTTTTTAAATAATCCATAATGAATTGAGAGGCTTCAAAAGCTGCTTTACGATGTGAGGCAGAAACCATTACAAGAACAATATTTTCCCCTATATTTAATCGTCCAACACGATGAATAACAATGGCGCTACGAATACCCCAATGTTCTTGTGCGCGTTGTAAGATACGTTCAATTTCTTGTTCTGTAACCTCTGGGAAATGCTCAAGATAAAGGTAATCTAATGGATCTTTTTCATCGTATCCACGAACAATACCCTTGAAACTGACTAAAGCGCCACAATTATTTTCTTGAATCTTTTGATCTAAATTCGGTAATTCTTCATCAAATGAAGCTTCTTGAATTTTTACCCAAAACATTTTATCCTCCTGTAACAGGTGGAAGAATAGCGATTTCATCTCCTGAAGAAATTGGGGTTGTTTCATAAATAACTTTTTTATTAATGACCAGCCTAAAAATGTTTTCTTCTGACAAACTCTCTGCCCAAAATGAACTGCGAGCACGTAAAAAGGTTAGTAACTCTTGGGAGTTACCTTTTGACCATTTAATTTCTTCTTCTTCTAAGTTAAGAATTTCTTTTAAAAATCCAAAATAACGAATTTTAATCATGGTTTCCTTTGTTCCATATGTTTATGATGGTTAAAGTAATTTATAATAGGAAAAACACATGACCAAATTATCTCATTTTGATGCTTCAGGGCAAGCTCATATGGTTGATATTGCCAATAAGGATGAAACAAAACGTACCGCAATTGCTACTGGATCAATTACTATGTCAGCAGAGGCATTCCAGTTGTTGGAATTTAATGCCAGTCGCAAAGGTGATGTGTTGGGAATTGCAAGAATTGCTGCTATTCAAGGTACGAAAATAACAGCGAATTTAATTCCTTTATGTCATCCTTTGGCGTTGACGCATGTGCATGTTGATTTTGTTAAAGATGAAGAAAATCATTGCCTTTCAATTATTGTGACAACCGAAACTGTTGGTAAAACAGGGGTTGAAATGGAAGCTTTGAGTGGTGTATCTGCAGGCTTATTAACTGTCTATGATATGTTAAAAGCAATAGAAAAAAATATGGTCATTAGTAATATTCATTTAATTCAAAAAAAGGGTGGAAAAAGTGGAGAGTTTAATTTTTAATCACTTATTATTCACAAGGCTCAGCTGGTAAAGAGAATTTTGGATTATTAATAAATTGCTTATCAGTTAATGAGTTTAAAAATTGTATCAAATCATACATATCTTTCTCTGATAAATGAGGTAATTTTATCGTATCAGAATGATGTGCTAAAATAGCCTCTTTAAGTGTCTCAATCGATCCATCATGGAAATAGGGAGCTGTCAATTTTATGTTTCGTAAAGTAGGCGTACGCATTGCTTTGGTTGTTCCTTTATTTATTTGATAAAATCTTTGATCAGTAAATAAAGGGGGTGTGTGACAAGTTGCGCATTGCCCCTTGCCAAAGAATATGTGTTCACCTTGTTGCATTTCTTTGGTATAGCCTTGTTTCGTGTCCCATATACTATGATCTGTAATTAAGGTGCGTTGAAAGCTTGCGATGGCTTGTGTTATAGTGTCTATTGTAATCTTATTTCCCTTGACGTCCGGAAAAGCAGAGTTAAATAAGCGAACATAGCAAGCATTGGACGCAATACGCTTTTCAATTTCCTTTTCCCCATGATGCATTCCCATTTCTACGGGAGTGGTTCCTGTAATCGGCATTAATGCTTGTTTATCCAGTGCGAAAACATGTTGATCTGTCCAAGTGAATGTTTTTAGTTGTCCAACATTGCCAAGTGTGGGAACGTTATAAATTCCTTGGTCATTATTAACGCCAGGATGCGTTGGATTTCCGTCTGTAAAAGCCTGTTTTTGTCTGTGGCAAGTCGCACAAGACATGCTGCCATCTTTGGATAAATCCGCATCATAAAAAAGATAACGACCTAACTTTACTTGATTAGCAATAATAGAATGATCGATTTTATCTGTTTCTGCGTTTACAGTGTAAACACATACAGAGAGAATACTAATTGCTAATGTTAAAATTACTGCCGTTATTTTCATTGCTATAAATCGCTATTTAGAAACAGGAACAATAATAAATTTGATGGTATCTTTACCATTTGCTGTGAATTCTATGGTGTGTTGACCAGGAGATAGTGGGAAATCTAAAACTTTTTCCATCCCTAAACATTTTGAACCATGTTGGTGTTTAGACGATTCAATGGTTTTTCCATCTTTTACCATCTCGACCCATGGACGACTATCGGTAATAATACGATAGGTTGCTTGAGTTGGAACATTGAATTGCACCATACCTGCAAAACTGACACTGCCACCGCGCTCTTCTGGATTAACAACGAACTTAACAGTGCGGGTTGGGAAAAGAGAGGCTTGTACTGCTTGGTTAATCGTGACGGTAGAATGAGATAATTCTTCATTTGTTTTAGCAGCAGAAATGCTGGAAGGCTCTTTCCAAGAACTCATTTCTTTAGGAGGTGCTTCACAATGTGTTGGATCCGTGTGCATTGTATGTGATTCATGTGCATAGGATTGAACAGGAACAATTGTTAATCCCATGACAAAGCATAAAGTGAGTAATTTTGAATTAAAAGAATACATAACAAAAACCTTTATTGTTTAACAGTTATAATATTCGTTTTTTCTAAATAGAAAATAGTTCTTTATGACTAGTCCATTTAGTTAATTGACACATTTAGATATTGATTTAATTTCACTTTACATAAAAAGTTTTCATATCCTGTTAGTTTTAAATTATGCAAAAAATTACTTATCTATCCTTGGTTTGTATAAGCTTCTTAGCATTGGAATCTTTTTCTAATGCTTACGGAAAGGAGATTGATGCTTCTAATGAGGGCACACCTTTGGAAACCACCAAGAGCGTCGTCAAACAAACAGCATCAGAAAAAATGCCTAGTGAGATTACGAATAGGGTTCCATCTTCTGAAGAAATTACAGTTTATGGGCAACATAACAAAATGTTGGTTGGAAGTTCAGTTGTTTCTTCAAAAGTTATAAATGATTTAAATTTAAATACATTAGACGAGGCAGCAAGTATTTTGCCAGGCGTGAATGTTGCCACCACAGGGAATTCTCGTAATGAGCGGATGTTGTATGTGCGTGGTTTCAGTCGGTTACAGGTTCCTTTGCTTCTTGATGGGATCAGAGTTTACTTACCATATGATAATAGATTAGATTTTGGTCGTTTTGTAACACCAGATATTGCAGAGATTCAAATTAGTAAAGGATATGCTTCGGTTATTGATGGTCCTGATGGAATGGGAGGTATGATTAATTTGGTAACTCGCAAGCCTAAAAAAGCAATTGATGCTGAGGTTCGAAGTAATGTAAATTTGGATCATGATGGTGGTTATGGTGGATATAATGTTTTTGGGTTTATAGGAACAAAACAAGAAAAATGGTATGCTCAATTTAGCTTTGATGAAAATAATATAGACCATATAGATTTATCGTCTAAATTTAAACCAACGCCTTCTCAAAATAAGGGGAAACGGCTGCTATCAGATTCATTGGATTGGCGAATTAATACAAAAATTGGAATTACGCCTAATGATACTGATGAATATGTTCTAAGTTACACACGCCAAGAAGGTGAGAAAAACGCACCATTAAGTACAGTTGATGTTCCAGCTATACAAAGAGTATGGAGTTGGCCAACATGGAATATTGGTTCTTTGTCCTTTATGTCAAATACACAATTGACGGACGATCTTGTTTTAAAATTTCGGATTTATCGCAATACATTTGATAATTTATTGCGCAGTTTTGACAATATATCACAAACTACTCAATCTATGAAAAAGTCTTTTAATAGTTATTATTATGATGAGGCTTATGGTGGTGATGTTCGTTTGGCATGGAATGTCAGTCAAAGAGATACAATGAATTTTGCCTTTTATGGACGTTTAGATCAACATAATGAACATACTCAAAATTTTCCAAGTGGATATAATCAGCCCAACCAAAAATCTATAGAAGAAAGCTATAGTATTGCTGTTGATAATAATTTTGATATTCTTTCCAATTTACAATTAACCGTAGGTGGAAGTTATGATTGGCGTGTCCTAGATCAGGCACAGGGATTTTCATCAGATACAAATCAAATTATTTCTTACCCAACCAAAAATAAAGGTGCATTTAATCAACAAGCTCGCTTAGCATGGACAGTTAATCCCAAGACCAATGCTTATGTCAGTGTTTCAAATCGTGCACGTTTTCCTTCTTTATTTGAACGATTTAGCACACGTTTTGGCGGGGCAGTTTCAAACCCAGGGTTAAAGCCAGAACGAGCACAAAACTATGAAATTGGTGCTTCTCATAATTGGGATTACGTCAAAGTTGCAGGGGCAGTGTTTTATTCGCATATAGAGGATGCAATTATTTCTGTTCCTATGATTTATGAAGGTGTGTCAGTCAATCAAAATCGGAATGTAAGTCATGGAAATTATGTAGGGTTTGAGCTATCTACAGAAATTGATGTTTTATCGAACCTCTTAATTGGAGGGAACTATACTTATATTCATCGTGATCTCTCTGATCCTAATAATGCTAATTTCCGCCCAACAGACGTGCCAAAACACAAAGCATTTATTTATGCTTTATGGAAACCCATTCCAAAATTGCAAATTATGCCTAGTTTAGATATTGCGTCTAATCGTTGGACAACCGATAGTTATGGTTTACAATATTATAAAACTGGACATTATGTTAATTTGTCAACCAGTGTGATGTATAAATTGACTGAGCAGATTGAAATTAGTGCTGGTGCTAAAAACTTATTGGATCAAAATTATCAATTGGCTATTGGTTACCCAAAAATGGGAAGGAATTTCTTTGTCAAAGTAAGATTTGTCTATTGATAATTTAATATCATATTTATCTTATGAGTTGATGACTGAATCAGAAGTAATTTAAATGAATGAATTAGCGTTTCATTATCGTATCAATTATAACTATATAAGCGTTTCTCTTTTAATATGGTGCAAAGCTTATTATATTACGTTAAGTTTTTCTTCCTTCTTCGAAGATAGAGTTATTTGTAGATATAATTAATAACCTAATATTTTCTTGATAATTATAATGAATTTAATCATTATCCCTATTGTATCAAGGCGTGATGTTGCTTAATATTAAGGCTCGTTAGGTATATTACAAAGATTGATCTTTCTGTGATGCAAGATGATTTGTTAAATAAAGAGACTATAAAACAACCTGTTGTTTTTGTGACGGGTTTATCTGGTGCTGGAAAATCGACCATCCTGCGTGCGCTGGAGGATCTAGGGTATGAGCTAGTTGATAATGCCCCTGTGCAGGTCATTAGTGATATTGTGGGTAAGGTAGAAGGACCTATTGTTATAGGTCTTGACTCCAGAACCAATGGGTTTGAGGCTTCTACCGTTATAGAGTTATTGACCAGATTGCGATTAAACCCCTCTTTGCATATTCAATTAATTTATGCCACTTCTGAAACAGATGTTTTATTACGCCGTTATACCGCCACGCGCAGACGACATCCCATGGCAGCGGGTGGAACGGTCAAAGAGGGAATTGAAGCCGAAATTATATTGATGGAGCCTTTAAGGCAAGTTGCTGATTTAGTAATCGATACATCAGATTTGCCGCCATTTGAGTTAAGGTTATTGGTTGAAACTCGTTATAGTTTAGGAAAAGATAAAAATCAGGGACTTTTAACATTAACCTTGATGTCTTTTGCATTCCCTAGTGGTGTGCCTCGTGAAGCAGATATGGTGTTTGATGCTCGGTTTTTGCATAATCCATATTATATTCCAGAATTATCTAAAAAAACTGGTTTAGATAAAGATGTGCAGGAATATGTAGAAAAAGACCCCGATTATCAAAAATATGTAAATCAGATTGATGAAATGTTAAATTTAATTTTCCCTCGTTTTGTTTTAGAAGGAAAAAAATATGCCACGATTGCTGTGGGTTGTTCGGGTGGGCGGCATCGTTCTGTAACGATTGTCGAGGATTTGGCAGAACGCCTTGCTTATCCTAAAAAGAATCAAGAGGGCTTACCTGTTTTAGTGATGCATCGTGAGTTAGCACGTCAAGGAATTCAAACTTGGCGGTGGGTTGCTCGTCCACAAGAGCAAGCAATATAAGTTTTTTACAATTAATAAAATATTCTAGGAATTGAGTAATGGATCAAAAAGTTATTCCTGTTCGTCGTGCGTTAATTTCTGTTTCTGACAAAACAGGTTTACTTGAGTTGGCTAAGGCACTGGCCGAGCAAAAAGTAGAAATCCTATCAACAGGTGGCACAGCCAAGGCCATTCGTGATGCTGGTATTAGAGTGATAGAAGTTTCTGACTTTACAGGTTTTCCTGAAATTCTGGATGGACGTGTCAAAACATTAGTGCCTCAAATTCACGGTGGTTTATTGGGACGCAGGGATTTACAAGATCATCAAGACCAAATGAAAGCACACGGAATTCTTCCAATTGATCTATTATGCGTTAATTTATATCCGTTTGAAGCAACGGTTGCCTCGGGTGCGGGTGAAGAAGATGTGATTGAAAATATTGATATTGGTGGCCCAGCCCTTATCCGTGCAGCTTCCAAAAATCATAGTCATGTGGCAGTTTTAACCGATGCTGCTCAATATGGATCTTTTATTGAGACTTTGCGTCAAACAGGCGGATCAACATTTGCACAACGCAGAGCATGGGCGCAAGCTGCTTATGCCAGAACAGGTGCTTATGATGCAGCGATTTCTGCTTGGTTTGCTAAAGAAGCCAACGATCAATTTCCAGAACGAGTTGTCTTTAGCGGTCAACGTAAAGAAATCTTACGCTATGGTGAAAATCCTCATCAACAAGCTGCTTTTTATACCAATGATGAAAATCGCCCAGGTGTTGCAACAGCCAAGCAATTACAAGGTAAAGAGCTTTCTTATAATAATTTAAACGACACAGATGCTGCATTTGAAGCGGTGGCAGAATTTGATGAACCTTCTATTGTTATTGTCAAACATGCAAACCCTTGTGGGGTTGCGAGTGCTAAAACACTGTCCGAAGCATGGGACTTAGCGTTACGTTGCGACCCAGTTTCTGCGTTTGGTGGAATCATTGCGATGAATCGACCTTTGGATGCAGAGCTAGCAGCAAAAATTGTGACAATTTTTAGTGAAGTGGTGATTGCACCTAAGGTCAATGCAGACGCATTAGAGATTTTATCTAAAAAGAAAAATGTTCGTGTTTTGGAAACAGGATCAATGCCTGATTCAATGGCACAAGGTGTGATGGTGAAAACATTAGCAGGCGGTTTTTTACTGCAAAATCGTGATAATGGACGTCCTGCTGATTTTAAAGTGGTTACAAAAAGACAACCAACAGCACAAGAAATGGAAGATATGGTTTTTGCTTTCCGTGTAGGCAAACATGTTAAATCGAATGCGATTGTGTATGTCAAAGACAAAGCAACCGTTGGTGTAGGTGCTGGACAAATGAGCCGTGTTGATTCTGCACGTATTGCTGCCCATAAAAGTTCTGAAGCAGCCGAAGCAGCGGGATTATCTGAGCCTTTAAGCAGAGGCAGTGTGGTTGCTTCTGATGCATTCTTTCCATTTGCAGATGGATTACAAGCTGCAATTGCAGCAGGCGCTACGGCAGTGATACAACCTGGTGGATCTATGCGTGATGATGAAGTCATTGCCGCAGCAGATGAAGCTGGGATTGCGATGGTTTTCACTTCTATGCGTCATTTCCGTCATTAAAAGTTGGATTAAACGATTATGAAACGCACTTTTTTCATTGCTTTGTTAGCTTCTGTATGTATTGGCCATTCAGCTTTTGCTAAAGAGTATCAATTTAAAAGCCAGTTCGAGCCTTCAACGGTTCAATGGGCTAAAAATGTTGGTACTGCCAAGGTTGCTGGTATGGGAATATATCGTGAAGCAGATGGGACAATGAAAACTTGTGCGGGACAACAAATCACCTACTATCCTTATGACCCCTATATTGTAGAAGCGTTGCAAGTGAAAATGCGGGATATCAAAAAGGTTAAAAATTTTGATCCTCGCATGAATGAATACGCTTTTACGGTGTCTTGTGATGAAAGTGGGGATTTTAAACTGACAAATTTACCAGAGGGAAAATGGATTTTTGTCATGAATATCCCTGTGGTAAAGAATAAAGAAGATTATTCTTCTTATGACCAGTCTTCTGATTTAACGAATATCGCTGGTCAGGGTAATGGAATATTCTATCGCATTGTTAATATAACTGCTGGAAAAGTGAATTCAGTTCAGTTAGTGCAGGGTGATGTAGAAGAGCATTAATTTTCTAAATAATTATTATAATATTTTGGTTATTTTTTTGATACTGCAAATATTATTCATTATTACGTTCAGTAAAACGGTTTAAAAAAATCTCTTTTAAAGCGAGATAGTCTGAATTTGCCCGCGCATCATCCCATTTTTGTTTGAAAATACGTGCAGCCTCTGCTTTAACTTCGTCTTCGGTCGCTCTTGGAAGTTCTTGACGACCATGAGAACCACTTAGACCTTTTTTATCAATTGGTACAGGACCATCATATTTTTTTCCTCCTTTATGGTTTGCATAACGTCGGGCGCGTGTATAACCCATTTGCAGGAATTTTCTGGCCATATCAGCGCCAATAAAATCTTGATTATTAATGTATTCTACAAACAAATCGTAAATTTTATTGCTGCTTTCCGTTGCTTTTTCAACAGTAGCAAAGCGCCAATAGGGCAGGATTTCTGATTTATAGGGTTCGACAGATAAAACACCCTGTTCCCCTTTACCTATTCGATAGAGTTCAGGGCGTTCTCTAAAATTAATTTTTTTAAAATCCAACGAGTAATCAAAACTCTTACTTTTTACGCGACTTTTTTTTCGAGGAGGCTCAGAACAATTCTCTATGACCATAATCATTCCTTCTTATCTGCTATAAAATTGAGTTTTGATATCTTTATAGTATAGAATTTAATTTCAGAACTGTAAAATAAGATATATTCGCTTTTTTAATAATCTTTGATTCACAATTCTGATGCCCACTGTTTAGCAACGCTTGTCAACTCTTCTTCTGCTCTTGCTAATGCTTGCAAACGAGATTCCTGATCAGAAAATTGCAAGGGCTGAGCATCTACAAATTGTGGGTGGTCGACACCTAAAAATCCAAAAGAGGCTTTTAATACAGGGGTCATCGCATCCATATGTTGAAAGGCACCCGCACGTAAATCAGCCCCACGGGTGGTAATAAATAAGACTTTTTTGTCAATTAATTTTCCCTTTGTCGTGCCATCGGGAAAGAGATCATAAGTAACGCCTGTTCTGATAATTGTATCAATAAATGTTTTAAAAGTAGCAGGAATAGTCCAATTATACATAGGCATGGCACAGACCAAAGCATCAGCATCGAGAACACGTTGACACATTGCATCAGATTCAGCCAGAACTTGTTTCATCTCTGGCGTGCGTTCATTTTCGGGTTTATAAGTTGCCACAACAAATTCTGATGTTAGATGGGGTTGCACGTCTTTAGTAAGGTCTAAATAGTCTATATCAAGATCAACATTTTGTATTTTTAGTTGTTCGATAAAGAATTGACCTAACATGCGGGAATTAGATTTTTCAGCAATTTTTGCGCTTGTATCGATATGCATAATTTTCATGAGTTAATCTCTCTCTAAATGTATAAATTGGTTGATTAGTAGTGTATATTTTTGTCAAAATAACGGCTAGATCATAAAAGAGTTAAAAGATGTTTCAGTCCAAATATAAAGTCTCTCGTATCGTTGATAAGAAAGTTCAAAAATTAGAAAAAGATTTTGGGATGATTCTTGAAAACCCCTACAAAAATTTTCTTAAGAAATATAATGTCGTCGAATGTAATCAAGAATTTGCATTTCCTGTAAAAGAAAATCTGATTGCTGGTGAGGATGACATATCGATTGATATCATTTTAGGGTTCTGTAAGGACGAGCAAGAAGATATATATTCTGTCAATTATGACTATCAAGATCGAATTCCAGAAGATGTTATGGCGATTGCGTTAGTGAATGAGAGTGATTGGCTATGCCTGCATACTAATGGTAAGATTTACTAATGGGATCATGAAGTGCATGATTTGTATTTGGATATGAAGCAACCAAATACTTACTTATCTCAGAATGTTGATTTACCATTTATTGCGAATTCATTTCATGAATTGTTAGTAGGGATCGTTCACAAAGAAAGAGAAAGTGATGAGGGTGACTGCAAAAACGTATCCACACCTATCTCTGAAGCGTTATTAGAGGCTTATTTAATAAATCCAAAAATATTTTCGTATAATTCCTGTACTTTGAAAAAATTGGAACTATCAGAAAAAGGCAAAGAAGTATTGGCATTATTAAAAAAAGAGAAATTAATATAATTTTAATTTATTGAAAGTGAATAAGAGCAGCTGTAACGCTAGGATTATTATATTGTAGCTGCTCTAATTCTTGTTGATCTGTGATAAATTGAATTAAAATATGATTATCTTTATCTATTTCAAAAGTGACGATTTCTTTTTCTTTAGTAAGAAGGATTCCATATTGTTTTCCCTCTTCATCTTCGTCAAATGAAATAAGAGATGTCGTGGATAAATTGATCTTATTTTCTTCTAATAATTTTTTTATATCTAACCATTCATTTTTTAATAAGTGGTTTAGCTCTTGAAATTGTAAGATATACAAATCGAGTTCTTCTTTATTCATAGTTTATTTTCTTGTATTCCTTCTAAAAATCATGCACGTCGTCAAGATCGCTAAAGCGTGTGAATTCCCCTTCGAAGAACAGATCAACTTTACCTGTGGGACCGTGACGTTGTTTTTCCAAGATTAATTCTGCTTTGTTATGGACTTTATTCATATCGGCCTGCCATTTTTCCAAAGCGATTTGGTATTTGTCTTCGCTTTCAAAGGCAATCGGCTTAGGCATACGCTGCTGTAAATAATATTCATCACGATACACAAACATCACGGCATCCGCATCTTGCTCAATAGATCCAGATTCACGAAGATCAGACAGTTGAGGGCGTTTATCCTCTCTATTTTCCACTTGTCGAGAAAGCTGGGATAAAGCAATAACAGGGATTTCAAATTCTTTGGCCAAGGCTTTCAATCCTTGTGTAATTTGAGAGATTTCTAACACACGGCTTTCAGGGCGACTGCCAACGGATGGGCGCATGAGTTGCAAATAATCCACAACAATCAAATTTAATCCTCTGGTTCTGGATAATCTACGGCAACGTGTTCGCATGACAGACAGGCTGATTGCAGGGGTGTCATCAATATATAAAGGCAACTGTGAGAGTTCTCGGCTGACTTGAACGAATTTATCAAACTCTTTTTGTCCAATTTCACCGCGGCGAATACGTTCGCTTGATACTCTGGATTCTTCGGATAAAAGACGAGTGGCTAATTGTTCAGATGACATTTCCAAAGAGAAAATAGCCACTGTGCCAATAGGTTTGTTTAAATTAGTTTGAGTTTCAGCATTTCGTAATAGACTTTTAGCTGCATTAAAGGCAATTTTAGTGGCTAATGCAGTTTTTCCCATAGCAGGACGACCTGCAAGGATAATCAGGTCGGCAGGATGCAAACCACCCGTTCTTTTATCTAAATCTTTCAGACCTGTTGATAGCCCAGCAACCCCACTTGAATTCGAAAAAGCATGATTGGCAATGTTAATCGCTTCAGTCAGGGCATTCTCAAAGGAAACAAATCCACCTTCTTGCCCTTTATGGGTAGCTAATTTAAAAAGCTTTTCTTCTCCAATCGAGATTTGATCTGATCCAGTGATCTGAGTATTGGATTCAAATGCACCATTGACGATATCTTCGCCAATATCAATCAGCTGCCTTCTTATCCATGCATCATGGATGGTTTTACCATAGTCTCTGGCATTAATAATTCCAACCATTGATTGTAAGAGCTGTCCAAGATACGCAATCCCACCAACTTCATCCAAGATCCCAGCATGTTCGAATTCTGCTTTGAGGGTAACAGCATCAGCAATTTGCCCTGCTTCTATACGACGGACAATGGCATCATAGATTTTTCCATTAATTGGATCGACGAAATGCTCACTGATTAAAAATTCAGCAACTTTTTCATAGGCTTTATTATTGGTTAACAAAGCCCCAAGCAAGGATTGTTCCGCCTGAATATTGGCTGGAGGCAAACGTTGAGAAATGCCTAATAATGGCGAGGATGTATCTTTTTTCGATTCTAAACTAGTCACGTTTTATAATATCACTTTAAAGAATTTTTGTCTGGTGTGAATTGTGGGGAAATCTGTGGATAATGTGGATTATTGTAAAGTGTGATGCAGTTGCATATACCCGCTGACGATATGGTAAAAGGAGCTGGTCGGAATTTTGGTATTATTGTAATGATAACAATGTGTTAGTTGATCTTGCCAAGTGCCATTTGGACAGTTCTTAAAATAACGTCGTAATAAATTATCAACGATTTTACTAAGATGTTGATAACTTTTTTCATCTTGCATCAAACTGGTTGCACGAATTGCTTCTGTTTGCACCCATAGACGAGCAGACTTATTCACTAAGGTACCATCTTTTTGCACTTTATCAGCCACCAGACCTGTGAGTTGATCGACGGCATGACGTTCATTAAAATCATACATGCGTTGCATTTCAGTTTTATGGCTTATGCCCGTTAACCGTTCATATTCAGATAATAACCAAATCCATTCATATTGATGACCTGGTTCTACCTCGGTGATAGGCGGAAAAGGGACAGGCATCCAACTTTCAACAAAATATTCCTCTAAAACACCTGCTTGATGGTTAAATAGGTTGGTCTTAAAAAGACGAATCAGCTTGTGCGCCATAACAAGGTCTTGCTCTTCGCCTGTTGTCTCATACAAAGCCAAGATTGCCTCTAACAAATGCATGTGAGGATTTTGTTGTCTATATCCTGGGATGAAAGGTACAATATTTTTATATCCTCTTTGAGGATACGCCATAAAGCGTTCAATCCATTGGACTGTTTGTCGAGCTTGTTGAATCGGTCTCTGATCTTTGCTGAGGCGAGCATACCATGCCAGAGAAAAAATGAGAAAAGCAAGATCATATAAATCAGAAGATGAGTCTAATATATCGCCTTCACGTGTCAAGGTCTTTGCCCAATGCCCTTCACCTAATTCGGCATTTTGCATAAAGTTATAAATTTGCTCGGTGATTGAATTGGCTTGTGTCCAGCCCAACAAAGCTCCTTGGGTGAAACTGTATAATTGGCGCGCTTGGACACGTAGGCGTTTATATCCTGGTAAATCAGGAGAGCCGTCCATTTTCAATTGTTCATGCGCACCCCATTGAAATGGTTTTTGTTCAGAGCCATCCCCACCAATAGTTCCCCAATAAGGAAAGGCAGAATCAAATAACCAACGGGTAAATCGGTCATATTGACTGTGAATATGATGGGGAATGTTCATTTTATTTCCATAATGTATAACGTCAAAACCTCAAGAGCGCGCAATTTTATCAATAATATTGGTTGTCGAGAAGCCTTCTTGTAACTCTGCCAGAATAACTTTTCCACCATTTTGTTCAACAATATCCCGACCAACCACCTCTTTATTCTGATAGTCAGCGCCCTTAACCAATATCTCTGGTTTAAAAAGATGTATCAGATTAAAAGGTGTATCTTCGTCAAAAGCAACCACGGCATCAACATATCGTATTGCAGCCATGACTTGGGATCTGCTGGTCAAATCGTTAATGGGTCTTTGTTCGCCTTTCAGAGCTTTGATGCTGCGATCTGTGTTAAGGGCAACAATGAGCCGATCACATTGCGCCCGTGCATTTTTAAGCAAGGCAATGTGCCCTGGGTGAATAATATCAAAACATCCATTGGTAAATCCAACAACAAGTTTTTGTTTTTTCCATAATTTAACTTGTTCTAATAATTGATCTGGATGAAGTAGAGAAGGGGAAATCGTTTCAGAAAAACTGCGCGGATCTTGCGCTTTAAGTTCGTTTAATACTTCGGCAATTGTTGTGGTCGAGGTTCCCGCCTTGGCAACAACAACCCCAGCGGCAGCATTGGCAATATGCATCGCTTCAGTTAAATCATATCCAGCAGCATACGCCAAGGTCAGGGTTGCAATCACTGTATCCCCAGCACCAGAAACATCGAAGACCTCTCTGGCACGAGAAGGAATGGTTGTGGCTGGTTTGCCACGTTCTATCAAGGTCATGCCTTTTTCTGAACGTGTAATCAAAATAGCTTGTCCTTGCGTTGCATTGAGTAATGCTTCGCCTGCTTGTTCAAAATCCTGATCGTTATTTAAAGGATGTTGAACGGCAGTGCTGGCTTCTTTCGTATTTGGCGTTACACAGGTTGCGTATTGATAGAGTGAAAAATCAGATGATTTCGGATCAACAAAAACAGGAATATGATGTAGCTTGGCTTGTTGCATTGTATGTTTCATCACAATAGGATGACATACGCCTTTGCCATAATCAGAAATGATAATGGCGCTTACTTTGGAGATTGCTTCGTCAATTGATCGCAGTAACTGCGATACTTCTTCGTGATGCAGTGGGATTAAACTTTCTTCATCAGCACGAATAACTTGTTGGTTGGCTGCTATAAATCGAGATTTGCAAATTGTCGGGCGATATTGCGATTTGACCAAATAATGATCCGTAATATTTTGTGCTTGGGTAAGGTTTTTAATATTCACAGCATATTCATCTTGTCCAATAAGCCCGATTAAGATGGCTTTGCCTCCCAAAGATAAAATATTGTTGGTTACGTTTCCCGCACCACCGAGCATTTCTTTTTTATCGTTTAATTGTAAAACTGGTACAGGTGCTTCAGGGGAGATACGTTGCACGCTTCCGTAAATAAAACGATCCAACATAACATCACCAATACATAAAATCGTTACCTTGGAAAAGTCCATGATGATTACTTTCGAACCTTAGAGAGTGAAAGAGTGAGTAAAGCTATGTAAAAAATTCTGACGTTTGGTTTTTAAGCGCTCAGCTGTTAAAATTGCTTCAATTTGCATAATCGCATCATCTAATTTATTGTTGATAACGACGTAATCAAATTCTTCCCAATGTTCAATTTCATTCAAAGCAGCGCGCATACGTTTTTGAATTTCATCGGCGTGATCGGATGCTCTGTTGGTTAAGCGTTTTTCTAATTCTTCTAAAGAGGGGGGGAGGATGAAGATGCTAACCACATCATCGGGTAATGCTGCTTTGATTTGACGTTGACCTTGCCAATCGATATCAAAAATCAGGTCTTTTCCCTCAGCTAATTGTTGCTCAACGGGGGCTTTAGGCGTGCCATAGCCTTTATCAAAAACTGTTGCCCATTCCAAAAGTTCACCACTATCAGCCTGATGATTAAATTGTTCTTTGGTGATAAAATGATAATGAACGCCGTCAATTTCCCCTGGACGAGGCAGGCGTGTGGTTACAGAAATTGAAGGGAATAGATTTTTCTGAGAAGCTCTAAGTGCATTAGCAATGGTTGATTTTCCAGCACCAGAAGGCGCAGAAAGTACAAAACAAATTCCTCTTCTTTGGGTGGGTTCAGCAGGGTTAGAATATAGCTCAGACATAAAATTCCTCCACGACGCATCAGTTTGATGGTTATCTATATCAGAAATTATGTATTTCATAAATAAGTAAGGTGACGATAAATAGACATAATCAACACAAGATGTAAGCAAAAGAATTTTTATTACATATAAATAAAATTATGATTGCTCCCTTGGTTATTCGACCAAGGGATATAAATAATTCTTAGTTAATAACGAATAACCGTTCGAATAGATTTTCCAGCATGCATTAAGTCAAATGCTTGATTAATTTGATCCAAAGGCAACTCGTGCGTAATAAAGTCATCTAGCTGGAATTTACCTTGTAAATAATCGTTAACAATATTGGGAAGCTGCGAGCGTCCTTTGACACCACCAAAAGCAGAACCGCGCCATACCCGACCTGTCACCAGTTGGAAAGGACGGGTCGAGATTTCTTCGCCAGCACCAGCAACACCGATAATAATCGATTCGCCCCATCCTTTGTGACAACATTCCAAAGCAGAGCGCATGACGTTAACATTGCCAATACATTCAAATGAAAAATCGACACCGCCATCGGTTAATTTGACAATAACGTCTTGGATAGACTCTTGATAATCTCTTGGGTTAATACAATCAGTAGCCCCTAGCTTTGTAGCCAGATCAAATTTATCCGTATTAATATCAATTGCAATAATACGACCTGCCTGCGCAGCTTTTGCCCCCATAATGACGGATAGACCAATACCACCCAGACCAAAAACAGCAACCGTGTCGCCTGGTTGGACTTTGGCTGTATTGGTAACTGCACCCATGCCAGTGGTAATGCCACATCCTAATAAACATACTTTTTCCAAAGGAGCATCTTTGCTGATTTTGGCAATAGAAATTTCTGGAACAACTGTATATTCAGAGAAAGTCGATGTACCCATATAATGAAATATAGGCTTACCATCTTTAAAAAATCGTGTCGTTCCGTCAGGCATTAATCCTTTGCCTTGGGTAACACGAATGGCTTGGCATAGATTGGTTTTACCAGACAAGCAATATTCGCATTGTCCACATTCAGGCGTATAAAGTGGAATGACATGATCCCCTACGGTAACACTGGTAACGCCTTCACCAACAGCTTGAACAATGCCTGCCCCCTCATGCCCTAAGATAGCTGGAAAAATCCCTTCTGGATCAGCACCTGATAAGGTATAAGCATCTGTATGACATACCCCTGTTGCAACAACACGGATCAAGACTTCTCCTTTTTGAGGAGGCATTAAATCAACTTCTTCGATTGAAAGTGGCTGCTGGGCTTGCCATGCAACAGCAGCGCGAGTTTTAATAAATTCCAATTTTAATCCTTTAAGTCTATATTTTTATTCTTGAGGCACCAGTTGAGGATGTGTCATTCGGTATCTCATTAAGATCATAATACAAATTGCGGCAAAACCTGCAACGATAGCAAGAGCAATTCCATAATTATTGTTAAAATATTCGGCAATATAAATTTGTATAATTAAATTCGCTGATGCGAACAAGTTCCCCATTTGATAAAAGAATCCAGGTAGGACGGTACGTGTGCTGGCAGGTAATAATTCATTTAAATATACAGGAATAACGCCCCAAGCTCCTTGCACCATAAATTGCATGATAAAGGCACCTACTCCCAGTAAAATCATGTCATTTGAAAACGCCCATAAAGGAATCGCAAATAAAGATAAGCCTGCTGCCAGCGCAATTGTCTTAGAGCGTCCAATCTTTTGAGATAAGCTGCCAAAAAAGATTCCTCCCATAATAGAGGCGATATTATAGGCGATTGCAATTCCACCAACAATATGAGGTGTAAAATGATGCTGTTCTTTGAGGAATAAAGGATAAGAATCCTGAGTACCATGGCTAAATAAATTAAAGCATGTCATCAAAATGATTGCAAATAAACATATTTGCCAATTATTCATAGCAATCGGTAAAATACGGGTTCGTTCTGCTTTTGCTTGGTTTTTGGATGCCAACCATACCGCAGATTCTTGCACAAAAAATTGGATATAAACAACAAGAAAGATTGGAAAAGCACCAATAATAAATAGATTTCTCCACCCAAGAGCATCAAAAAATAATGCATACACAACGGATGCTGTTAAATATCCCAAAGGGTACCCAGCTTGGAATAATCCAGAAATAAATCCTTTTGCTTCTTTAGGAATGGTTTCAAAGGCTAAGGAAGAAGCAACACCCCAAATTCCTCCCATCGCGACACCATAAACGCACCTGATTAATAGAAAGATAATTAAGTTGGGTGCAAAAGCAGATAAAGCACTTAATATCGAAAACAGAGCCACATTTGCCATTAAAACAGGTTTGCGGCCATATTGTTCTGCCAGCCTTCCAATGAAAAAAGCACCGACGGGGCGAAGGGCTAATGTTAAGAAAATAGCAATAGATACGGATTTTTTAGTAACAGAAAAACTGGTCGCAATATCATCAATGACGAAAACAAGTAAAAAGAAATCGAAGGCGTCTAAGCCCCAACTGCTGAGGGCAGCAAAAACAGTGTTGATTTGGTTTGCAGACCATTTTTTCATAGATTTATCCTTTGATTTGATAGGGCTAATTCGAAACGAAATTTCACGTTAGATAGTTTTAAATTTTCCAGCAAATCACAACTATGCTAGTTTGTTATTTCAGTGTTGCGGCATTTCTATTGTAATTATTTTAAACAGATCAATATATATGTAATATTATTGCTTTGTTTGTATGTTACTCATGCCAGAAATTTTTGATAGATAAGCTTATTATCGTCTTATTTTCTATGCTAAAAACTAGAGAATATATTGTATATTCGCATTATATTTAATGTTTTTAAAATGGTCATTATGCGCAATATACAATTGAATTCAATATTGATTACAGGGGCTTCTTCTGGGATAGGTCGTGCGGTGGCAGTAACTCTTGCTGCCCCAAATGTATGTTTATTTTTAGGAGGAAGAAATCATACAGCATTAACAAAAATTGCCGATGAATGTAGATCCTTAGGGGCTGTTGTAGAGATGAAAATCCTGGATGTTTGCGATCAGCAAGGAATGGAAGAATGGATTTATTCTGTCGGTCATTTGGATTTTGTGTTTGCTTGTGCAGGGGTTTCGATTGGAACAGCGGATACAACTTCTCAACATACATTGCCTGAAAGCTCTGATAAAGTTCGTCAAATTATGCGAACGAATATTGATGGCGTTTTAAATACAGTCTTGCCAGCCATTGAAGTCATGCGCCAACAAAACCGTAATTCAGAAAATATTCGTGGCAGGATTGCTGCGGTTGCATCGGTGGCAGGGTTTGTGAATTCCGCTTGGGCGCCTTCTTATTGTGCATCAAAATCGGCAGTAGATCGATTTATGGTTTCAAGCGGTGGGTCTTTGGAAAATTTAGGAATTTATTTATCGAGCGTTTGTTGTGGGTTTATTCGCACCCCAATGACGGTTAATCATAAATTTACCATGCCAGGATTAATGAGTGCAGATCAAGCAGCAAAATTAATTGTGCAAGGCGTGTTGAATAAGAAAAGGCGCATTATATTTCCGATGTGGATGTTCATATTGGCCAGAATGATTGATTTATTACCTGTAACTTGGTTAGAAAAAATTTACTTACCTTACTTAGAGAAAAAACATAAACGCTAATCAAGATAAAAATATAAAGAGGATTGGCTTGATTTCTTTTCTTTTGATGAATTCGTTTTTAATGACTAAATGACTAAATGACTAAATGACTAAATGACTAAATGACTAAATGACTAAATGACTAAATGACTAAATGACTAAATGACTAAATGACTAGGGAATAGAACGGCGTTTTCAAGGTTGCGTGTGTGTTGTTCAAAAGAAGTGCTAACATAAATATTGGTATTACTTGCATCAAAACATATGTTGGGTATTGAGCGGGATAAAGAGACAAGTGTTGCTTATGCCAGATTAAAGCAAAATAGAGATATAACCTCTATACAAAAGGTGCTGTTAATCTATTTATACAAGGATATATATGGAAACAAGATATAACTTTTAAAAGCTATTTGATCCCTAATGAAGATAGCTTGCTATCAATTTTATGATTATCAATGGTTATTATTAAATTACATTTTTAAAAAAAAGATCATCATTGTTCTTAAAAGCTGATACAGTCGTCGCGATTTATTATATATTTTCTTAAATAAGGTTGTTTGATAACGATGAAGATGTCTGCTGGTACAAAAGCGTTTCACAAGCCGCGTTTTTGTGAGGGCTCCATCATGCGACATGTGGTTGTCATGGCTGGAACGGGTACGGTTGGACTAATGGCTGTATTCCTTGTTGATTTTTTAAATCTTTTTTATATTTCTAGGTTAGGTAATTCTCATTATACAGCGGCGATAGGCTTTGCAAATGCGATTGGATTTTTACAAATGGGCATTTGTATTGGTATGTCTATTGGTGCCGTCGTCATTACGGCACGATTAATTGGGTCTGGTCAACTAGAACGTGCCAAGAAAATGGTGACATCTTTTATAATATTCACAACCTTTCTAATGATTATTATTGGGTTATTAGTAGCAATTTTTAATCGTGAAATTTTACATCTTTTAGGTGCTAGAGGTGCCGTTTTAAATCAAGCTAGTCATTTTGTGATGATTGTTTCGCCATTTTTATTTTTAATTGCGCTGGGCATGGTGTTATCAGGTCTCTTAAGGGCTGTGGGGGATGCTAAACGTTCGATGAATGTGACAATCATTGGTGCCTTCATAGCAGGAATTTTAGATCCTATATTCATTCTCGTTTTTAATTTAGGTTTGGAAGGGGCAGCAATCAGCACAATCTGCTCTCGATTAGGTGTGGCTTTGTTGGGGTTTTACAGTTTAAAACGTTATGAATTAATAGAAAAACCACATTGGGATGATATATTTTCTGATTCATTAAAAGTTTTAAAAATCTCTTTCCCTGCAATTTTAACGAATTTAGCAACCCCTGTGGGTGGATTATTTGTCATTCACACGATGTCAAATTTTAATAGTGATGCCATTTCTGGTCAAACAGCTATTGATCGTATGATCCCCGTAGCATTTGCTTTTGTGTTTGCGCTAACGGGATCGGTTGGGCCTATCATTTCACAGAATTTTGGTGCTGGGCTTAGGGAGCGCATGCAGGAAACGCTGGTTGTCTCTTTAAAACTCGTTTGTTTATGTGTTTTTTGCGCTTGGGGGATTTTTTATATCGGTCAAGATCTGTTTGTAAAAATGTTTGCCTTAAAAGCAGAGGGTGAGGCATTAATGCGTTTATTTTGCAATTGGGTTATTATTAATAATTTGTTTCTAGGAATGTTATTTGTTTCGAATACGGCGTTTAATAATCTTGGATATCCTTTGTTTGCTACCTTTTTTAATTGGGGTCGGGCAACTTTGGGAACGATACCTTTCGTGATTTATGGTGCGTCTTATGATCCTCAAGGAGTATTAATTGGACAATCCTTGGGGGTTGTCCCTTTCGGGATTATGGCGGTTTGTTGCACATTCTATCTGATGAAAACGATCCGAATGGATAAACCGATATAATTTAATACATATTTGGTAAAAGTTTTTTTACTGTTTGAACATATCCTGTTTATATTGTTTGTTCCATTTTCGTAATATAGGCAAGAATAACAATAGAATTACCAAAGCAATCCCGGCCAAACACAATAAATTTAAAAATAATCCTTGGTAAATAATTAATGTTTTTTCAGAACTAAGATTATTCATGTCAGGTGGCGCGGCAATATTGGCAATAATTCCACCAATATACATTGCAACCCCTGATGCCATCAGATAAGAGCCCGTCATAAATCCATTAATAGATGCAGGAACATAACGTGCCACAACAGCAAGACCCAAGCCACTAGTTAATAACTCCCCCAAAGATAAAAAGAAATAACCACTTACCATTATCCAAGAGGATACATGTGAGGTTTGATTATAAACACATGCTATCCACCAAATGAAAAAACCAATAGCAACAAAGAAAAAGCCAGCGATAAATTTGGTGGCAATCGAAAAATCTTTTTGTTTACGCCCAAGGGTGGCATAAAGTTTGGCCAAAAGCGGGCTAAGGAGCATGATCCAGATCGGATTTAAGGCCTGAAACTGTCCTGGTGACCAGTCGAATAAATGGTAAGATCCAATCGAAAACGACAAATCTACATTACGTAGTGCAAAAAAGGTCAAAGACGTTGACATTTGTTGATAAAATACATAATAGAGCATGCCTTCAAAGGTCAATAAATAGACAATCCTAAGACCTGAACGATAGGTGGAATCAATTTTAAAGTACATCTGCACCCAAAATGCTAAGATTAAGATTGCAGCGCCAATCACGCACCATTGAGCCACCTCTGGAAACGTGATAATCACGGTGATGAAAGCGATAGAAGCAATGATTCCTAAAAAGATATAGGTTAAGATGGAGGCAGAGATCGGTTGTTGATCTTTCGAAGATACATAAGAAGCAAGTCTTTTTTTGGTCAATGAGTAATTAATAATCCCCAATAATAATCCAACAAAACAGGCGATAAATGCGGCATCCCATCCATAGTGATCTTTTAAATATGGGCATAATAACATCGAAATTGTTGAGCCAACATTCACAGCCATATAATAAAGGGTAAAAGCAACATCCAGTTGACTGTCGTCATCCTCATAAATCCGGCGAACCAGCGTGGCAGCATTGGGTTTAAATAAACCATTCCCGGTGCTGATAATCGCCATGGTAATATAAATGCCGCCTGTATAATGCATGGCAGAAGCCAAAAGCAAATACCCCAAGGCAAGGATAATACTGCCATATAACATGGCTCTTTGGTTGCCTAAGATCTTATCCCCAATCCACCCCCCAAGGGCAGGGGCAGCATAAGTCATCGTACCAAAAGCTGCGATTAAGAGATTGGCATCATAATCACTGAATTTCATATGTTGGCTGAGGAACAATGCCAATATACTTTGCATACCGTAATAGCCAAAGCGTTCCCAAAGCTCGATAAATAAGACAACTGAAAAGGCATTGTTTTTCTGTTTTAATAAAGTCGATGCCATTACTATTGACGCCTAAGATTAAGTGGTAAAGGAATTAATTGAAGTAAGCTGTTGAATAATCGGTTTATTTCAATATTTACTGATTTTTTTGTAAAGTCTATGAATATGTATGTATATAATCTTATAAATAAATATATTTTATAAACAAATTACGAATATATTGTATAAACAGATTGATATATGGCTATTATACTCTTTTGAAGTGTTTGAATTTGAGAAGATAAAGATGTTTTCTAATATAGAAAAAAATAAATGGTTACAAGCTGTGTCCTATCTTTTGATGGGAACAATGTTAATGGTGACACATATTGATAATGCCAAGGCAAAAATACACAAAAAAGAGCCAGTTTCTAATATATCATCTGGCAATACCCAAAATTCCTCGGTCGATATAATGGATTTATCGGTGTTGCCAGCGATTAAAGGAAACGTCAAACAATATTTACCAACACCTTATGGGAATTTAGGAGGGTTGTTATTGAATGATGGTACTCAAATTATGTTTTCCACAATGTTTGGTGAAGCTGTTAAAACATTTGTTCGTCCAGGACAAGAAGTTACTATTCGCGGATTAAAAGCACGACATTTGCCTTTGTTACAAGCCTTTTTGATTGAAAATCAAAAAGGTTTAACAGTCCAAGAAGATAGTCCAGAGGCAGGGTTCTCGCCAGTACCAATTACAGGGCCTGATTTATTTGTACAAGGACAAATCTCGCAATTACTGCATAATTTGCAAGGACAAGTAATGGGTGTTGTGTTGAAGGATGGCACCGTCGTTTATATTCGTCCCTCAGATATTGGAAAGCTAGGGTTTGATTTGCAACCAGGTGTTTCTTTGTTTGTTCGAGGAATGGGTAGCTTCACGTCTATGGGTAAAGCATTGCAAGCTCGCCTCATTGGTCAAACAAAAGATCGTATGGTTGAATTATTACAAATTAACGCACCCCCTTTTGGTGCTCCTGCTGGTAGCCCAGCTTATGATTATATCCCGCAATAGGTTTTTTATTTAATCCGAATCTTTAAATGGTTAAAATTCGGATTAATTTGTGAATAAAAGGCAATATAGAAACGATTATTTGATGCAAGGCAGGAATTAAATTATCAGCATAGGATGATAATGGATAATTCTTCCATCGTAACGATACTTTCATCGTACCAGTAATCAGCAATTTCTTTATTCATCAATGAATGTAAATAAAGGTCTAATAGTTTAAAATTCGTCATTTGGAATTGTACAGGTTTTTCATCCATAAAGAGTAGATTGCTGTGTTAATATTCTTTAAATAATATTCCAAGTAGTTGCCGATTTGCAAATGTGATGAATTAGCTGTGAGAAATATAAAAAAAATATTGCCTTTCTTGCGTAAATAGTCTTTTTTACGAACTGAGTTAACTTGTCATGGATTTGAAGAAAGAGGAGGGGGTATCTTTGGAAGAGGATGCAAAAAAGAAACAGCTCGATTCTTTTGATAAGAAATTACAAGATTTTGAATCACGATTGAATCCTTCGAAAAAGCAGGATCACTCTCAATCTTATGAGGGCGATAATGATTTATGGAAGTTCGTTTTAAGGTCAGGAGTAGAGCTTTTCTCTGCTTTCTTAGTTGGGGTTATGATTGGATATGGATTGGACTATTGGTTATCAACTCGTCCATTATTTATTATCATATTTTCAGTTTTAGGAATGGGTGCGGGGGTGCTTAATGTCTGGCGTATTGTTAAACCTGGTGATATAAAGTCAAAATGATTTTGTTGCTTTGTAAGAGATTCGATTTGGTGTTGGGAGAAAAATAGTGGCCGGTCACAAGATAGACGCACTCGGTCAATTTGAATTGCATGAAGTCTTTGGTGGATTGGGTGTTTATTTTACTCAGTCCGAATTAATGATGGTCATTGCAGCAATTATTGTTCCTGTAGCGATTTATTTCGGAATGCGTCAAAAGGCGGTTGTGCCTGGTCGTTATCAGAGCGCGACCGAGATGTGCTATGAATTTATTCATGGTATGGCTATTGGAACGATGGGCGCCAAAGGGAAAGGATTCTTCCCCTTTATATTTGCACTGTTCTTTTTTATATTAACAGGTAACTATTTGGGACTTTTGCCATTCTCTTTTGCTTTTACTAGTCACATTGTTGTGACTGTAACGTTGGCTTTGATGGTGTTTGTTTTATCAATTCTTGTTTCGTTAAAAAACCAAGGATTGAAGTTTTTTGCTCACTTTATGCCTGCAGGGGCGCCGATTGCAATGGCACCTTTGCTTGTTCCTATTGAAATTTTATCTTATTTGTCTAGACCAATCAGCTTATCAATTCGTTTGTTTGCGAACATGGTTGCTGGACACGTAATGTTAGAAATGTTTGCTGGTTTTACAATTTTGTTAGCCACAGGATTGGGATTGGCATTGGGTGGCCCGTTGGGGATTCTCCCTATTTTGTTGAATGTGGCGTTGATTGCACTTGAATTATTGGTGGGTGCATTACAAGCCTATGTTTTTGCAATTTTGACTTGTATGTATTTACAAGAAGCAATAGAGCATTAACTTCAGTTTCGTATTAACTTTATTTATTTTTTTAGTATCAAGGAAAGAAATCAAATGGATCTTACCCTTATTACAGCCGCAAAACAAATTGGTGCTGGTTTAGCTGTTATCGCATTGTCTGGTGTTGGTATCGGTATTGGTAATATTTTTGCAACCCTCGTCAGCAGTATTGCTCGCAATCCAGCTTCTCGCCCTCACGTATTTGGTTTGGGTATGTTGGGATTTGCTCTCACGGAAGCTGTTGCGCTTTATGCACTACTGATCGCTTTCCTTATTCTCTTTATGTAAGGGGGGTCTTTACGTGAGACGCTTTTCAGCCCGCTTTTCCCGTCTGGTGGCGTCTCTCGTGGCTGGGGGGGCGCTTAGCATATTGTTGGCGCCTGCTTTGTCCACGAATGCCATGGCTGCTGGCATGCCCCAGATGGATTTTAAGAACCCGTTGGTTATGGCTCAGGTTATCTGGGTTTTAATCATCTTTTTTTGTTTATTTCTTGCTGTAAAATACTTTTCTATTCCACAGATTGAACAAGTTATTCATAATCGCCGTTCAAAAATTGATGGGGATATGGATTCTGCTAGGCAAGCAAAAGCTCAGGCAGATAAAGCTGTAGAAGCGTTAAATAAAACACGCAGTGAAGCAGCAGCAGAAGCACAAGCAAAAATCGATTCAATTATCCAAGAAACAAGGGTTTCATCTGCGAAACAAATGCAAGAATTGCAAGCTCGTCTTGACAATGAAACACGTGAAGCAGAAACTCGTATTGTTGAAGCACGTAATGGTGCTTTGAAACAAGTTGATCAAATGGCGAAAGATGTCGCACAAAGTTTGTTGAAACAATTATTAAAAGAGGACGTCCAAGGCGATCTCATTAATAAGACCGTGCAACAAGTTTTGACAGCAAAGTCTTAGTAGGCAGAGAGAAAATGGATTTATTAAACGACCCTCGATTTTGGTCTGCGCTTGCTTTTGTTTTGTTTTTTGTCTTTTTTGGTAAAAAAATATGGCGTCCTTTGGCTGCGGCTATGGATAACAGAACAAACCAAGTCAGACAAGAACTTGAAGAAGCTAGCCGTTTACGTCGTGAGGCTGAAGAGATTTATACAGCTGCTCAGAAAGAGCATGAAGCTGCAAAGCTTGAAGCTGAAAAAATGCTGGCTGCTTCCAAAGAGGCTGCAGAGCGTATTGCTGAGAATGCTAAAAAAGAAGCTGACGCCGCTGCTCACCGCCACGAAGAGCTGGTTCGCCTTCGCTTAGCAGCATCTGAGCAAGAAGCGATTAATACGGTTCGTCGTGAGGCAGCTGATATTGCGGTCAAGGCTGCTTATGAAGTGATTTCTTCTGTATTAACAGAAGAAAAAGATAGTTCTTTGATTGACAATGCAATTGCTGACTTACCAAAAGCTCTTGCTGAAGATCGTCACGTTGCTTAATTTTTTTCGTCTCGTTAGGGTCCAATGGCCAGTGTAATTTCAATAGTCGTTACGGTTTTAAACGAGGCGGAAAATATTTTTCCTGTATGTCGGGAAATAGCGGATGTGCTTCCAAAGCTTCCTGAATGTGAAGTGATTTTTGTTGATGATGGAAGTACAGATCAAACCTTAAATCAACTGACAGAAGTTAAAAATAGTTTTTTACCTTCTTTGGTAATTTTATCTCATAGTCAACGTTGTGGAAAATCTGGTGCTTTACTAACTGCTATTGCTGCGGCACAAGGTCAGTGGATTGCAACAATGGATGGGGATGGGCAAGATGATCCCAAAGAAATAATTTCCATGTGGGAAAAGTCCCAGCAACATAAAGGGCGAGAGCCTTTGGTGGTTGGGGTTCGGTTAAAGAGAAATGATAATATTTCTCGTCGTTTTGCAACGACTTTTGCCAATGGCTTGCGACGTAATTTACTCAAAGATGGTTGTGTAGATACTGGCGCGCCAATGAAGTTATTTCTTAGAAATGATTTTATGAAATTACCACATTTTGAAGGACTACACCGTTTTTTGCCTGCTTTATTGGGACATTACGGGGTACCTTTGGTTTGTCACGAGGTTCATCATCGACAACGATTAAATGGGGTGTCTAAATATACGAATTTTAACAGAGCACTGGTTGGTATTCGTGATCTGCTGGGAGTAATTTGGTTATTGAATCGAATTCGTCTGCCCAAGAAAATTACAAAACATTAATTATATTAAAGGGATAAAATGACCTTTTCTTCTCCTGTAGAAAAGTCTTTTCGTTTGAAGGCAAGTCATTATGTATGGCTTGCCTTGTTTGTTTTTGTGCTGTTTTTGCCTGGACGTGCAACACTGCCTCCGCTTGATCGCGATGAAGCACGCTATATGCAGGCAACCTCGCAGATGATTGAAAGCCATAATTATATTGATGTGCGTTTTCAGGATAAACCACGATATTTGCAACCTGCAGGTATTTATTGGCTAGAGGCAATAGCCGTTAAGGCAGCCAAAGCAACGGGGATGGTAAAAGGTAAAGCAGCTTGGGCGTATCGAATCCCTTCTTTACTAGCTGCCGTTGGCTCCGTTCTACTAACTGTGTGGATCGGTAGTATTTTATTTGATTCGTATATTGGTCTTTTGGCAGGATTATTCTTAGCTGTTTCGGTCTTGCTGACGGGTGAGGGGCGTATGGCAACGATTGATACAGCGTTGTTATTTGTTGTATTACTGGCTCAAAGCAGTTTGGCGCGTGCTTGGATGGCAAGGCTGACAACAGAGAAGCTCTCTGTTTCCGTAGCGATTATTTATTGGGGAGCGATCGGGTGTGGTTTGATGTTAAAAGGCCCAGTTATGCTTATCCCGACATTATTGCCCCCGATTATATTGGCATGGGTTAAAAAAGATAGGTCGTGGTGGAAGCATTTACATCCTAAATGGGGATGGATTTTGATGCTTTTGATCGTTATTCCTTGGTGTGCAGCGATCTGGGTCATTAGTGATGGTAAGTTTTTTACCGACGCTGTAGGAACGAATTTGCTTAGTAAAGTGGCATCAGGCAAGGAGTCTCATGGTGCTCCGCCAGGGTTATATCTAGGGATTTTCTTGATTACCTTTTGGCCTGGATCTATGTTCACTGCATGGGCGTTACCCTATATTTGGCGAGAACGAAAATCAGAATCCGTTTGTTTTTTACTATGCTGGATTATTCCTCATTGGCTCGTATTCGAGTTAGTGAAAACAAAGTTGCCCCATTATGTATTACCCACTTACCCTGCGATTGCGATTTTAACCTCAATGGCACTCTGGAATATTTCCAAAACATGGGATGGTCCAACTTCCAGATGGGGTCGTTGGTTGCTTCATATTTATATGGTGTTATGGGTTGCTGTTGGGCTGTTGCTTGCTGTTGGTGGCATTATTTATGCATACTATATGACGGGAACATGGTTTTGGGCAGCAATGCTTGGTGCAGTTGCAGCATTAATCTTAATAGGGTATGCCGTGGTATGTATTTTAAAATATAATATGCAGCGTGCTTCATTGGTATCGATAGGTGCAGCAATTGTTATTTATCTAGAACTTTTTGTCATTTTAATTCCTGGCCTAAGTTCGGAATGGCTAAGTGGAAAAATTGCTGAAACGGTTAATCTTTTAAAACCTTGTAAAAATAGTATTGTTGCTTCGGCTTCTTATTCCGAGCCAAGCTTAGTATTTTTGGTTGGTAAGGAAACGAAGTTAATTAACGCTGAAAAAACCGCACAATTTTTGAAAGATAACCAATCTTGTGGATTAGGCTTAGTCGATCAACGCGATGAGAAGCCATTCATGAACGCTGCAGAAAAAGAGGGTTTAACTGTTAAAGAAATAGGTCGCATACATGGTTTGAACTATTCGAATGGTAAGCAACTTAGCCTTGGATTATTTGAGGTAATTCAATAAATTAAAAGGCGCAAAAGCGCCTTTTTTAATGCTTATATGATTATTTAATTAATATCCAAGAAGCGTATAGCGTAATAGGGGGCGTATAATAAAATCAATGACAAGGAAAACAACTACTGGACTGATATCAATCGCCCCCAAAGAAGGTAACATCTGTCTGATTGTGTTTAATATAGGGTCACACATCTGGCTCAGGAACATATATATTCCTCTGATAATATTGCTGCTGGGGTTAACGACACCGAAGCTGAACAAAAAGCTGAAAATACAATATGCAAGTAAAATGAGCATATAGCCATTTAATAATATATTTAAGAGGTTATATAACTCAAACATAATGTTTCCTTAGTATTAATCTGTATGGGCATTATTTATATAAGAAAAATATCCTTTTGGACAATTGTTTATTTATACTGATTGCAAATGACATCAATGATCAAGTTAAAATTATAAAAAGACGATTCATTATACGGAATATATATGAATAAAATTCATATCCATATTGAGAGTAAATTATTAATTTTCTACTAAATAATAATATGTTGAGTATTTACTGAGATATTTTCTTGGAAGACGCTAAGGAAATATTGAACGGATTTCAAGAAAAAAAAATTTTCTGTTGCGTATCTGATGTGTATGTATTTATATGATACGTTAATGAAGAGTCTTAATTGTCTCTTTTACAAGATTAAAATTCGTAATTTATTATAGCATTTTTTGTTCTATTAAGCAAAGTTTGTCTATATATTGAAGGAAAATAGGGAAGAGAAGTGACAATAACAGATTCTTTCTTTACTAAATGGCACAAAAAATGTGCCGTGTTGTGTGTTTTATTATTGCCACTTGCTGCATGTAAAGAACAAAAACCAGCTCCAAGACCGTCAGCTAAGGCTAACTTTGTAATAGCTAATCCTCAGGATGTGGAGTTGTTGATTGATTTGACAGGACGTATTACTCCGATGCGTGTGTCAGAAGTACGCCCTCAGGTGAACGGTTATCTTTACAAACGTTTGTTTGAAGAAGGAACGGATGTAACCAAAGATCAACAATTATACCAAGTTGATCCACGTCCTTATCAAGCCTCATTGGATAATGCACAAGGCAAGTTAAACAGTGATCTTGCAACGTTAAGAGCCCAAACATTAAAGCTGAAACGTTATGGACCTTTGAAAAATATGGATGCGGTCAGCCGTCAGGATTATGATGATACTTTGGCAGCACAAGAAGCAACAAAAGCAACCATTGAGAGTGATCGTGCAAGCGTTCGCCAAGCACAATTAGACTTGGAATATACTGGAATTAATGCAACAATTTCAGGTCGCATTAGTCGTTCTATTCAAACGCAAGGTGCCTTAATGGCCACGAATCAAGCGAATCCAGTTGCAATTATTACGCAGCTAGATCCAATGTTTGTTGATATTATACAACCTACAGCTGAACAGTTGCGCTTACGTAGTCGTTTGGCCAATGGCAAGTTAGAAACATTACGTGGTGCTGCTCATGTGCCTGTTGATTTGATTTTGGAAGATAATACACGTTATCCACTGCAGGCTAATCTCTTATTTACAGAAGTGGTCACTAATCAGGAAACAGGCTCGGTTATCCAGCGTGCTATTGTGCGTAATCCTGATAAATTATTACTTTCTGGTATGTATGTTAGAACCGTCATGCACGAAGGTATGGAAAAAGCATTTTTAATTCCTCAAGAAGCCGTCATGCGTGGTTTGGATGAAAAACCCTATTTGTACATTATCAATAAAAATGATGTCGTAGAACGCCGTGATATTGAAACACAACGGATGCAAGAAACCTTTTGGGTTACCACTAAAGGGGTCAATGCAGGTGATAAAATTTTAGTAAGTAATCCAACATCTTATCGACCTGGGCAAAAAGTTCAACCAGAAGAGGGGCGTACTCCTGTTGGTGTTGTGCCTCAATAAGCGAAAGAGTTTGGAATATTAATATGTCTTTATCACGTTTTTTTATTGATAGGCCAATTTTTGCTTGGGTAATAGCAATTCTTATCTCGTTAATGGGAATGATTGCGGTTGTTACGTTACCTATTGCACAATGGCCTAATATTGCCCCGCCACCTATTACATTAAGTTTTACCTATCCTGGGGCGACGGCTGATACTGTACAACGTACTGTTGTTGATCCTGTCAGCCAGAATTTGTATGGTGTTGACCATCTGGAATATATGTCAACGGTTGCCAATGCTGACGGTACGGCGACAATTACTTTGACTTTTGAGCAAGGAACAAACCCAGACGTTGCACAGGTTCAAGTGTTGAACCGTGTAGATGTTGCACGCTCGTTATTACCTTCCTCGGTTGCTTTGCAAGGGATTCGTATTTCAAAATCTAATAAAAGTTATATGATGTTTTTTGCAATCCAAAGTATGGATCATTCATTGAATGAAGGTGCTTTGGGTGATTTGTTAGCTAGTGATATACAAAACCCAATTACACGTCTAAATGGGCTTGGTGATTATACGGCTTTCTCTTCTGAATATGCAATGCGCGTATGGCTTGATCCTGACAAACTACATAACTATCAGTTAAATCCAACTGATGTAATGAATGAAATTTCATCACAGAATTCTGAACAGCCTTTGGGTGAATTTGGTAAGTTGCCAGCACTTCCGGATCAACGATTTGATATTTATACGGGGGGGATTAGGCGTCTTGTGACACCAGAAGAATTTGGTAATATTGTCATAAAAACGCAAACAGACGGCGCACGTATTCGTTTAAAAGATGTAGCAACAGTTGCTCTTGGTCCGATGAGTTATCAACCTGTTGGGACACTCGATAGTCAGCCTGTCGCTGCTTTTGGGGTAAAGTTATCTCCAGGTTTTAATCAATTAGCTTTGTCCAATGCAATTCACAATAAGATTGAGGAACTTTCAAAGTATTTCCCACCAAATACGAGATATTTATACCCGTTAGATACATCAAAATATGTTGTCGAATCAATGGAGGAAGTTGTTCATACTTTGATAGAAGCGATTATCCTAGTGATCGTTGTGATGTATGTATTTCTTCAGAATTTTAGAGCAACTTTTGTTCCGACGATTGCTGTGCCAGTTGTGCTGCTGGGAACTTTCTTTATTTTGGAATTAGCAGGATTCTCGATTAATACCTTAACTATGTTAGCGTTGGTGTTAGCAATTGGATTATTGGTTGACGATGCTATTGTTGTTGTAGAAAATGTAGAACGTGTGATGGAGGAGGAACATTGTGATCCCAAAACAGCGACGCAAAAATCAATGGATCAGATTAGTGGTGCATTGGTGGGTATCGCACTCGTTTTATCTGTTGTGTTCATTCCGATGGCATTTTTCAGCGGCTCTGCTGGTGTGGTTTACAGACAGTTCTCTCTTACCATTGTTTCTGCGATGACATTATCTGTGATTGTTGCGCTGATTTTCACACCTGCCTTATGCGCGACAATCTTAAAACCACATGATAAAAACGCAAAAAAGGGACGTTTTTTTACTTGGTTTAATAGAGCCTTTGAAAGAATGGTTAAAGGATATATCTCTGGCGTTAAAGGTATGATTAATCATACACGCACCACTATGGTTGTGTATTTTGGCTTGACTGTTGGGGCTCTTGCAAGCTTTCATATGTTACCAGAAGGTTTTTTGCCCGATGAAGATCAAGGGGTTGTGTTTTTACAATCTTCTCTTAGTCCTGGATCATCTGCGGCAATGACTGCAGCGGTTAATAAGAGAATAACAGATTATTTTTTAAAGAATGAAAAGAAATATCTTCAATTTGTATACACGGCTATTGGATTTAACTTTGGTGGGCAAGCACAGAGTGCGTCCTTTGGTGTTGCACGTTTAAAAGACTTTGATCAGCGTAGTGGTGGGTATGAATCTTCTGCTCAGGCTGTTGCTGCACGTGCTATGAAAGCATTGGCTGCAATTCCAGGTGCAAACGTGTTTGCTGTTCTTCCGCCACCTGTGATGGACTTAGGAAGTGCAACAGGGTTCGACTTTGAACTTTTAAATCGTGGACATTTAGATGATGCTACTTTCGCAAAAGCCAGAGAAGCGTTATTAAGTAAAGCACGTGCAGATAATCGTTTAGTTGCTGTGCGTCTTAATGGTTTGCCAGAAGCTCCACAATATTACTTTAATATTGATCGGGATAAAGCGCATACTCAAGGGGTCAGTATTGATTCAATCAATCAGACATTATCTATTGCGCTTGGTTCTGGGGATGCTGGTTTATTTAATTTAAGAGGACGTGTAAAACACGTCTTTGTTCAAGGAAACGTTGAATCTCGTACGTCACCAGATGATTTGCGCCGTTGGTTTGTTCGTAACAATAATGGCAATATGGTGCCCTTAACTGCATTTATTAATGGAGAATGGAAAAGGACACCTCAAAAGGTTGAAACTTATAATGGTTATCCTTCTTTTGAAATTATGGGACAAGGGGCTCGTGGGATCAGTAATGGTACCGCTATGCAAATTATGGAGCAATATACCAACGAGGTTGCTAAGGAAATTCCTGGGATTAGTTTCGAATGGACAGGAATGTCTTATGAGCAAGTTCAATCTTCAGGGCAAGCCGGAAAATTATATGCATTATCTATTTTAGCTGTGTTTTTATCTTTGGCTGCTCTTTATGAAAGCTGGGCTATCCCATTCTCAGTATTGTTAGTTGTACCTTTGGGAGTCATCGGAGCGGCACTTGCAACTTACTTCCGTGGATTGGATAATGACATTTATTTCCAAGTTGGATTGCTAACCACCGTTGGCTTGGCAGCAAAGAATGCTATTTTGATTGTTGAATTTGCTAAAGAACATTTTGACGATGGTAAATCCTTGACAGAATCCGCCATATTGGCTGCTCACGAACGTATTCGCCCTATTCTAATGACGTCGTTGGCGTTTGTTTTAGGGGTAATTCCATTGGCAATTGCGACTGGTGCTGGTGCAGCCAGCCACGTTGCGATTGGTGTGGCGGTTGTTGGCGGTGTGATCACTGCAACTGTGCTCGCTTTATACTTTGTGCCTATTTTCTTTATTGTGGTGCTAAAACTATTTAAAGTGAAGCCACATCCAATTAATAAAAATGTGGCAGCGCCTCAGACTGTTAGTCTGAATAAAACAGAGGAATAAAACAATGATCGTACAAAATACAAAAACTTGGAAGCGATCTTTGCAAGGAGCAGTTGCTTCGTTATTTGTGGTATCACTTGCTGCATGTACTTTGAGTCCTGATTATGAACGTCCTGCTCCCTCTGTTGCTCAAGAGTGGCCCATTGGGCCTGCTTATGGCGCGCCCTTGACAGAAGGGGCAAAGTTACCGCAAGCTTATAATGTTGGATGGAAAGTCTTTTTCAGAGATCCTGTGTTAAGTCAGTTAATATCTATGGCTTTGACAAATAACCGTGACTTGCGTGAGGCAATTGAAAATATTACCGCAACGCATGCCAGTTATATCCAACAAAGGGGCGAGCTGTTTCCACAAGTGAATGCAAATGCAGGTGCGTCTTATCAAACCAGCCCTGGTAAAACCTTTGGTGTTGGTGGGGCGACTTCTATTCATGCGAACTCATTATCAACAGGTTTAGGGATTTCAAATTACGAAATTGATTTGTTTGACCGTATTCGCAGTTTAACTCGTGCTGCCAGAGAACAATATTTGGCACAACAAGAAAGTACAATCTCTGTTCAAATTTCTTTGATTGGTGAAGTTGCGAATAATTATATGGCATGGCTTGCAGATATGAATAGTTTGCAAACTGTCCAAGAAAGTGTGCGTAACCGCGAAAAGAATCTTGCATTGGTTCAAGGGATGAATCGTTATGGGCAACAAAATGCCCAAGCGGTTGCTCAAGCTGTGGAATTATTGCAAGAAGCAAAAAGCCAAGAGCAAACTTATTTAAAGTTGGCTGCGAACGATTTGAACAGTCTGACACAACTTGTCGGCCAGCCAATTCCACAATCATTGTTGCAACAAGCAGGTCCGAATCCTTCTTTGGATCATTTTGTTTCAATGCCTGAAGTGGGTTCTGGGATGCCATCTGATTTGTTGGAACGTCGCCCTGATATTCGTTTGGCAGAGCATCAGCTTAAGGAAGCGAATGCGAATGTTGGTTTTGCAAGATCTGCGTTTTTTCCATCTATTCAGTTGACGACTTCAGGAGGCACTGCAGGCTCTACATTTGCTCAAATGTTTGGTCCTTATTCAGCCGCCTGGAGTGTAATGCCAACCATGACGGTGCCTTTGCTTGATTGGGGTAAGAATATTGCTCAACTAAGAGCTGCAAAAGCCAAAGTTCGTGCAGCAGCAGCGCATTATCAATCTGTCGTTCAAGTAGCGTTTAAAGAGGTTGCAGATTCTCTTGCAGCCAGAACTACATTAAAGCAAAAATGGCAAGCTGAATTAGAAGCGGTCAGAGCCAGCCAAAAAGATTATAATATTTCATTGGCACGATATAAAAATGGTATTGATAGCTTTTTACCAACTTTGGTCGCTCAAAGAACATTGTTGACAGCAAAAGTAACCGCAATTCAATCACGCCTGCAATATATGCAAAGTCTTTCCACATTATATAGAACGTTGGGTGGTGGATGGAGTGCTGAAAATGCATTCGAAACACCTACTCAAACTACACAGAATATAACGCAATCTCCTGTTATGAAAAAATAGTATTTTTAAAACAGAGAGATCAGAAAAGGCATCTTATGTAACATAAGGTGCCTTTTTTATTGATAAAAATAAGGATAGATGTTGATTTTTGTTAATGATGGATTTATAAACATGTTAAAGTCATTGTAGATTTACCAGAGGTAACTTAGATTTATATGTGCATTACACCCCCCTGAATATCATAGATTGATATAAAGTTTTGGATGTTTCCAAAGCAAAAACCCTTTTGGATTATCATAAGGGATGGTCGTGTTATGTTTAATTCCCCCCAGAATTGGATAGCCTGTAAAAGGCAAAATTAAAATTATATAGGATTATTGTATGCTATTGTCCTCAACGCGGCAGGACTGGCTAGGTAACATTCGTGCGGATGTTCTGGCTGGGATTGTCGTCGCCCTTGCGCTGATTCCTGAATCAATTGCGTTTTCTATTTTTGCTGGGGTAGATCCCAGTGTCGGATTATATTCGGCCTTTTGCATTCCTGTTGTGCTTGCTCTTTGTGGTGGCAGACCAGCAATGATTTCGTCTTCTACAGGATCAATGGCGTTATTGATGGGTGGGCTAGTTCACAGTCATGGATTAAATTACTTGTTAGTGGCAGGAATGCTGGCAGGTATTTTTCAAATTATTGCTGGCTATTTAAAGCTTGGTAATTTGATGCGCTTTGTATCTCATTCCGTCGTCACTGGCTTTGTGAACGCATTGGCCATTTTGATCTTTATGGCACAAATGAGGGAAATCACTGGTGGAGGATGGCAAGTCTATGTGTTAACTCTTGGTGGATTGGCTATTGTTTATTTATTTCCTTATGTAACAAAAGCGATACCTTCGCCTTTGATTTGTATTTTAATTATTACGGCGATTGCAATTGGGTTGGGGTGGCATGTCCCAACAGTGGGCAGCAAAGGGCATTTGCCTGATGGATTACCAGCTTTATTGATACCCAACGTGCCTCTTAACTTAGAAACATTATGGATTATTTTACCCTATTCTTTTGGATTGGCAGCCGTTGGATTATTGGAAACAATGATGACGGCCACGATTGTAGATGAATTTACCGAGACGGGCAGTGATAAGAACCGTGAATGTAAAGGTCAAGGAATTGCAAATATCGTGACCAGCTTTTTTGGTGGAATGGCTGGATGCGCCATGATTGGTCAATCTGTCATTAATATTAAATCAGGCGGTCGTGGTCGGTTATCAACGATGGTTGCTGGAGTGTTTCTGCTTATTCTTGTGGTGTTTTTAAAAGATTGGGTAGCACGCATTCCTATGGCTGCATTGGTTGCGATCATGATTATGGTTTCTATTAGTACATTTTCTTGGAAATCGATTTTGGAATTACGTACATATCCATTATCAACCAGTTTTATTATGATTTTAACGGTTGTGATTGTCGTGGCTACGGGCAACTTAGCCTATGGTGTTTTTGCGGGTGTGTTGGTTGCTTCTTTAACCTTTGCGAATAAGGTTTCTCATTTCATGATGGTGAAATCTGAGTTATCGGGAACAACGAGAACCTATTTTATCAATGGGCAATTATTTTTTGCTTGTGCCAAACGGTTTACAGATAGTTTTGATTATCAAGAACACATTGAAAAAGTCGTGATTGATGTAAGTCATGCGCATTTATGGGATATTAGTTCGGTTGATGCGTTGGATAAGGTCGTTATTCAATATAGAAAAGTTGGCATTGCTGTTGAGGTCAAAGGCATGAATGAAGCCAGTGCAACGATTGTTGATCGTTTTGGTATTCATGACAAGCCCGAAGAAATTGAAAAAATCATTGGTAAGATTTAAAAATATATAGATATTTAATATTATGGGATTTAATCGTATAAACGATTAGATTTCATAATTATTACCGTAAAATATTAATGTTATTATTAACTTAAATTGTTTTTAACGAAACTAACTGTAGAGCTTAACAATAATCATTTCTGGGTTACTGTTAAAGAATTTAGAAGATTTTGAGATCTAACAGTTCCGTTTCGACATTTATATGTATTTTTATTGACTAAAATAAAAATACACAATGGTTATAGAAGCTTATTACTTATTTATTTTTTGATGTTTTTCAATGGATTGTTTTAATCCTTTCAAAGCGGGCCCTCTTTGAGTTTCCACGTAGGTTTTGCCATTCCATCTCCAAACATCTGCAGCACTGACAGACAAATCATGCATTCCTTTATGGGTTGCTTTTTCAACGGTAATATCACCTGTAACAGCATCTAACACTTTAACCCATTGATTATTTCGTTTGATATATCCTGTCGTGGAGCATCCCCCAGAGCCGCAAAGGCTAGCAGTTTGTATTTGGGTAAATAAGACATTTTTTGGTCTTTTCGTACTAGATAAGTTAAGGCTGCCTATAAGCAATAATGGTTGTTCATTGCGTTGAATGGCAAAATTCATATCGGACTGATTCAGCAAACGTGCTGTATTTTCCAATGCGGTTCCAGGTTGAGAGGTTAAGGTGACTTTGCCGAGAGGCGTTTTTTGCGCATGGCTTTGAGTCCGTTTGTGACGATGTGAAACTGCTTCAGCGGAAGACGAAAAAAGAAATGCGGTGATTAAGAAAAGTGAAAAATACTGGTGTAATTTAGAGTAAGGCGCATATCGATGGTGACTCATGGTATGTTTCTTTCTAAAATATCTGAGGAACAAGGTTTAGACCTTAGTTTATTTTGATAAATTACTTTAATATATATTTTATAAAAAAAGAAAGATATATAGTATGTGTTTAATAAGTCATATATCTTGATTGTTATGAGGGGGATAATCGTTAATATTTATGGTTATATCAGAAAAACAAGATGAAATTTGTGAACCGAATCAAGATCAAATGATTCAAAAACTGGTATTTCCAGAAGGTATACTACTAGAAAGTGGAAAAAAAATAGCCCCTTTGGAAATAGCATATCAAACATATGGCCAGTTATCTGAGGTTAAAGATAATGCTATTTTAATTTGTCATGCGTTGACAGGCGATCAATATGTGGCAGATGTTCATCCAGTTACGAAAAAACCAGGCTGGTGGAGTAAAATGGTAGGTCCTGGTTTACCGATTGATACCAATAAATATTTTGTTATTTGTACGAATGTATTGGGCAGCTGTATGGGAACAACGGGGCCTCGCTCTATTAGAGAAGATATTCCTCAGCCACGATGTTGGGGTTCAGATTTCCCCGCTATTACAATAAAAGATATGGTGAATACGCAAAAGATCCTCGTCGATTTTTTTAAGATTAAGCGTTTATTTGCTGTGATTGGCGGATCTATGGGCGGGATGCAGGCATTGCAATGGGCTGTCAGTTATCCAGAGCAGGTTTATTCCGTGATACCAATTGCAACCTCATCTTTTCACTCCGCACAGAATATTGCGTTTAACGAGGTTGGAAGACAGGCGATTTTTTCAGACCCTGATTGGCGAGACGGTGAATATTGGCGGTATGGGGTGACCCCTTATCGTGGTCTAGCGGTGGCTAGGATGATGGCGCATATTACTTATTTATCCGAAGATGCGTTAAATCGTAAATTTGGACGGAAGTTACAAGAAAGCATAAAAGCCTCTTCTTTACCAATTTTTGGTGAAATGTTTCAGGTTGAAAGTTATCTGCATTATCAAGGCTCTAACTTTGTCAGACGTTTTGATGCAAATTCGTATGTAACGATTACCAGAGCGATGGATTGGTTTGATTTATCACAGACCCATGATGGTGATCTTGTGAACGCATTTGCCCATGTTCAATCGAGATTTTGTGTGATTTCTTTATCATCTGATTGGTTATTCCCAACCTCTAGGTCAAGGGTGATCGTGCAAGCATTAAACCGTGTTGGTGCCAGAGTGTCATTTGTGGAAATTACCACCGATAAAGGGCATGATGCATTTTTATTAGAAGAACCTGATTTGGATTTAACAATTCAAGGGTTTTTAGCAGGAATTGAAGAGCAAAGGCGGTTAGAAAATCATGCGTCTTGATCAACGTTGTATAGTGGATATGATTAAACCACACTCGAAAGTATTGGATATTGGTTGTGGTGATGGTTCTTTGATTGATTATTTGTGTCGAGACCATCAATGCGATGCTAGAGGGATCGAATTGGATATGTCTTATGTGACACAATCTGTCGGTAAGGGATTGCCAGTGATTCAAGGGAATGCGGATTATGATCTACAGCATTATCCAACGAATGGGTTTGATTATGTTGTGTTATCTCGGACATTACAAGCGGTTAATCATCCCAAAGAAGTGCTACAACAAATGTTACGTATTGGCCGCCATGCGATTGTCTCTTTTCCTAATTTTGGACATTGGACATTAAGGGCGCAATTATTATTAAAAGGGCGCATGCCTATGACGACCGTTTGGGGAAAATATTGGTATGAAACACCAAATATTCACCCTTGTACGATGACAGATTTTGTCCATTTATGTGAAGTAGAAGGCCATCGTATTGAACGATGGATGGCGATTGACGAACAAGGCGAGCGTGCGCCTTGGCGTCGCTATGTAAGGCTTGCGAATTTTTTTGGAGAGCAGGCTTTATTTTTATTAACGCGGTAAATTATTCTTCGTTGAGGAAAATTGTAAAGAGGTAAAAGGGCAGCTGATGCCGTGCCATTCGTTGCAATTTTCTTCTTTAACAATCGATATAGTTTGATTGGTTTGAATAAACGTTACCTGACATTGGTGCAGATCATCTTTTCTGGGGTCAGGAATATCCGTCTTAATAACAAATTGATTGCCTTGTCGTTTCGTATATCCTGATACATAAGCACCGCAATGAATATTTTTTATTTCAAGCGTAGAATATAATTGATTCAGTGGTTTTTTTTGTATTCGTAAATATCCTATCGAACCCATGTTACTGGTTCCAATAAATGGGCTGGATTGTGCGCGGATATCTAATGGATATAGGACACATGCTATAATTCCCGCTATCAAAAGATAAGTATTCAATTGATAACGGAAAACAGAACCAATAAATTTAAATATAATGTTCTTCAAGAGGTGTAAAACCGTTAAAGCAAGTTGAGCAATATGTAGAAACATACGCTCCAGTATTTAATAATGCAATACGATCACCAGCGGTTAATTGTAGAGGTAAATGATAGCTTGTTTTTTGATACAACACATCTACTCCGTCACAAGATGGGCCAGCTAAGATAACAGGGCCTGTCGTTGAACCATCATACATTGTAGTAATGGGATAACGAATCGCTTCTCCTTCCGTCTCCGCCAAACCACCAAATCGTCCAATATCGAGATAAACCCAACGAGGCCCGTTCATTTTACCACGCTGGCTGGATTGTATAATTTCAGTTGACACAACACCTGCATTTCCAACAAGGTAACGACCAGGTTCCAATATAATTCTGGGCATGTCATCACCAAAACATTGTATTAAGCTATTTTGTATTGTGGTTGCAAATTGATTAATTTCGGGAACGTCTTTGTGATAATGTATTGGAAAACCACCTCCTAAATTAATCATTTCTAAAAGAATACCGTGATCAGCCAAAGCATTAAATACCAAAGCAGATTTTTCGATTGCATTTACATAAGCATGTGGATCTGTTTGTTGGCTGCCGACATGGAATGATACACCATATGGGCAAAGACCAATTTTTTTTGCCTCTAAAAGCAATTCAATGGCATGTTCAACAGTGGTGCCAAATTTTCCAGATAATGGCCAATCAGCGCCTATATTATCAACAGCAAGACGACAATAGACTTTTGTCGCAGGTGCATGTTTTGCCAGTTTATGCAATTCTTCGGTCGTATCAAATGCATAAAGTTCGATATTGGCTTGATAGGCTGCTTGAATGGCAGAGGTTTTTTTAATGGTATTTCCAAAAGAAATCTGAGATGGCTTTGCCCCTGCATTCAAACAAGATTGGATCTCTTCCCAAGAAGCAGCATCAAAAAATGAATTTAAAGAGATGAGTTTATTAAGAATAGATAATGCAGGATTTGCTTTAACAGCGTAATAGATATCTGCGTTGGGAATGGCGTGATGTAATTGTTGATAATTTTTTTCTATTTGGTCGATATCAACAATCAGGCAAGGGGTTGTCAGTTGGTTAGCATTTAAAAATTGTGAGATTTTAGGATTCATCAATTTTTATCCCTTATATAGTTCACTCTATTGGTATGAATCAGAGCGATGTTGCGGAACGGTCAACGGACCGGCGAAAAAAGAATGGTTCTGTAGTTATTCATCACCATTTGCCAGGCGCTTGACGTCGTTGCGTAATTGCTTTTAACAAGCTGGGCACGTGCGTTGCTGCGTTTTTGTCGATATGACCCTTTTTTGTTGCAAAATCAACCATAAAAATAATTTTTTAACGATAGGCTTAATATTCATTTTCGTAAGTTATTGTTTTTTGAGTAATCTTGATATAGAAATTTGGTGCTTTTTCATGTAAATAAAATATCTATTCGTTAAAATTATCGTAAAAGGTGTGGAAAATAAAAGTAATGAGTGACGTTAATCAATCACATTCTGCGGAAGTTCTTTATGAAAAGAAATATTCTCCTTTAAAAATTTCTTTTCGCGGATGGAAGTCGATTGTCATTGATACAGTTAAAGCATTAATCCAAGGACCATCGATGTTGGTTTCGGCTGGATGTGCTTTTTTTACAACGCTTTCATTATTTCCGACAATCAGCAGTTTGATATCTATGTATGGACTGGTTTTTGATCCACAAACGGTTGAGCCTCAGCTCAAATTTTTACAACATTTTTTGCCACCGTCTGTTTATACGTTTTTGCAACAAATGATCCATACGATCATCGATCAAACAGAATCAACATTGACGATACAGTTAGCCATTTCAATTGTTTTAGCTTTGTGGGCTTCTGCTGTAGGTACTAAAGGACTAATTACAGGACTTAATGTAGCGTATAATAAGAAAGAAGAACGTAATTTTTTTAAATTTCAATTACTAGCGTTGGCGTTAACATTTTGTGCTATTTTAGGAACTTCACTGACTTTGGCCATTATTGTGGCAATACCTGCAATCATAAAATTACTGCCTCTTAATGTTTTTTACGACATTATGAATTATTTCCCCAACCTTGATGACTATTTTCCTGCGTTTAATATTGCAAGAACAGTCAGTAATGTTGTGGTTCTATTTTTTGTTATTTGGACATTTTCATTATTTTATCGCTTTGGCCCATCTCGTAGTCTAGTTCTCTGGCGTTGGATTTTACCAGGCGCTGTTCTATCGACGCTTTTATGGTTGCTTTCTGCGTTTGGTTTTTCTTTTTATGTTGCTCACTTAGCCAATTTTACCAGTACTTATGGTCCATTGGGAACCGTTGCAGCCGTTATGATGTGGTTTTGGGTTTCATGTTACGTTGTATTGCTGGGTGCTCAGTTCAACTCTAAAATAGAAGAATATGTTATAGAAAAAGCCCAACCTAATGAACGATAGGTGGGCTTTGCAATATAAATAATTTTGAAAATATAGATTATTCTGGAGCCATGGCAACTTCTGTATTGTCAATTGGCGTTACCGTTACATGGGCTGTTCCTTGGTGCAGCATACCAATTTTGCCCGCTGCGGCTTTAGATAGATCAATAATCCGATTGCCTTTATATGGCCCTCTGTCATTGATAGTGACGACGACGGAATTACCACTATCATCAGAGCGAACCAGCACTTTGGTTCCTAATGGTAATGTTGGATGAGCAGCTGTCAGCTGTTTGCTATCAAATTTTTTACCAGAAGCCGTTCTTATTCTGTTATGTCTGCCACCATACCAGCTGGCAGTACCGCTTTCAGCTTGGGTATCGTCCAGATGATACGAATTGCTTTGAGGTTCAGGATCTGCATTGGCATTATCGTTTTGGTATAAAGATTGTCGGTAACGATTACGGTGAGGTTTAACTTTTGTCTTGGTATGTTTAATCACTTTACGATAGGTATTCTTGTGTGCAGTATGAGCTTGCGCTGTTTGTGCAGTTTGAAATCCGATTCCAGTAATTAAACAAAGACCCAATAATTTTGTACAACTTCGTCGCATTTTTCTTTCTGTTTACCCTATATAATCCTTAATCAGGACTATCAGTAACACTTTCCAAATTGTTAATATTTTTTCATTTCAGATGCTATTTTATCATAAAACACTATAAAAATGGCAAAAAAAAGATTAATTTCAAGTTGTTGCTGTCAAGTGTGGTACATAAGTTTTTCTAATTGAAAAATAAAATATTTTACTCTTGTAATAAAAAAAATATTTAATATATAATACATGGTTCAATCCAATTTTAATTTGATGTAATCTTAACAGTTGCCTATTAAAAAAAGTAGTTATATTGAGTTAAGATATATTTATCTGAGAGTGTAACAGGTATGGAATTACCATTGGTATATGTTTTGAATGGACCGAATTTGAATATGCTTGGGATGCGCCAACCTCAAATTTATGGGAGTGCGACCCTCGATGACGTAGAGCAAATTTGCATTCAAAATGCAGAAAACCTTGAGATAGCAATTGATTTTCGTCAAACAAATGACGAAGGTGAATTGGTTTCTTGGATACAAGAATGCAAAGGTAAAGCAAAAGGGATTGTTATAAATGCAGGTGCATATAGTCATACCTCGATTGCGACTTTAGATGCATTGTTGTCCGTAGAATTACCTGTTATAGAAGTTCATATTTCTAATATTTATCGTCGAGAATCTTTTCGACATCATTCTTATGTTTCGCATGCAGCAACAGGGGTTATTTGTGGACTAGGTCTGCAAGGATACGCTCTGGCTTTGGCTGCAATCGCTGATCTTATTCTAGAAGAGGATAATTAATGAGCAAGCTGCTCGTCGATGCCGAAGTGATTCGTGCTTTAGCAGATATTTTAACCGAAACCGGTTTAAGTGAAATTGAAATTGCAGAAAAGGATCAACGGATTCGTGTTGCTAGAAATCTTGGTGGCAGCACCGTTGTTGCCCCCGTAGCAGCACCAGTGGCTGTTGCTGGCGTATCCGAACAAGTTGTATCAAATCAGGATTTATCCAAAGATCCAGGTGCGGTTTTAAGCCCAATGATTGGGGTTGCTTATTTAACTCCAGAACCTTCTGCGCCTCCGTTTGTAACGGTTGGACAAACGGTGCAATCAGGTCAGGTGATTTTGTTGATTGAAGCAATGAAAACATTCAATCAAATCCGTGCCCACAAATCAGGAAAAATTAAAAACATCCTTGTTTCTTCAGGCGATCCTGTTGAATATGGTGAAGTGTTGGTAGTAATAGAATAAAAGAATGTTCTCAAAAATTTTAATTGCCAATCGTGGTGAAATTGCTCTTCGTGTTTTAAGAGCTTGTCGTGAGATGGGTATTAAAACCGTGGCTGTGCATTCAACAGCAGATGCTGATGCGATGCATGTGCGTCTTGCTGACGAAAGCGTTTGTATCGGCCCGCCGTCTCTTGCAGAAAGTTATTTGAACAAAGCAGCCATTTTGTCTGCGGCAGTGGTGACGGGTGCAGAGGCTATTCATCCAGGATATGGTTTCCTTTCTGAAAACGCTGATTTTGCAGAGCTTGTTGAAGAGCATGGATTGGTTTTTATTGGGCCTTCTCCTCAGCATATTCGGACAATGGGCGACAAGATCCAAGCTAAAACAACGATGGAAAGATTTAATGTTCCATTGGTGCCTGGATCTGATGGTGCATTAAAAGATATTGCTGATGCTAAAAAAGTTGCTGAAGAAATTAGCTATCCAGTATTGATTAAAGCAACAGCTGGTGGTGGTGGACGTGGGATGAAAGTTGCTCACACAGCTGAAGAGTTAGAAGAAGCCTGGCAAGTTGCTAGAACAGAAGCTAAAATGGCTTTTGGCAATGATGAAGTTTATATGGAGAAATATCTCGATAAACCTCGTCATATCGAAATCCAAATAATGGCAGATCAACATGGAAATGTTGTGTATCTGGGTGAAAGAGATTGTTCTTTACAGCGCAGACACCAAAAGGTGCTTGAAGAAGCAACTTCACCTGTATTAACCGAGGAACAACGCCAATCAATTGGTGAAATTGCCTCTAATGCAATGCGTGAACTTGGATACAGAAACGCTGGAACTTTAGAATTCTTATACCAAGATGGTCATTTTTGTTTTATCGAAATGAATACTCGATTGCAGGTTGAGCATCCTGTGACAGAGTTTATCTCAGGCGTAGATCTTGTAAGAGAACAAATTTGTGTTGCTGCTGGTGAAAAGCTGAGTGTGAGACAAGAAGATATCAAATTGCAAGGGCATTCCATAGAATGCCGTATTAATGCGGAAGATCCAGAAACATTTGTTCCTAATCCTGGAAAAATCCAAGTGTTTCACGCCCCAGGAGGTCTGGGTGTCCGTTTGGATAGCGCATTATATGTGGGTTACTCTATTCCACCTTATTATGACAGTATGATTGCAAAGGTTATTGTTCATGCTCCTGATCGTGCTTCGGCCATTGCACGCATGCAGCGTGCCTTGGGAGAAATGGCGATCGACGGTGTGAAAACAACCATTCCTTTACAGCAACAAATTCTAGCGGATAAAGAATTTCAAAAAGGTGAATACACCATCCATTGGTTAGAAAACTTTATTGAAAAAAATAAGAAAGTATAAAAATACTTTTTTATACTCTTTAGTTATTCATAAGTAATAACAGAATGCAAAGGGACGTCGATTTTTTCACGTCCCTTTAACTCTTTTAATTCAATCAAAGCTGCAGCACCAACGACTTCTGCACCAACTTTTCGTAATAATTCAATAGAGGCCTGCAACGTACCACCCGTAGCAAGTAAATCGTCAACCACGACAACACGTTGACCAGGTTGAACAGCGTCTTCTTGAATGTGAAGGCAATTTTGTCCATATTCGAGGTCATAATTCAAAGAAATTGTTTTTCCAGGCAGTTTCCCAGGCTTACGAATCATAATCATACCGCATCCCAGTGAAGACGCCAAAGGCGAAGCACTGACGAAGCCTCTGGATTCAATTCCAGCAACTAAATCTGGGTTCCATTTAGCAACACCATTAGCCATGCGAGCCGCAGCAATTTGCCATGCATCAGCATTTCTTAATAAGGTTGAAATATCATAAAACAATATTCCTTTTTTCGGATAATCAGGAATAGAGCGTATATATTGTTTTAAATCAATTTTAGGAGGGTTAAATGAGTCTTGTTGAGTTGCGTTCATTTTCTATAGATCGTTCATTTAATTAACAAAAAATTAAGAGTGAACCCTTACATGTAAAAGGTTCGCTCTAATAGCGCAATCGATTTTTATCTATTTATTATTTTGATGTAGAGGATATTTGCTGATTTTTCCAAATTTTTTGGCCTTTCCGACCCTTTTTTTCCAATATAGGCATTATCAACCTGATTAAACCAGGGAGCATCATCAAAGGTTTTATTTGTAGTCCGCTCCATTTAGGAAGAAAATATTCCAATTTACGTTGTCGAATAGCCTTAATCACTGTATCGCAAACGATTTCAGTCGAAAGTGGAGGAGAACAGAAATTAAGGATCGATCCACCACATTTCATTTCTCTGTGCAACATTTGGGTTTCAATAGCCCCTGGGAAAATCGAGGAAACGTAAATGCGTTTGGGACGTAGCTCTAAGGATAAAGCCAATGCGAACCCTCGTAATCCAAATTTACTGGCTGAATATAAAGCACTATGCTTAAGCGGTAATAACCCACCCAAAGAGTTAATGAAAATAATTGAGCTGTTGCGTCTCATTAAAGGTAACAGGCCTTTGGTAATTAAAATAGCACCTGTTAAATTGACTTGAATTTGTTCTGCGATCATTTGATCTGTTTGGTTATCTAAAGCCCCAGGACTAATGGTGCCGGCACTGTGAATCAGAACATGGATATGTCCAAAACGGGAACGTACATCATGGCATAGATAAGCAATTTCGTTATTATGAGAAATATCGCATAGACATCCAGTAACATCTTTCCCATAATGTAGAGAAATTTGTTCAAGCTGTTGAAGATTTCTAGCAACCATGATGACGCGATATTGTTCATCAAGCAAGCGTTTAACTAGGTCTTTGCCTAACCCACCCGTTGCCCCTGTAATGACGGCGACTTTTTTTGAACGTTTAAAAAATTTAAAGCGCATTTGACAAATCTCTGTCCTAGTAAAAATAAAATAACATTCATTTACAATATTTATAAAAAACTACTTTAATGTGTTTTTTAAGTATCTGTAAATGATTATAATAAAATAATTGAATATTTTCGTGGGGTATAGAATGAAAAAAATTGTGGTTTTAACTGGTGCGGGGGTCAGCAAGGAATCAGGTTTAGATACTTTCCGAGATGCAAATGGAATCTGGGCAAAATATAGTATGGAAGATGTTTGCTCACCAGAAGGGTTTCAAAAGAATCCTCAGAAACTCCACGAATTTTATAATAGATTACGAAGGGATTTACCAAATGTTCAGCCCAATGAGGGCCATATTGCCTTGGCTGAGCTAGAAAAAGCAATTTATGAAAAGAAAATTAATGCAGAATTACTCATAATAACTCAAAATATTGATGATCTACATGAAAGAGCAGGTAGTAAGCATTTATATCATATGCATGGGGAGTTGTATAAATTATGGTGCACTGCGTGTAATGCAAAAATCGAATGGTGCCAAGATTGTTTGGTCAATACGCCATGCCCTCATTGTGGGCAGCATAAATTACGACCTGATATCGTATGGTTTGGGGAAATGCCTTATGATATGGAGGAGATTCAATCAGCGTTGTTGTCATGCGATCTTTTTGTTTCTATTGGAACTTCGGGGGTTGTGTATCCTGCGGCTGGATTCGTTCAAATGGCTTCCTCTGCTCATGCGAAAACGATGGAACTTAATTTAGAGCCATCTGCGGGGACATCTTTGTTTGATGAAAGCCGACTTGGGCCTGCTACGCAATTAGTTCCGCAATTTGTGCAGCAAATTCTCGCAAAAGAAATATAAAGGATATTGTTTATATCTATAATTAAACGTTTATATATGTGTGTATAATAGACCTCCTTCCATCCACGAAGGAATGAGCAATATTCATTGTTTAATTTTTAAATGAGGATGAAATGTCAACCGATTATTACTTACATATAAGAACATCAAATCCTTCATTTGAAGATGATTACATTTATACATTGAGTATATTTCACAAATATAAAGTGCGTGAGATACAAGGTATGTTTGGACGATATGCTCAAAAAAGAAGAACTAAAGGGATAGAAATCATTAAATATCCCAATAACTCATATGAATTTAATAAAGATAATTTTATTGAAGACATTACAAATTGTGAGCTTTCTTCTACCATTGAATTCTATTTATACGATTTATATTTAGGTTTACATGCATATTCTGGCATAAGCCAAAAAGATACTGATAATGATTTTGATTATACGATAATAGTTGGAAATGTTCGTACTGTAGATGTTTTTAGTTTTCTCGATGCCACAAGCTCAATTTTCTTAGATGAAAAATTCATTTGGGGTTGTCTTTCTTATGACCATATTCCAAGGTTAGAAGATTACTATATTGTTTTTCTTAAAAAAAATATGAAGATTGATTTACCGTTGGGGTTGGCCAAAAATATAGTTGATGAAGATAAATATGTGAATTTAGGTGACTTCTTTGGCAATGGCATCAACATGTATGTTGATAAAAATTATCGTAAATTTCTAGATGGGTAACATTTTTCAAATTAAAGCAATACATATTCGGTAGTCGAAATAGTGTTGTTTAATTAACTTTGTATTTTGATCACGACATGATAATTTTAGATCATGAGAGAATAAATCCATTCTAAATCAGCGAAAATAGATATGTTCAAATTGACAATGGCACTTTGACGAAGTCTTTGTTGAGATTAATAGAGAAGGCTATGGAATTATGAATTCATTAGATCGATTGTTGAAAGAAGTGAGAGCTTGTCATTTTTGTGAAGGGTTGCCCCTTGGTCCTAAGCCTATTTTGCAAGTTGGTTCTTCTAAGGCACGTTTGTTAATTACAGGCCAAGCTCCAGGAACTCTGGCGCATGAAACAGGGATAACCTTTAATGATCCTTCCGGAGATCGGTTGAGGGAGTGGTTACAAATTGATAGAGAAACATTTTATAACTCATCTTTAATTGCGATTGTTCCGATGGGCTTTTGTTATCCTGGAAAGTTAAAAAATGGGGGTGATTTACCGCCACGAAAAGAGTGCGCCCCTCGATGGCGGGATAAGATCCTTCAACAGTTGCCAGAATTACAAATGACGTTATTGGTTGGATCATACGCTCAAAATTATGTATTAGGTAAAGGCACGGTAACAGATCGTGTGAAAAATTATAAAGATTATTTGCCTAACTTTTTTCCTTTGCCTCATCCTTCATGGAGGACATTAGCTTGGGCAAAAAAGAATCCATATTTTGAAGACGAAATATTGCTTGAACTGAGGCAAAAAGTAAAAGAAATATTGAGGTAATTACATTATCTTACAAAATAGTTGAATAAATAACGTTTTGTAAGACAATTACCTTAGAATTTAAGTCTGGTGGAAAATGGGCATCAAAAACCCTTGTATACCAGTGCCAACAATTTGTACACCAATACATAATAAAACGAGTGCAGCCAATCTGGATAAGATGCGTGCTCTTGATTTTCCAAGAACTTTCATGATTTTATCGCAGAATGTATATGCCAACAGGATGATAAGGCATACGCTGATAATTGCGAAAAGCAATCCTCCGTAAAAGTTAAATATTTTGGTAATATTCTCAGCAGGCCTGTAAGAGCTTAATGAAATAGCAACAGCGATACAACCTGGTCCTATTGTAAAAGGCATGGTCAAAGGAAAGAATGCTGCATCGAGTCCATTAGGCAACGCCATTGTTCGTCCACCTTGCTCTGCTTCTTTTTGTTTACGATCGGCATTTTGTTCTGGAGCGTTGAGTAAAGACCATGCTCTAACGGCAATGACTAATCCCCCAGCGATTCGGACCGCATGAAGACTGATTCCAAAAAAACGAAGTGCGAATTCACCAATAAAAACAGAAAATGCAAGTATGATAAAGGCATAAATTGCAATCTTGCGCGCCAAAATCCTACGCTCTGCATCTTCTCGTTCTTCGGTAACTTGATAAAAGATCAAACACGAACCAAGTGGATCTGCAATAGGAATTAGTGCCAGAAATGCAAATAAGAAGCTGCCTGAAATGCTTGTAAATGTATGGAGTAAAGGAAGAGATTCAGTAAGATGCATAATGTTACTTTGATATCATAAATGGAAAGATATGACGAAATCACATCTTTCCATGTTGTTCTTTAATATTTTCTCTTATAGATCACTCTTGCCCAGATGCAAGGGATTCTTCTGGTTCAGATTTCTCCATTGGTATGGTTGTGGCAATTTTGCTTATTTCATTGAGATATTGTGTTAAAATATCGCTTTTAACGCCGTCTGTACTACTGGTTGGGTTTACATAACAAGTAATAGACATAACCAGAGCGATTTCTGTTACACTATCTACTAAAACACTTGGTTTTGGTGTTTCAACCACTTCAGGATGATTATTCATAATATCCAAAATAAGCGTCTTGGCTCTTTCGAGTTGTCTGGGCGCAATTACAGGCAGTTTGATTGAAATTAACCCCATATGACGACTACGCGTAGAGTTTTGAACAGATGAGGTAATAAGCTGAGAGTTCGGAACAATGAGGGTTGAAAAATCACTTAATTGTATTTCTGTTGCTCTTACTTTAATGCTTTTTACTGTACCTTTAACCCCGCCAACGGTAACGCTATCACCCAGACGAACGGGACGTTCAGCCAATAAAATCAAGCCAGAAACAAAATTTTGAACAATCGCTTGTAAACCAAAACCGATACCAACAGACAATGCGCTGACAATCCAAGTAATATTTTGTGCCGTTACCCCAAGTGTGGATAAGATGATGACCGCAACGATAATCCAACAACAATAGTTAAAGATGGTATCAATGGAGTTGCGTGTTGCATGATCTAGCGTCGTTTTTGGAAATAGTTTCTCGTTCAGCCAATTTCGAATAATACGAATGACGTAAATACCAATAATAAATATCACAAATGCCTGCGCAATAGAGGCAAAGGAAATAGAAATATTTCCTATTTTTTGGGTTTGAAGGATTAAAGATAAATGTTGAGCAAAGATGACCAGATCAAAATTACCTGGTGATAAGAAAGACGCAATAATTAATAGCACGGTCAGAACGGTGATTGCCCCATTAATAACAGTGGCAAGTTGTTCCATACTTTGAGGTTTGATCCCTAGCAAACGAATTTTTTGCCCAACCCATCGATCAGGGTCAAAAAAGAGATTGGTTATATCAATCAAAAGAATTTTTAATAGATTCAAAGTACTAAAAACAAGAATCACCCAATTTAACCAAACCGACATTGAGTAGCCAAGATGAATATAACCTGCTAGTACGGTAATAATAGATACGATACAGAAAATCGGTAAACCAATAGCGATAAAGAAAAACCCAAGTCCTGGAGCATTATTTGTTCCTGAGCTTAATCGTTCGGTACCGATTTGTCGCAATTTAATCGGAATAGATAAAAAGAGAAAAGCAGCAAGAATGGTAAAGAATCCATTACATAATTGTTGTGCAAAGATGCTGACACCGCTTGTGGAATTAATATATTTTACAACTCCCAGTAAAAAAACCATTAATGCATAGATGATTGGTAATATATTGACGGCTTGTGCGGTCTTATCACCAATGGGTAATAGGCGCCATTGCGGACTCTTTACTGCTAAAAATCCACGATATAATCCTAAAATAAATCCACAAAAATAAAGCTGATGGATAATATGTTGTGAAAATTCAAATGCGGAGTGATTAATATTATCTTGATATCCAAGTGACGCAAAAATAACAGTTGCTGAAACACCAGCAGTAATAGAAGATAAAATCGCAGCACAAAGTGTCATTAAACTACGTCTAAGACGAGTTGGTGGTACTGTCCTTTCGACAATTTTCGTAATAATTTTTTCGATAAAAGGACGTGCAAAAAATATAATTAGTAATGCAACAAGAATTCCTCCCAGCATTTGTGCACGACTGGATAACCCATCATTCCAAGTTTGTGAAAATAAACTGCTGAAATCAGTATATATTTTAGTTAATCGTGCTTGATCTGTTTTATGATATAAGCTTATTTGTGCCCAAAAATCCCCACTCAAAGGAGAGGGAAGGTGGGTAAACATTTGGACTTGTTGGATATTATCTAGGATTTGTTGAATTTGTGCAATTTGACTATTGGCTTCAAGCTGAATAATGGTTGCTTGTTGAATTTTCAATTGTAAATCGCGGCGATTTTTTGACAAAGATTGTTGATAATCATCAACGGTTGCGTTGCTGGAATCCGCGGTAGTTTTGTTATCATCACTTTTAGCAGTTGTTGTATCTTTGGTTGATTCCAATATTTTCAGAGCGTTTGTGTATCCTGCCAGACGAGGCTGTAATACTTTAATTAGGTCTGTTGCAGTTATCGAAATATCTTGAACCTGACCCAATAAATTTTTAAACGCATTTCGATCTTCTGACTTTCCCATCGACTGCAAAGATTTGCTGATTGATTTCAATTGTTTTGTCATTGAATCAAGTTGGGGTTGTGTTGTCGTATCAGGAAGATTCACAAAAACAGATGGTGCAGAAGAATTATTTGTTGCTGTGTTTGTGGTATTTTGTTGAGCAAAGGCAAAGTTTGTACTGGTGATACATACCCCCAGCATCAATAATAAAATAAAAAAAGAGCGTATAATTAGTCTCATGAATATGCTTTCTGATAGGAAAAGAAAAAAGAGATATTTATTTTAAGTATTATAAGGAAATATGGCTTTGAATAGAGAATTGTAAAATCTCTCTTATAAAAACCATAGTTTATCTAAATATAAAATCAAGATTGCTTGTAATATTTTTCTCAAGAGTTATTCATTATATTTCAAATTACTGAGTTTATTTGAATTTCGCAATGATAGAAAAATTACTTATAAAATAGTAATTGAAATGATTATAGTCGGGGGGCTGCCAATCCTATGAACCTCAAAGATACAGACACTGTCTGTAGCGCTATTAATTTGCTGTAAAATTAAAATAAAAAATTGTATTAACTAACAAATTTATTGTAGGGGTCACAACGACATACAAAAGAATAATAACAAGGTACGGTTAACGTTATAAAAGATATGAAGTAACCCGATTGATTACTTGTCATAAAAGCCTGCTTATGGATTATCAGTATTGTTTATGATTAGTGATAAAGAATTGGTTACGTTGTTCTTTGGATATTTTTTTTTGGACGCTTAACCGTATTTTACTGGAATGAATAAGATTGATGTTGTTTATCATGTAACGTTTTATTATTCACTAGACCAAGATAGTTTGTGCAAATTACTCAATGTCACTGGACAACGGGAAACGTGATTTTGAATATAAAGACAATTTCAATAACTAAATAATATTAGTGAGCGAGGTTTTAAATCAAAGCTGCTATTTATTATAAGATAAATAATTGGCAAGCTAAGATATCAATATTATAATGATAGAAGCGCTACTTAGCTTTATAATAGGACTTTTATTATATGGTTAAAAAAGATTATTCTTATAGTGAGTTGATGAATATTAACAGATGATTGTATGACAATCTAAGATGACGCTATTGTAAAAAAGAAGATTAGATAGTGAGATTATGATATGAAATATGATAATGGATAATATATGAATACTGCTGTTACTATTTATCGATTGGTCGAACCATATCAATATGAGAAAGAAATCAAGAAAAGCGTTTTTATTGCACATGCAGTTCCTGTACTATCTGAAGAGCAAGCGCATGAATGGCTAAAGAAACTCAGCATACCAGAAGCAACACACAATTGTTGGGCATATCGAATTGGACAAAAATATCGTAGTGATGATGATGGTGAACCCTCTGGAACAGCAGGTCGTCCGATTTTGCAGGTTATTGAAAAGCAAAATTTTGATCAACTCTTGATCTTGGTTATTCGGTGGTTCGGTGGGATTAAACTTGGGGCAGGGGGGTTAATCCGAGCTTATAGTGGCACAGCAGCGGAATGTTTGCGTCAGGCACCTCGGACAGAATATATTCCGCAAAAAACAGCAAGTATCTTATGTTCTTTTTCAGATTATGCACTGCTGAAAGCTCGAATGGCTGAATATGATGCCCAAATTATTAATGAAGAGTTTGGCGCAGAAGTGGAGATAGAAATTACTGTTCCCGAAGACGCTTATACAGCTTTATATGATCGCGTTTTGGATCTCACACGAGGACAAGCTGTGATTGTCGAGTGCCAATAACATAGAGAATTCTTGTAATTAATGATTTAAAACGTCTAATATATCTGGAATAGAGATATGATGGGACGCCCACGCAGGTGGTATTCCTTCATTTTCAGAGTGACTTTGTGTAATGATACACTGATAAGGTAAATCTGCTACCATTGCAATTTGACGGTAACACCACCGTGCTAATGTATGAGGCATCAGCTCTATAATTTTTGTGCCTTGTTTACAAAACACCATATTAGCTAGCCCTGCTCCGTGCGCTCCAATAATATAGTCAGCATTAGCGAATAAATGTGCCTGCTCATCAAAAGTCAAATGTTCCAATTGAATAATAGCAAATCCATGTTGTTCTAACACTTCTATTAATTCATCCTCATTATGCAACATACGATTGGAGGCTGCTCGACGATCAATATAAAAACGTGTCGGTAAAGGCACTCCTAGAGGATTTAATTCAAGGGTTAATTGTCGAAAAAAAGAAATAACACCTGAATGTGTATATCCAAAAAACACTGCCACAGCATTCCATGGAAAAAATATTTTCTCTACTGCAAAAGATTGTCCCCATTGAACCCTTTTGATCTGTACTGCACGTTCTCCGAAAACGTAATTTAATCCAATTTCAAGAGCTCTGTATTCAACATCAGTTAAATGATACGGGATTAATACGCCATCGATCATCTCAGCTTCATGAGCATCAATCTGAAACAATTTTCCTATATTCATCACCAAACAATGGTAATAATTATCTTGATTTGACGACAATAAAGATAACCAACACCCCACAAGCTGCTCTTGTGGTTGGGGAATAGCAACATAATGTGGATCAGAATATTTGAATAAATCCAAAGTCGATTGTGCATGGTCAAATGTATCTGCGACCATACGACCATCGTTCGTCCGAATAAGACCGCTCTCAGAGCTAATAACAACATGTTCGAACAATAAATTATAGGCAACATGTCGATAAGGGGGTTTGGTATCCCATTCGTCCTCTAATGAGAACCGCTGAAGGCGATGATATGAAGAGGAAAAGTCAGGCTTATCCCAATCTTTATTATCTCGTATCTCTCTGATTACTTTGACCTCTGGATCAAAATCAGGAGGTGCCAATCGAAATATAAAAGAAGCAGGCAGATACTCAGTCATATCATCATCCAAATTATAAAATTAAATCAATCCTTCAGCTTTAAATGCTGCTTGCACACCTTGATCTTTTTGCATTTTATCAAAATAATTTTGTAAATTCCCATAATTGGACAAATCTATATTTAAATGTTTTGCCCACGTTAACGTCATAAAGAGATAAGGGTCTGCAACACTACGGAAACCAGAAATCCATTCTTTACCATTTAACTGATCGTTTGCTTTCCCAAATAGTTTATGTAAAATGTTACGAGCCCCTTTTGACAAGGCTTCAATGATTGTAGGATCGGAACTATATTTTGCGCCAGCAAAGATCAATGCAAATTTTGGATGAACATCAGCATTTACAAAAGATAACCAACGTAAAGCTTCTGCTTTTTGTTGCAAACTGCCATCGCCTAATAATTTAGCATTTGGAAAAGACTCTGCAATATACGTCAAAATGGCAACATTTTGAGTTAACACAAAATCCCCATCGACTAGAACAGGGATTTGCCCCATTGGATTGAGTTCTAGAAATTTAGGATCTTTTAATAATTCAGGGGTTACGTTCTGGAATTCGAACTTGGCGTCACACCAACATAACGCAATATGGTCTGCGGTAGAACAAGCACCTGGTTTTGTAAATAATTTCATTTGTAAAATTCCTTTTTGTGAAACAGTTTAACCATTATAAAAAGGAAATTAAGGCAATAACAAGTCATTTTTCTTAGAAAAAGAACGTTTCATTAAAAATATCCCCAATCCTGCAGAGAGTGTAAATAAAACTGCACTGAGAATAATTTGTCCCGTATGACCAATCCGAACGCCACCCCCTAATAAAACGAAGACGATCGTTTGAGGCATACTGCCTAAAACTGTCGCTCCCAGAAAAGGCAGCCAACCAACCCCTATAACACCAGCTGTTGTATTTAAAACCACTGAAGAGCCAACAGGCATCAAACGACACATTAGAACAGCACTAAAAGGGTTATCACGAATAAACCGACTGATTTTTTTGAACTTTGAATGAGACAAATATTTTGCCCCCCAATCCTTACCCAGCCATAGCGCCCAACTATAGGTAATGACTGCACCCACAATCGTTGCAATCGTTGCATACAAAAAACCTAGCCAAAATCCATACACGACACCTGCGGTCAAACAAACCACTTGCCTTGGAAAGCCAATGGCACACATCGAAATCGCAATAAATAAAAATATAATTTGCCCTTGCGTACCACTTTTTAATAAATTCTGATCACGTAAAAATAGATCAAGCCCATGAAAATAACGTGCAAAAAAAGCAACAAGAACAATTCCCGTAACCATCAAAATTGGCTTGTAAAATTGTTTTAAAATAGACGTTAAATTTGACGACTTTATATTTTCATTCATAATCTATCTTTTAATCACTATTTAAAAGTGCGACTTGCTAAAAGCTGTTTATAAGACTAAAAATCAAACTAGAACATGTTTTTCTTATAAAACCTTATCTTATAACCCTTATGAAAATAATTCTCTAGCCATGCAATATAATAAATCTATCTCAAACTGGTTATTTTTTATTTGTTTCATGCTGCTTTGCATGATTGCCCTTGGTGGATATACACGCTTAACGGGCTCGGGTCTATCTATTATGGATTGGAGGCCTGTTACAGGCATGTTGCCTCCACTAAGCCATGCCGAGTGGGTTAGGCAATTTGAACTCTATAAAACCATTCCGCAATATCAGATTTTAAATAATGGTTTTGGACTAGATGGGTTTAAACAAATCTTTTGGGCTGAATGGAGTCATCGTTTCTTAGGAAGGCTGATTGGGTTTGTTGTTCTGCTGCCCTTAATATATTTCGTTATTAAACGTGCGATTACCAGAAAATTAGCAATCATACTCTTTATTATATTTATTCTAGGGGGACTACAAGGTGGAATTGGCTGGTTCATGGTTGCATCAGGTTTCCGTCCAAATAGTACTGCTGTTGAACCTGTTAAATTAGTGTTACATTTATCTTGTGCAATTGCTCTATATATTGCAATTTTATGGACGGCACTTTCAGTCAGAACCCCACAACCTGACGTTTCTTTGGATAAAAATAAGATCAAACCAATACGAACATTATTATGGATCGATGTTGTTTTAGTTTGTATCACAATCATTGCGGGTGGCTTTACTGCTGGAACCCATGCAGGACATTCTTTCAACACGTTCCCTTTGATGAATGGTCATTTAATCCCGACTGATTATGCTTCTCTTTCTCCGTTTCTAGCAAATTTCATCGATAACGTGGCTACCATTCAATTTAACCATCGCCTCTTGGCAACCATCACAGCAATTATGGTTTTGATCACTCTTTTCCTTGGATTAAAAACTTCGGCAACTAAATCTGTAAAAGACTCATTCATGCTTATGGGATGGGCAGTACTTATTCAATATGCACTAGGGGTCACGACCTTATTATTAGTTGTTCCCGTATGGGCTGGAACTATTCATCAAGCTTTTGCTATTATTTTACTGACAACGTTAATCATTGCTTTGCATCGCTCTCGTATTAAAAACACAATTTCTTTATAATATCTAACGCTAATTTCACATCAGGAAAGCCTATACTCCATGACAGATTCCATTAATGCCCTTACAATGACAGATGATCTATTCTTCAATTCTGCCTCCAGCCAACTGGATCGTAATCAAACTGAAAAATCGGTTCATAATACATTAAACGGCATGGATGATGGCGAGCTTTTTCTGGAATATTGTGAAAGTGAGATGATCTCTATTGACGATGGGACTATTCGCACAGCCACAACCGATATCACTTCTGGTTTTGGATTACGCTCTGTTTTAGATACAGAAACAGGCTTTGCACACTCTAATGAGTTAAATGATCAAGCACTTACTCGTGCGGGTGAGACCGTCAGCCAACTCAAAATGGGACGCAGTGGCACTATGTCCGATAATCCCATTGCAACCAATCAGCGTTTATATCATCCTGAAAACCCTCTACAACAAGGCAGCTTTTCTGCCAGAGCGCATTTACTCCATGAAATTGATGCTTATGCTCGTGGCAAAGATAAGCGTGTTGTGCAGGTCAGTGCTTCGATTTCAGGCGAATGGCAAGCCATTCAAATTATTCGCGCCAATCATTTCAGAACAGCCGATATTCGTCCTTTAGTACGTCTTAATGTGTCGGTTATTACCGAAGAAGATGGACGCAGAGAGATTGGCTCTTATGGTTGTGGTGGTCGTTATGGATATGATGAGATCACTCAAGAATCGCTTTGGAAATCTGCTGTGGATGAGGCTTTACGTCAATCTTTAGTCAATCAACAAAGCAAACCCGCCCCTGCTGGAGAAATGGACGTTGTTTTAGGTGCTGGGTGGCCGGGTATTTTATTACATGAAGCCATTGGACATGGGCTAGAAGGCGATTTCAATCGTAAAGGCACTTCTGCTTTTGCTGGATTAATGGGACAACGGATTGCAGCCCCTGGTGTGACCGTCATTGATGATGGCACCATTGCTAATCGTCGAGGTAGCCTTAGCATCGATGATGAAGGAACCCCAACACAACGCACAATTTTGATTGAAGATGGTATCTTAACTGGTTTTATCTATGATCGGTTAAATGCGCGTTTAATGGGTAAACAATCAACAGGAAACGGACGTAGACAATCCTTTGCATATACGCCAATCCCTCGTATGACTAATACGTTTATGTTAGAAGGCAAAGACTCTCTCGAAGACATGATTGCCAATACTAAACGTGGGATCTATGCGGTTAATTTTGGTGGCGGACAAGTCGATATTACCTCTGGTAAATTTGTATTCTCCACTTCTGAAGCTTACCTCATTGAAAATGGTAAAATAACTTATCCTGTTAAGGGTGCAACCTTAATTGGAAATGGTTCTGACGCATTAACTAAAATCACCATGATTGGCGATAAGATGGAGCTTGATAGAGGAGTCGGCACTTGTGGAAAAGCAGGGCAAGGTGTGCCTGTGGGTGTGGGGCAACCTGCACTAAAAATGTCTGGATTAACCGTTGGTGGCACTGACCTTTGACATTGCCATAGTCATAATAATATTTTTGGTATTACGTGGAAACGGTAATATTTAAGTAAAAACAGAGTGATGAAAAACAATAAATTTCTTAACTTTTCATCGCTCTTAAAATATTGAGTTTTATTTCGTATATATTTCATCTTTCACTATTTGATATCCCTAAAATAATACCGTCAATCTCTACATATTATTGTACATTTTGTTCCAATATTTTACTTTCGTTATTTGGTAATTCTTGATGATCCAAAACGGCTTTTATAATTCCATCCATAACCATTTTCGCGGTAAAAGGACGATAATGAATGGGATCCCAAAAGCTTGTTCTTTGTTGCGTGAAATGGTTTGGAATTGCAAAATCGATAGCTATGCTGTTAGGTGCAGTTCGTATAACAGACTCAATATTTGCTTTGCATGATTTCCAACTGGTATCTGTCCATCCTCCTGCTTTACCATAAAATTCAGCAGAAAAAGGTGGAATGATAATCACTTTAACCGTTTCTTTAGGGAGTTTGTTAATCATACGCTGTAATCTAGGCAGTGCAGGTTGTATGGGGATCCGTCCATTCGGTGCGGAATTATCTTCTTGTGCCCATTCTGTAAAGGTTTTGTTGACTTTATTTGGGTCATACACAAAGGATGCTGGTAGCAAAGGCGTATAGCCATCAGAGCCATAACGTTGTTTTTTAAATCCTATTAACCATGCAAATTGGTTGGCTGCTTCTTGAAGCGCATATTGGTTCGCCATTTTTAAATATCCAATCCATGGTGAACCTTCGTACATCCATAAGGGTATTGGTCTTGCTGAATGATGCGGATCATCGAAACACCAAATATTATCCGTATTAAAAATGATCATTTTTGGGTTGGGATGATGTTTCAAGAAAAGATTAAATATTTTTTCTTGTTCCCATGGTGTGGAGGCATTCATTGATAAATTAACAAATTTTGCATCAAAAGGTTTGTTGAGAATTGCAGGTTGCAAAGGTCGGCTGGTTGAAGTGCCAAAAATAGCTGAGTCAAATTGCTTATCAACTGCTAATGCAGGGAAACTATAACGTGCATTGGTGGAGATTGGAATCCTATGGAATGGCGGTGATAAAGGTAACATTCCCCAAGGGTCCACAACAACAATAAATAACCAAATGAAGAAGATTGCTCCGCCCGTAATTCCAAGGAAAATAAAAGCGAATTTACGCCAAGCGTTAGAAGCGGAAGTAGATGAAGGCATCAGGAATGCGTCCCCCAATCAAAAGAATGAAAAAAGCAGCAGCAATGCCTCCGACAATGGCAATCCATTTAGATGGGCGTAAATAGTTATTCACCAAATTTTGGCTGGATGGGCAAAATAATACTAATAAGATGGCAAGATAGAAAACAATGTTGTGGCGGATTTTATAAGTTCCAAAACCATTTAATCCAATCATCGATTGCCAAATATGGGTTGCGGTTGAGAAACTTTCGGCACGAAAAAGCACCCAGCTAAAGAGTAGAAATAAGAGTGTGATCATCCATGCAATGGGTTTTGGAAAATTGAAAGGTGCAATCTTGTTCCATCCATGATTAATCGTTAAGCCAATGCCATGCATGCCGCCCCATGCGACAAAGCTCCATCCTGCACCATGCCACAAACCAGCCAATAACATTGTTGTAATCAAGTTGACGCTTTGTCGAATTGGACCACATCGGTTTCCGCCCAATGGGATATAAAGATAATCTCTGAGGAAACGAGATAACGTCATATGCCAACGTCGCCAGAATTCTTGTAGATTATGAGATTGATAAGGGGCATTGAAATTATAGGGCAATTGCAACCCAAATAGAAGTGCCGCGCCAATCGCCATATCTGAATAACCAGAAAAATCAAAGAAGATTTGTAAACTATAAGCAACAGCAGCAACCCAGCTTTCTGTCATGTTCAAAAGTTGTCCCTGTGCGGCTTTGCCAAACAAAGGGTTGCACGTCATTGCAATACTCTCGGCAATCCCCGCCTTTTTAACCAAGCCAATCAGGATTAAGCATAAGCCCTTGCTGATATTTTCCCATAATTGTGGATTAACAGGGTTCTTTTCAAATTGATGAATAATTTCATTATGTCGAACAATAGGTCCAGAAATCAACTGCGGGAAAAAGGTAACAAATTCGAAGAAGTCGACAAGGCTATAGATATGTTTATCGCCACGTCTTAAATCGATTAAATAAGAGATTTTTTGAAAGACAAAGAATGAAATCCCCAAAGGCATGATGATATTCCATGTGGTATGATGAATACCAAACAAATCATCTATGTTTTCAGCAAAGAAGTTGGCATATTTAAAGAATCCCAGCATGGAAAGGTTCAGAATAACCCCACTGGTTAGCCAAATTTTATTTAGACTCTTGCTATATTGGCAAGCAATTGCCCAGTTGATAAAGGTAAGCAAAACTAAAAAAGGCACAAAATGCCAGTTCCACACGCCGTAAAAAAACAAAGAGGCTGCGATAATAACTAGCTGTCTTGCAATTCTGACTTGAACAACGCTGTAAAAAGCAATGAGGACAAGAGGAAGGAAAAGAATTAAAAATTCTTGCGTGCTGAATAACATTGACTCATTTCATAGGAATAAGAAACTATATATTTTTATTGCAGTTTAATGTTGGTTTGGCTGATTAGTTGATCTTCATTTAAAAGATAAAGCGCATCAAGTAAAGCAATTTGCAAACTTCCCGGACCCTTGGTGTTTTGCATGGCAATATCTCCAGCGGTGCCGATCAAAGCCATGGCATGTGCTGATGCAGCCAACGCATCGGTTTCAACGGCCAGACAAGCTGCAGTGATGGCAGTGGCGCTGCACCCTGATCCAGTTACTTTGGTCATCATGATATGGCCGTTATGGATTTCTACGACTTGATGACCATCGGTGATGTAATCCGTTTTTCCACTGATTGAAACGATGGCGTGACAAGATAGAGCTAATTTTTTTGCAGCCTCTAATGCTTGTTCAGGTTGGTCTTTACTATCAACGCCATGACCGCTATGATAAGACGCTTGTTGTGTATATAATGCATACAAAGCAAGGATTTCTGATGCATTGCCTCGAATAGTTGTTGGATGATTGGCTAATAATTCAACAGCAACTCTTGAACGATAGGTGCATGCGCCGACACCGACGGGATCTAAAACCCATGGGATATGATGGTCGTGTGCGGTTCGAGAGGCCAGTTGCATGGCTTTGGCTTGCGGAGCATTGATAGTTCCAAGGTTAATGACCAAAGCTTTGGCTATTTGTACGAATTCTTCGACCTCTTCTTCGGCATTGACCATTGCAGGGGAAGCACCCAAGGCTAATAATATATTGGCTGTAAATTGGGTAACAACCATATTGGTAATATTATGGATCAATGGGTTTTGTCGGCGGATTTTACGTAAAGTTTGTGAAACTTCGAGGGCTGTGAACATGGATAAAATCTTTTTTAATATTGGAAATTATAGTTTTTCCGATGATTGTCATTTTGTAAAGAAAAGTCTTTGATATAACTAAATTTAAGTAAACGTAGGAGTTTATAATGGAACTTGGTTTAAAGAATAAAAAAGTTGTAATTAGCGGTGGCTCCAAAGGAATTGGTTTTGCCATTGCACAACAATTTATTGCTGAGGGTGCCGAAGTATATATTTGTGCGCGCCAAGAAAAAGGTGTAAATGAAGCGGTCGCTACTTTGGGTAACAGAGCAAGAGGTGCTGTTGTTGACATGTCAGAGCCAAAGCAAATTGAAAGTTGGATCCATCAAGCTCATAAAGAAATGGGCGGAATAGACATCGTCGTTTCAAATGTCAGTGCGCTTGCTTCTGGCACCGATTTGGAAACATGGAAAAAAGCAGCAGATATCGATCTATTTGGAAATATTGCGCTGATGAATGCGGTGGTACCCTATTTAACCGAACAAAAAAATGGAAATATTGTTATTATTTCAACGGTTTCAGCGGTTGAAATTGATGGTTTTTCAGAACCATATGGTTCTTTAAAAGCCGCGTTAAATCATTATGGGAAATCTTTGGCACTAAGAGTGGCAAGTGATAATGTGCGTGTGAATATAGTTTCCCCTGGCAATGTTTATTTCAAAGGTGGGATTTGGAATAAAATAGAAACTGAAACACCAGATTTCTTTCAAGAATGCCTGAAGAAAAATCCGATGGGTAAAATGGTGACTGCAGAAGCGGTTGCTGAATCTGTTCTTTTCTTAGCAAGTGAACGCGCAGAATTTATTACAGGAACAAACTTAGTAATTGACGGTGGGCTAACGAACAAGGTTTTTTAATCGTGTAGGAATCGTTAACATATTCACTTAGTCCAAAATATGGTGATATTAGTGTATGGAGTGCATTAATATCATCATATGTTGAGAATGGAGAAATAGCGTGTATATTATTATTTTATCAGAGTTATTCTTATAGGATATGGTTTTTATATGCAAACTGCTTCCCAAGTCAGTAAGATTATTTCCTTTTTAAAAACAAATCCAGATCAGCGTTTTACGGCTAGGGAAATAGCAGAAGCTTTAATTAAGGAATATCCTGAGTTCTATGCCCAAAAGCGCCTCAATAGCACTCAAGAGTTTGCCACTAATGCTGCTTTTGTCAATCAAATCGTAGCCGAAATCGGATCTCGTGCGACGACGACGATTAAAAGCTATTCTGCAATAGAAATTCAAGATCAACCTAGACCAAGGAAATTTTGGTTTTCCTCTGTGAAAACAGATCTTACTTTGACGTCTGAGGGGCAAGACGTTGCAGATCAAGAAATATCCGAAACTATTGAAACGCAATCAAAGGCCGAAATTATTTCTGAAAAAGAAATGTATCCTCTACTACAACATTATTTGAGTGATATTGGATTGATTTCAAAAAGGCTAGTTGAAACAAGATCAAAGAAAAAAGTGAAAAATGCAAATAAGTGGTTACATCCAGATATTGTTGCGATGCAAGCCATCCCTGAGCGTTGGCATCACGTTGTTTAAACCTGTGTTCAAGCAGGAGGTGGCGATATGATTCATCTTTGGGCATTTAAAGTGAAAAAAAGAATAACGATGTCAACCATTAGAGAAGATTTTTTCCAAACAGTCAGCAACTCTAGTTGGGCAAATTATGGGTATTTAGTTTGTGCAACAATTGAAGGTGAAGAGACGGAGGAGGAGTTAAGGATGCTATGTGCATTGCATGGAATAGGTGTTATAAATTTAGTTACAGAAAATCCCTCTGAAAGTAATATTATTATCCCTGCAAAATTTAGGGAAACACCAGATTGGCGTTCAATCAACCGCCTGGTTAAAGAAAATCCAGATATGGAAGAGTTCATTAAACGCGTGGCAAATTATTACAAAAGTGGTTTGTTAATTAAATAGTATTTTATACGTTTTTTCTAATGTAAGTGTAGGATAGGGATATTCAAATATCTCAATAGATCAACGGTTTTGCTGCCAAATATCATATTATACAAAGAGTTATTTTCGAACGCGCCCATAAATAAAATATCAATACACTGTTCTTGAACTGTTCGGATGACAGTATCTTCGATATTGCCTCCTCCTAAAATAAAAGAAGAAATGACTTTATATCCAGCGTGTTCCAAGGTTTTGTGCGCCCAATCTAATTCTTCTTGACGTTCATCTGTTCTGTCACCTGACATGATTAGGTATAATGGAATAGACAAACAGTATTTCTCTTGTGCCAAATGCTTTACAAGGCGCTTTGAAATTTCGCTGCCACTGAAGGCTAACATACTATTCTTAGGGGTTTTGAACTCTTCGGCAATGGTTAAAATAGGCGTATGAAGCGTGCGCATAACTTGTTGAATGCTCTTGCCAATCACTTCTTGGTGTTTTTCAGTTTGTTCACCACGTCTACCCATAACGAGTAAGTCAATCTTAGACTCATATTGAATGATTTTTTCGATAAAATAACCGTACTCTTCGTGAATTCCTAGTAAAGATGGCTCGACACCTTTTTCCAAAGCACGATCATAATACATGTTCAAAAGTTGTCTGCGAGGTGTTTTTTGCGTTATATCATTTTTCAAATTTGGAGATGGACAGTCGCCAATATGAAGCAATTCTAATGGTTTGTTCAGGATGTTTGCGAACCAAGCTGCATAATCTGTGACGTAAGCAGAATAGGTGGATTGATCAATACAAGCAACGATTTTAGTGTTTTCCATAAAGATATCCCTACCTTGTGATTATAGAATTTATTGTTACCTATAATGTATAGAATAATCAAATATATTCATTGTGTATTTTGTAAAATTACTTGGATGTTGCTAAATTGGCTATGGTTACTGATTTATTCAAAAAAAAAGCTATTCGGTTATTGAATAGCTCTTGTTAAATTAAGTCATTTTGTAATCAACACCGGGTTGTTTTAAGCGAATAAAGTAAGTCAATATGGCAGCAAAGTAATATAAAAGTCCATAAATGATAAAGACTCCATAGTTTCCGAAACCGATAAAGTAGATAACAGAAACTAAAGCATTTCCAAGAAATTGGCTGAGCCCACCACCTAGATTTTGAATAGAGACGGCAGCCCCTTTTCTTTCGGGGGCTAACATTGGAAAAATAGCACCCATTGGTACAAAAGAAGTAATTGTTAAGGCAAAGAAGAGCATTACTGCAATGCTGGCGTAAACATTACCTGGGAATAGGGTTGGCACATAATATAATAAGATAGTCGCTGTTCCGCAGCCAATAAAGCCAACCCAACGCATTTGTTTTAACCATCCAATACGATCCCCAATAATTCCCCATAAGACATTGGTAAAAGGTTGAATAGGATAAATAAATATACTGATTAATTGCCATTGATGTAATGTAAATTGTCCCCCATCATTGGCAGTCATGAAATTCGGGAGAACAACGGTGAGCACCCCGAAAAGAGAGAAATTACAAATGGCTCTAATAACCAATGCAATGGCTAAATCACGGCTACGAAATACGAGTGTTAAATCACTGCAAATTTCGCTGACTCTGGCACCAAAAGATAATTGTGATTTATGTTCTTTCTCGCTTTTGCTTTCAGGTGGGGTTTTTAAAAGAAAGATTGTAATTGCAGCACCAGCAGTCGCCCAAATGAGTGCTTGCCACAGGGTAAATTCTGCCCCCATTTTTTCTACAAAGAAATAAGGCACACAATATCCGATAATCCCATACCCGATGGTAAACATAGACCAAATCCAGCCTACTGCTGAGGCCAGTTGATTATCAGGCGTTTCTTTGACGACCCAATAAAAGAATCCATAAAAGAATAAAGGATAGGCAAATCCTCTTAATCCATAAAAAGCGAAAATAGCGTAGTAATTATGTGGAACAATTCCAAATTGCATAAAAGCAGCATGCAAAACAATCCACATGATGACACCAATAATCATAATCCTCTTGGCACCAAAGGTTTCAGCGAAAACCCCTGATAACCAACTGGAAAGTGCAGCAGTTAACCCATAAATGGAAAAAATTAAGCTACCTTTATCTTCGGCGATGCCTAAATCATGATGAATATAATGGGCCAAGAAACTTTGTTCAAAGCCGTCTCCAGCCATAAATAGGGCAACTGCAATATATCCCCAAAACAGGGAAACAGGCATACCAATCACCATACGGGATTTTGTTTGGGAATTGCTCATTTGTAATGTCCACAAAAAGAGAAATAATCAGTAAAGGGGAAAAAGCCCGTCATAATCATTGTCATGACGGGCTTAGATATTCACAGAAGTAAAATAATTTACTCAACCAATTGAATTTGTAATTTTACATCATCAGGTTTCGCAGATGCTGCACGTTCAAATGCTTCAATTGCTTTTTCAAATGGATAAATACCTGAAATCAATGGTTTTAAGTTGACTTTTCCTGATGCGATTAAGCTGACTGCACGATCATATACATTGGCATAACGGAATACAGTTTCCATACGCACTTCTTTACTTTGTGCTGTTACCAAGTCAAATGGAACTTTATCAACAGGCATTCCAACAAATACAATGGTTCCACCAGGTCTGACACATGCAAGTAATGGATCATAAGAAGAAGGATGTCCAGAAGCTTCTAGTGCCACATCGACGCCCCAGTCTTTGCCACATTCAGCTCTGACTTTGTCAACCAAGGATTCCTTGGTAATATTAACAGGGATCAACCCTTCATATTGGCCTGCGATTGCTAGTTTTGGAGCCGCAACATCAGAAATAAAGACTTTACTTGCACCAGAAGCCAATGCAGCCAATGCGGTTAAAATACCAATTGGACCACACCCAGCAACTAAACACACGTCTCCTGGTTTTATTTGTGCTTTGACACAAGCATGTACACCAGTTGCAAAAGGTTCGACAAAAGCACCTTCGGCAAAAGAAACATTATCAGGTAATTTAAATGTATAGGCAGCAGGATGAACAACCGTTTCGGTCAGGCATCCATGAATAGGAGGGGTCGCCCAAAAGCGCACATCAGGATCAACGTTATAAATCCCCAACTGTGTAGCTTTAGAATGCAGGTTTGGAATACCAGGTTCCATACAAACGCGATCGCCAACTTTAAGATTAGTAACGTCTTTGCCGACTTCGATTACAGTACCAGAGGCTTCGTGTCCCAGAACCATTGGTTCATTTACAACAAAAGGCCCAATTTTTCCATGTGTATAATAATGGACATCACTGCCACAAACACCAACGTTATGGATTTTGATTTTAACATCATTTGCGCCGACATGACTGGGTAAATCGATGTCACGAATGCTCAGCTTACCTTTGCTTTCTAAAACAAGAGCTTTTGCCATAAAAACCTCCTAAAAGACGAGAAAAAACAGTAATATGGGAAATAGCATCAACCTTATTTATTGAACAATCACAAAGATGTGATTTTGATCAATATGCAACCAGATAACTGAGTAAATTTTATTGTGACTCTGTTTTATGTGGTGCTTTGTCCATCGTATATATACGTTTTACTATTCCCAAGTCATGAGTAGGTTAATTAGGAATTCTGTATCGTCTAGCATAGGTTTTATTAGAATAATGGTTGTACTTATGGCAAAAATTTTGAACCAGTTTGTAAGCTTTAAAATACGCATTTTTGCCCCCTTATGAGTTAATAAAGTTCAACACCCTAATAAATAAATTATTTTTTGTTTTAGATATGTATATTACGTCATCTTTCTGAAAAACTTTAATATTTGTTCATATTAATGATAGCATACTGGAAAATAAGAGCAATTTATTGTTTTACATTTTTTGGTCAAAATTATGTGATAAAATTTGATGAAGAGGTTAGTAATGAGTAATAAAAATGAAGATTTAGTATGTTATAAAACTCTTTCTGTTTGGACGTCACAAACGATACCAGAAGGATTTAAAAGTCGTCATAATACTAGGTCTGGAACATGGGCAAAGTTAGTAATTTTGTCTGGCTCTTTAATAATGGAGTTTATGTCAGATGAGGGTGAAGTCATCGATCGACTTGAATATTCCAAAGAGAATCAACCTCCCTTAATACAACCCAAACAATATCATCGAATTGTATCTTGTAGTGAGGATGTTCGTTGCCAACTATCTTTTTATGCCAAAGAATCTGTTGAGAATTAAAAAAAGCCACTCTTTAATAAGTTTTAAGAGTGGCTTTGAATAGCGTTATGAATTTGACCTTTAAGAAGAAATGGCTTTCTTTTCATAATAAGAGATGCGTTCTACCTTAGGGGTTGAACCACCACCAGAAAATTCGGAATCTAGCCAAGCTTTAACGACGGTTTTTGCTAATTCTGGACCAATAACTCTTTCGCCCAAAGTGATAATTTGCGCATCGTTGCTTTTTCTGGCACGTTCAGCAGAGAATGTATCATGACATTGTGCTGCACGAATTCCAGGAATTTTATTAGCAGTAATAGCCATACCAATACCAGTCCCGCAAACTAAAATTCCGCGTTCGTGTTTTCCTTCTTTGATTGCTTGGCCAACAGACCACGCAATATCAGGATAAAAATTAGACTCACGATTGGCGTCTGTGCTGTAATCAACGACCTTGATGCCGATGGATTCTAACCATTCCACAAGTGTATTTTTTAAATTAACCGCTGCATCGTCACAGCCAATAGCAATAGGTAACATTACTTTTTCCTAGGGTTAAAGTTTTCGTTAATATTTGCTTTCTGTAAATATCACAAAGAGTTCAATGATAACATACAGAAAATATATTATTTTCAATAGTAAACACTCTAATATCAAAGAGAATTTGTCTGATTAACCTTTGTTGTTCTAACGATCTTAAAAGTCAAATCACAAGTATTTTATTTGTATTAATTTTTAAATTAATAAATGATGTCAGACTAGAATTAAACCTAAAAAGTTCAAGAAAGAGTCACACGATGACAGAGATTAAAACTGGCCCAGTTGCTAAATTAGATAATATTCCTAAGACGATGCGTGCTATTGTGGCATATGCTCCTGGTGATTATCGTTTTGAAGAAGTGCCTGTTCCTGAAATTGGTCCAAACGAAATTTTAGTCAAGGTCGAGGCATGCGGTATTTGTGCTGGAGATATTAAATCTTTCGAAGGTGCCCCAAGCTTTTGGGGGGATGAAAAACAACCTGCTTATATCAAGGCCCCAATGATTCCAGGGCACGAGTTTATTGGTCACGTCGTTGCTTATGGCGAGGGGATTAACGATTTTAAATTAAATGATCGTATTACCTCTGAACAAATCGTTCCTTGTTGGGATTGCCGCTTTTGTAATCGTGGTGAATATTGGATGTGTGAAAAACACGATCTATATGGTTTCCAAAAGAACGTTAATGGTGCAATGGCGGAATATATCAAACTTCCAAAAGAAGGAATCAACCATCACGTTCCTGATGATTTGCCAATGGAAAAAGCTGTATTGATCGAACCATATGCATGTTCAATGCATGCTGTGCAACGTGCGAGCGTTAAATTGGGTGACGTTGTTGTGCTTTCTGGTGCAGGTACTCTTGGCCTAGGGATGATTGGTGCGATTAAAAAGTCTGGTCCAGATAAATTAGTTGTTCTTGATTTAAACGAAGACCGTCTTGCTATGGCAAAGAAATTCGGTGCCGATATTGTGATGAACCCTGCCAAAGAAGACGTCGTTCAAAAAATCAAAGATATGACCGAAGGTTATGGTTGTGATATTTATATTGAAGCAACAGGTGCGGGTAAATCTGTTGAACAAGGATTAGCGATGATCCGCAAATTGGGTCGTTTTGTTGAATTTTCGGTATTCAAAGATCCTGTGGCAGTTGATTGGAGCATTATCAGCGATCGTAAAGAGTTGGATGTATTAGGGTCTCATCTTGGTCCATATTGTTATCCAATGACCATTAAGGGTATTCAAAATGGAGATTTCCCAACAGAGGGCGTTGTAACACACGTATTTGCATTAGAAGAATATCAAGAAGCCTTTGGACTAATGAAAAAAGGCGTTGGTTCTTTGAAAATCGTTTTGGATCCAAATAGAAGATAGCCATTTCGGTTGATGCAAAGCCTAGCTGACTAATGGCTAGGCTTTTGTTTATAAGGGAAGAGTGTATGGGCAATATAATTAATAGAATTTTCGTTTCACCAAAATTAATGTTGGGTTATTTTGGGGTAATGATATTTATGGCCGGTGAAGGGTTGGAACTCAACTGGTTACCTGACTATTTACAGCATAACGGTATGACCGAGGCTCAAACGGGTCTTATTTATACCATATATGGACTGATGGTAGCTATTTCATCATGGTTTTCTGGCGTTTTGGCTGAAATCTTTGGTGTCAGGCGTGTGATGTTCATCGGGCTCGTTTTATTTTATATTGGTTCATTCTTCTTTCTGACCTTTGGTATCCCTACGAATAGCTTATATTGGATTATTCCGACTTATGCTATTCGTGGATTGGCATATCCATTATTTGCTTATGGCTTTTTAGTTTGGGTTGCGTATGAAGCACCTGCAGAACGTTTGGGATCTGCTGTTGGTATTTTTTGGTTTATGTATTCAGGTGGGGTTGCTGTCATAGGCACCAAATATTCTGATATTATGCTGAATTATTTCCACATGCAGCATTTGCATTTATTATGGACGGCGTTAATTTTTGTAACATTGGGCGCGATTATTGCTTTGGCTTTGAGTGGTGGTGATACTGCTAGTAACAATAATCAAAAATCAGAAAAAGCATCTTTTGCTTATTTGCTTAACGGGTTAACAATTCTCACCAAAAAGCCAAAGGTTGCAATGGGCGGTATCGTTCGTATGATTAATACCAGTGCTGCTTATGGGTTCCCTGTTTTTATTCCTGCGCTCTTAATTGCTCAAAGTTATGACAAAAGTGTTTGGTTGTCTGTCGTTTTCTGGTTATGGATGACCAATGTTGCATTTAATTTATTATGGGGCATTATTGCGGATAAATTAGGTTGGCGTAATGTGGTGATGTGGTTTGGCTGTGTTGGCTGTGCAATTACAACATTCTTGTTCTATTATGCTATTGTGTCTCATGCTTCTGTTTTAACGATTACAATAATTGCCAGTGTTTATGGCTGTTTCCTTGCTGCGTTTGTGCCATTATCTGCAATTATGCCAATGTTGGCTCCAAATGAAAAAGGTGCAGCGATGTCCATCCTTAATTTTGGTGCAGGGATGAGCTATTTCTTTGGATATTTTATTGTAACATTATTTATTGCTTCTATTGGCAGTGCGGGCGTTATTTATATTTATACAATTTTATATGTAGTAGCCGCTATATTGATGATTTTTGTGAATGTAAAACAGCCCTCTGGTGATAGTATTGAGCATGAGTTAAGCGTTGCAGTTAAAGAAGCCCTTTAAACAATTAACAATCAGATCATAAAGGATATCATCATGTCTCAAAAAGAAATGTTCGATTTATCTGGAAAAGTTGCTGTCATTACAGGTGGTGGTGCAGGGATTGGTAATGAAATTGCCAAGGCTTATCTAGAAAAAAATGTTAAAGTTGCACTACTAGATCGTGCAGAAAATATTGCAGAAATCGCCAAAGAATTGAATGCAGAAAATGTAATTGGATTACAACTTGATGTAACCAAGAAAGATCAAATTGATCAAACCATCAAAGCAGTCGTCGATCATTATGGTCGTATTGATATTTTAGTGAATTGTGCTGGGGTGGCAATATTAGATGCTGCTGAGGATGTCAGTGAAGAAGGTTGGGATGCAACGATTGCGATTAATCTCAAAGGAACATTCTTTGTTTCTCAAGCTGTCGGTAAAGTGATGCTAAAACAAAAGCAAGGTTCTATCATTAACTTTGCTTCTCAAGCAGGTGTTGTCGCACTTCCAAACCATCTTTCATATTGTGCCAGCAAAGCGGGTGTTATTGGTTTAACCAAAGTATTGGCTTTGGAATGGGGACCATCCAATATCAATGTGAATTCGATTTCTCCGACTGTTGTCTTAACGGCAATGGGTAAAACGGTGTGGGCTGGTGCTGTGGGGGATGAGTTCAAAGCAAAAATTCCATCACGCCGTTTTGCTGAACCAGATCAAATTGCTGCTGCTGCTGTGTATTTGGCAAGCAGTGAAGCGTCTATTATTAATGGTGCAAATTTAGTTATTGATGGTGGTTTTACAATTCAGTAAGATCACATACATGTTACTTAAATAGAAGTGAATAAATTATGAAATTGAACAGAATAATTAACGACCCTAATCTTGTTGTAGAAGATGCGATTGAAGGATATGTTGCTGCTCATCCAGAGTTTTTTTCCAAAACAAATCACGAAAGAGTATTGAAATATCCTTCTATTCCACAACAAGGAAAAGTTGGGATTGTCACTGGTGGTGGTTCTGGTCATGAGCCTGCTTTCTTGGGCTATGTTGGTAAAAACATGGTGGATGCTGTTGCTATTGGTGAAATCTTTTCTTCACCAACCGCAGGTGCTTTTCTTGACGCGATGAAAGCTGCTGATGGTGGCGCTGGCGTTGCGTGCTTATACGGAAATTATGCTGGCGACAATATGAATGTCAAAATGGCAGTGAAAAAAGCTGCTGCTGCTGGTATTACTGTAAAAACAGTGGTTGCTAATGATGATGTTGCTTCTGCACCAATCACAGAAAAAGAAAAACGTCGTGGCGTTGCTGGCGAAATTTTGATGTGGAAAGTAGGTGGTGCAGCTGCAGCGGCCGGTTACGACCTTGATGGCGTGATTGCAGCTGCTCAAAAAGCAATTGATAATTGTCGTTCTATTGGGGTTGGATTAAGCTCTTGTATTATTCCAGCTGTTGGTCATCCTAATTTCAACATTGATAATGGAATGATGGAAGTTGGTATCGGTCATCATGGTGAGCCTGGTATCAATGTTGTTCCACTACAACCTGCTAAAGAAATGGCAGCAACTATGTTAGAACCAATTTTAAAAGAGGGTATTTTTGAAGCCGGTTCTGAAGTTGTTGTCTTGGTTTCTGGTTTGGGTGCGACCCCTACGATGGAGCTGTATATTTATTATGCTGAAGTTGATCGTATTTTAAAAGAAAAAGGCGTTAAGGTTCATCGTAGCTACGTGGGCAACTATTTCACTTCGCTTGAAATGATGGGTGTTACCCTTTCTATGATGAAATTAGATGACGAGTTGAAGAAACTTGTTGATGCTCCTGTTCATTCTCTAGGTATGGTTCAAGGTTAATAAAATGTCTGAAGTTGTTGTTATTAAAAATGGTGTTGATATCGTTAATGATCTGATCAATGTGATCGTTAGCAATCGGGATTACTTAAGTGAAATCGATGGTGCGATCGGGGATGGGGATCATGGTATTAACATGGCTAAAGGGTTCAATATTTGTAAAACCCGTATTGATGGTAAGGAATTAACTTTATCAGAAGCCTTGGCTGAACTTAGTGATTCTTTGATGGAAGGCATTGGTGGTTCTATGGGGCCATTATATGGCTGTATCTTCACCGGTTGGTCAGACAGTATTCAAGGTAAAACTGAACTCACCAAAGAAGATGTTCAAGCCATGTTGGTGAATGGGATGAGTGAACTTCAAGATATCAGCCCAGCTCAAAAGGGTGATAAATGTTTAGTCGATACATTATTTCCTGCGGTCGAAACTTTTCAACAAGCAGTGAAAGACGGTAAAACTTTTAAAGAAGCATTGAATATTATGAAAGATGCTGCTGCCAAAGGTCGTGATTCAACCAAAGATTTAGTGGCTAAAATTGGCCGTGCAAGCCGTTTGGGTGAACGTTCAAAAGGCGTTTTGGATGCTGGTGCGACATCATGTTGTTTATTGGTAACTCAACTCGCTGACAGTCTAGAAGCAAGAATTAAATAATTCTCCTTGATTATTCTTGTTAAATGTTAAAAGAACTGTGTCTTCTTTTAAGAGGTCACGGTTTTTTTATATGTTTATAAGAGATGATTATCATGCAATGTATTGATGTAGTGATTGATCGTGATAGTGTTTGTATGGCAGATGATATTGTAGATCATCGAAGAAACTATTCATGTAGCGTTAAAATGACTATGCATGAACTGTTAACGATATTATCACAACAATATGATCTTCCAAGGATTAGTGATGGTAAAGCATGCTGGGTTGTTGCTACAAATCGTCCTTTAATTTGTGCTGTTGTAGCGCAAGAGGAAAATTATAGACCTCGTTATATAATTTCATCTATAACGCCAATCTTACATATGTTTTTAGAAGGTCAAGATTCTATTTTGCATTTCAATTATCTTACACAGGATAAACCTTCAGCAATTTTTAAGAAAATTCAACAAGGCTATTATAAAGAGATGCGATGGAATAATTTGCATTGGGATAGCCGATAATATTCGTCAGCAAAAGCATTCACTATAAATATCTCTTAAGCTTTTGGCATATTGATCTCTCTATTTATTCATTGAAAAGATATAGAGAGATCAAAAAGATTTAAAAATTAATTGTCGATCTTAATCCAAATATAGCTTCATTTTGAATGCGTTTATGGTAACCTTCTTCTAAATTTAATCCCCCACCAGGATTAAATATATATTGAAAATCTGGTTTGACTTCCCACCATGGGGTTGCTTGGATTTGCCATGCTAATTCTATGTGGTGTTCTGTTCTTCTGATGCGCCATGAGGGATCATTATTGAAATAGCGATAATCACGATCATATTGTCTGGCTCGATCTCCAAAGCGACCAAATCCCCAAGCAAAACCAATAGAGTCATCTTCCCTATTAAACATACCTTTATAGACAATCCCAGCATCGCCACCAAGATTAACAGGGCTACGGTCTCCTGGTGAAGTTTGAATACGACCAAATAGACCTATAGAATGGTTTCTATTTTTATTACGCCACACCATTTGGTCGATGATTCCATAGAGAGACCAATTATGACGATGTTTCCACATAGTTTGGGCATTGTCAGGATCAGCAAGCGGTAGTTTTTGCGCATTATATCGTTGATCGGGAAAACCGGCGCTGTCAAAATAAGCGCCAATCCTGTAAGTTCCTGGATATCCTGTCGATGCTAATTTGTCCTTATCATCAGGAGCAGGGTTTAAATGATATTGCAGCTCATTGATAATAAACACACCCGTTGTAAAATTAAAATGCGTTCCAGAAAGATGTTTTGCTTGTGGATCACATGTAAATGCCCCTGATGGATTACAAAAAGGAACATTATTTGGATTGTCATTGGTAATTGCAAATAAATTTGTCCAATTTTCATTGGGCTGAAAAGCAAATCGAATACCAGGAGCAGCCAGAGGATAGTCTACTCCACCGCTATAGGTATCAACAGAGCTGACCATCGACCAACCAAAGGAAGCATTCATAAACATAGTGGCATAATCGCTGATATTAAATTCTTGATCTAAGCTCAATTTACCGATACGTACTGTAAATTTGTCATCCCAAAATCCTTGTTGGTACCATAGTTCCCATAGCCTTGTGGAACGATTGGCTTCGATACCACTGATATTATTAAGGTTGCTAAGATTCTCTGCTGTGAATTGCCGACCTCTGATTTGCATACCACTGATATTAAACAGTCCATGTTTTATTCCCAAAATTTTCTCAGGATCCCAGTTCAAAGTCAACGTGGTCATGCCTTCATATGCAGCACCTTGCTTGTTGCCACCATAAGGGTTTCCCCATACTTCGTTAATGTCAACTGCGGTAAAGGTAATGCCATAATTTGCTAACCAAGGGCGAACGCCCCACATATCTTTTAATAACATATCCTTGTCTTCAGGATGTTGCCCTGTGTCTTGATCCAGAACTTTCGCAGGAGGAGGTGTCTTTTTTGTGGGGTTTGCGCTGCTGCTATTAGGTGATGGTGACGCATCGTGAGTTGTTAATGCAGAGGGCTGAGCAGCATGAGATTGATTGCTGCAAAATATAATGATTAGAGGAAGATAATAAAAATATGATGCTAATTTCTTACCACATACAATAAAAGTACATAAAGAAGGATTTAAGATTTTAGTCATGGGATTGAATCTTATATTAATTGAGATTAGCTTATTTCAACTATTATAATCCTTTTTTGTCAATTTATATGTAAAGATAATAACCAGTAAATAAATACTGTGATATTTATGTACAATACTTTCTAATATATATTATAATATTATGTAATTTATATATATCTATTGCAAATATCAATAAAATTAGAAGGCATACCTGATTTTATATTGCTACTTAATAACAAATTTTAAAGCTTTTTATTTCATATATAAAATAGTAAACAAAGTAATACATCAATAATTACTTAATAGATGTATTACTTAAACTATTAATTCAATAACATTATTATATCTTGCTGCTAAAGTGCATTATCACAAATAGTATTCATTTCCCAAATAAGCATCTTGCATTCTTCTTCATTTCCCACGGTAACCCTTAGCCAATCTTTTATTCTAGGGGTATTGAAATATCGGATTAATATATTCTTTTCTCTTAGTTTAGCTGCGAGTTTATCTCCAGCAATGTTGGAATGGGAAATAAAGAGAAAGTTCGATTTTGAATCTAATACTCTAAATCCTAATTTTTGTAGAGATTTGGTTAAATAGGCTCTGTTTTCAATGATACGATTAGCATTATCAATAGACCATTGAATATCTTGTACGGCGGTTGTTGCTGCAATTTGAGCAAGTCTATCCAAAGGATAAGAGTTAAAGCTATCTTTAACCCGCCCTATCCCTTCGATTAGTTCGGAATTGCCTACAGCATAGCCAACTCTCAGTCCAGCTAGCCCATAGAATTTTGAAAAGGTTCTTACAACTAATAAATTTGGAAATTGATTAATTAATGAAACAACTGATTCCCCTCCAAAATCAATATAGGCTTCATCAACAATAACGACTTGCTGTGGGTGTTCGATAAGATATTTTTTTATTAATTGTGGGTTCAGCAATAATCCTGTTGGTGCATTGGGATTGGTAATGACAATTCCAGCACAATCTTCTTTTTCATACTCTTGAAGATTAATTTCAAAATTATCCGTTAGAGGAATTGTTTTATAGTGGATGCTGAATAAATTGCAATAAACGGGGTAAAAGCTATAGGTGATATCGGGAAATAAAATAGGCTTTTCGTGTTTTAATAACGCAAAAAATGCAAACCCTAGCACTTCATCGGAGCCATTACCCACAAAAATATTATTAATATTAACAGAGTGTAATTTGGCGAGCTCAGTGCAAAGCTGTTGTGATGTTGGATCTGGGTATAATTTTAGATGGTCATCAACAGCATTCTTTAAGGCATCTAATACCTTAGGTGAAACACCATAAGCATTTTCGTTTGTGTTGAGTTTGATAAGATTGGTTACTTTTGGTTGTTCCCCAGGCGTATAGGGAACAATATCATTCACAAAGGGGCTCCAATATGGATTATTCATCATCAATTCCTGAAATAATAGTTTTAGATAATATTAATTTTGGTTTTTAATAAGGTAACTAATTCCTCATCCCCTTGGCGTTCAGCCAGTTGAATAGGGGTGACCCCTTCACCGTCAGTATGATGTGGATTAGCCCCTGATTCTATTAAAAATTTAGCCATGTCATTTCGACCAAATAAAATTGCAAACATTAATGCTGTACGTCTAAGGTTATTTTCAGCATCAACATTGGCACCTGCTTTAATTAATAATTGTGCGATAGGAATATATCCCTTAAAAGCAACTCCAGTCAAAGCGGTGGCACCTTTGTTATCAACTATATTAGGATCAGCACCTTTATCTAATAATAATTCAACCGCTTCAAGTTGGTTATGATAACAAGCCAAAATTAGTGCAGTGTGCCCTTCGTGATTTTGATGGTTAATATCCATGCCAGCCCTGATAAATTCAGCAAGTAATTCCGTTTCCCCTTGACGTGCTGTGTCAAAATATAATGCTTCGATTTTTTCGGGAGTAAAAATAGGTTTTTGAGGGGAATTGGACATCATCATTTGCCTTGTTTGTTCATGCTAAAATATAGGTGTTGTTTTTATTTTATCGTTATTGGATAAAAAGGAAAGTAATCCTTTTTAATTTTTGTTAAAAACAGCATGAAAGCCTAAAAAATGTCTATATTGATGAACTAGATCAATTTGTCAGATAAATTAAAATATTATCATTCTTTATCCCGTTAGAAAGAAATCCTAATAACATGTTAATATCTACATATCTGCCTTATAAATTCACTAAAAAAGTAGTTTTATTTTCCCTTTGTACGACTGGGATATCGATAGGTGCATTTTATTTATATATGTGCCTGTTTCCATCGTTAGATGATCAACTATTTAAGGCTGTTAAAAAGAAATGTGAATATTACTCCTGTAAAGTTCATTTGATCTTCAAAAATACAAAACTGTTGATGATCAAGAATATAAAACATTAGCCATGTTTATTTATCATGGTAAGCTTATAAAATATAATTTTTTTTGCTGCACCGTATGTCACAGATAATGACCATTTAGAAGATACTAAAGACCGATATTTTACTATATTGTTTTCTATCAAGACTAATTTGTACCCATTTCGAGACGGAGATGGCTTTGAAAATTTTCTTAAATTTAAGAAAAATTTTCAAATAGATTATTATGAAGTAACTCCTGAAAATGATTTGTTGTATATCAATTTTTTCAACCGTAGAGATTATTATAATGGTTCTATAAGATCGGCATTGGTAATTTACTCAAATTTAAACCAAGTTTACTTACATAATCCTTAAAATAATAAGTATTGTTTTAAAATTTTACTTCATAATTTGATGGGGACATCGTTCATATTTGTTAATATAACAGCTCATCGAAATGACACAGAGAGTAGGCTGTTAGAGATTAATATTTCACTTTTCTAATATATATTAATTGGTTAAAGTGATCTTTATAAGGTTGCTGAAGACCAAGTAAACTTGCCTCATCCCAAAATATAGCATTTGTTTTTTCAATACGTAAATTTTGACATTGTTTGATTATCTCAAGCTCACAAGGAGATTGTGGTCTAATAATTTTTTAATCAGCTTTTTTTATTGTGCGTTTGCACGGTGGACGCAAGGCGATCTGCTTATTGATCGTAGCTATTACATGGGTACCATGCTTGAGGAAAATATTGTTATTGGAGGGATAATACTAGTCGCGGTTTTTATTGGGGTAATTGGAAAATAGTTGGATAGTTATTCATAGTTTCATTCTACCACTATACTGTAAAATAACGATTCATACTTATATTGAAAAAGAATGTTTTTTGTAGTTTTTAACATCTTTTTGTGCTAATAATGACACGTAAAAAAGATTAATAGGCTTCAACGCAATGAATACTTGCATTTTTTGATATGTTAAAAATGAATAATTTTATTTTATAAAGTTTTTTTGTTTTCTTTTTTAAAATGAGTATTAAGATCATAGATTAAGTATCCTAGGATTCAAGTTAGGATAAAAGACTTTTTAGGAGATATTTGAATGAATATTGATGAACTTTGTATTAATACTATTCGTGGTTTAGCGATTGACCAAGTACAGGCTGCCAATTCTGGGCATCCTGGAACACCAATGGGTTTGGCACCAGCTGCATATGCGCTGTGGAATAACGTGTTAAATTATGATCCAGCAAATCCATTATGGCCAGCACGCGATCGTTTTGTGCTTTCTGGTGGTCACGCTTCTGCATTATTATACTCAATGATTCATTTAGCTGGAATTCACAATGTTACCCATGATGGTAAAGTTGAACAAAAACCAGCATTGACTCTACAAGATTTAGAACAGTTTAGACAGTTTAATTCAAAAACTCCTGGTCATCCAGAATATCGTCACACAGCTGGTGTTGAAACAACTACAGGACCTTTGGGACAAGGGTTGGCAACTTCTGTAGGGATGGCCATTGCACAAAAATGGTTGGCCTCAAGATATAATCAACAAGGTTTTCCTTTGTTTGATTATCACATCTATACCTTCTGTGGTGATGGTGATTTGATGGAAGGGATTTCTTATGAAGCAGCTTCTGTTGCAGGTCACTTGAAATTAGGGAATTTAGTTTGGGTATATGATCGTAACCGCATTTCTATTGAAGGTAATATTAATATTGCCTTTACAGATGATGTTGCAAAACGCTTCAAAGCTCAAGGTTGGCATATTCATGAAGTTAAAGATGCAAATAACATTGCAGATTTTCAAGCTAAATTAAACGAAGCACGTCAAGCATCTGATGCACCAAGTTTGGTTATCTTAGATAGTATCATTGGGTATGGTTCTCCTAACAAAGCTGGTACACATGGTGTTCATGGTGAACCTCTTGGACCAGATGAAGTTAAGGCAACTAAAAAAGTATATGGTATGCCTGAAGATAAAACATTCTATGTTGCAGATGGCGTCAAAGAACATTTTGCTGCTGGGATTGGTAAGCGTGGTGCAGAAGCAAGCAAAAAATGGGATGCATTATTTGCTGAATATAAAACAAAGCATCCAGAACTTGCTCAAGAAATTGAAGATATTATTCATCATCGTTTACCAAAAGGGTGGGATAAAGATATTCCAGTTTTTGAGGCTGATCCAAAAGGGGTTGCTTCTCGTGCAAGTTCTGGAAAAGTATTGAACGCAATTGCTAAAAACATTCCTTGGATGGTTGGTGGATCTGCTGACCTTGCACCTTCAAATAAAAGCTGGTTAGAATTTGCTGACGCAGGTGTATTCCAAAGTCCTGATTATCCAGAAGGTAATGGTACTTTTTGTGGTCGTAATATTCATTACGGTGTTCGTGAACATGCAATGGGTGCAATCGCCAATGGTATCGCATTAAGTGGTCTCAGAACTTATGCTGCTGGGTTCTTTATTTTCTCTGATTACATGAAAAACCCAATTCGTTTAGCTTCTATTATGGGCTTGCCGATTGTTTATGTATTTACACATGACAGTATTGGTGTCGGTGAAGATGGTCCGACCCATCAACCTATTGAACAATTAGCACATTTCCGTGCAACCCCAGGGATTCGTACAATTCGACCAGCGGATGCAAATGAAGTTGTGGAAGCATGGAAATTGGCAATGGGACAAGATTATAACCATGCTCATCCTGTTATTTTGGCATTGAGCCGTCAAAATTTACCGACTATTGATCGTTCTAAATACGCCTCTGCTGCAGGGTTACACAAAGGGGGTTATGTTGTTGCTTGTTGTGGTGAATTGCCTGAAGTGATCTTAATTGCATCTGGCAGTGAAGTTGGGTTGGCGATGGAAGCATATGAGGTATTGATTAAAGAAGGTCAAAAAGCTCGTGTTGTTTCTATGCCTTCATGGGAAATTTTTGAAGAGCAACCAAAATCTTATCGTGACGAAGTATTACCTCCACATATCACAGGTCGTGTTGCGATCGAACAAGCATCTCCAATCGGTTGGGATCGTTATGCAGGCCCAACAGGAACCATTATTGCAATGCGTAGTTTTGGGGCTTCTGCACCTTATGATAAATTACGCGAACATTTTGGTTTTACCCTAGAAAATGTGTTAGCTGCAGCAAAAGAGCAGCTTAAAAAATAAAGCCTAAACTCATTAAAGCCTTCTTTACAATCGTGTAAAAGAGGGCTTTAATATTTCTAATATCAAATCAATAGTACATAATTTGTTTTTATATAAATTAATTTTAGAAGGAAAAACATCAAATGGCTGAAAATCCTCTGGTTCAACTTGAAAAATATGGTCAATCTCCTTGGTTGGACTTTATTCAGCGTTCTTTTACTGCAAATGGTAGTCTGAAAAAATTAGTTGATGAAGATAATCTTAAAGGTGTCACTTCCAATCCTGCAATTTTTGAAAAAGCAATGGGTCATGGCACAGAATATGATCCACAATTCAAAGAATTAATTGCTTCAGGTGTAACTGACGTTCCGACATTATATGAAACTGCAGCGATTGAAGATATTCGGAATACTTGTAAAGTAATGTTCCCTGTATGGGAAAAAACAAAAGGTGTGGATGGATATGTAAGTCTTGAAGTATCACCTTATATTGCGATGGATGGTCAAAAAACCATTGAAGAAGCACGTCGTTTATGGAAGCAAGTTTCTGAAAAGAATTTGATGATTAAAATTCCAGCAACCCCTCCTTGCATTCCTGCGATTGAAACCGCAATTTCTGAAGGCATTAATGTAAACGTAACATTATTATTCTCTTTGGATGCTTATAAAAATGTTTTAGAAGCGTATATTTCTGGTTTAGAAAAGCATTTAGCAAAAGGTCATCAAATTGGTCATATTGCTAGTGTTGCTTCTTTCTTTGTTAGCCGTATTGATGTTGCTATTGATAAAGAAATTGATTCTCGTGTTGCAGCTGGTGACAAAGACAGTGATGCTTTAAAAGCACTTCGTGGCAAAGTGGCTCTTGCAAATGCAAAAATGGCTTATCAGCATTATTTGGAAGTTTTGAAAACAGATCGTTGGAAAAAACTTGCTGCTGCAGGCGCACAACCACAACGTTTGTTATGGGCAAGTACTGGATGTAAAGACAAGACTTTCCCAGACACAATTTATGTTGATGGGTTAATTGGTCAAGATACTGTAAATACCATTCCTCCTGCGACGATGGATGCGTTCCGTGATCATGGAACAGCCTCTCAAACATTAGATAAAGATGTTGAGGGTGCTAAGAAAATATTGTCAGAAGCACAACGCCTCAATTTAGATTTGGCTGGTGTTACAGAAAAATTATTGACTGATGGTGTTGCTCAATTCGCAACTGCGTTTGATCAATTATTAGGATCCGTTAAAGAAAAATTAGAAACTTTACAAAGTGGGAAATAGTTCAATGCAGGATGGACAATTAATTCAAATGCAATCTGCACTGCCCGCAGATCATGAAAAAGCTGTTCAAGAAGGGTTAAACGCTTGGGATAAAGACGGTAAAGTCAAAAAAATCTGGGCGCGTGATGCTTCTGTTTGGACGGGAAATGATGAAAGTAAGTGGCTTGGTTGGCTCGATATTGTCGATGAACAAATTGGTGATCTTGCTGCACTTGAAGCATTTCAAAATGAAGTAAAAGCCAGAGGTTTTACTGATATTCTATTATTAGGAATGGGTGGCTCTAGCCTTGGACCAGAAGTTCTTGGCGAAGTATTTGGTCATCAAGCTGGTTTCCCAACTTTGCATGTGTTGGATAGCACGGACCCACAACAGGTTTTTACTTTCCAACAAAAAGTTAATCTAGGAAAAACTTTATTTATTGTTTCTTCAAAATCAGGTGGAACCTTAGAGCCTAATATCTTAAAAGCTTATTTTTATAATGAAGCGAAAAAAGTCGTTGGCGATCAGGTCGGCAGCCATTTTGTAACGGTTACCGATCCTGGTTCTCATATGGAAGATGTTGCCAAGCAAGATGATTTTTGGAAAATCTTTTATGGCAAAAAAGATATTGGTGGACGTTATTCTGTTTTATCTAACTTTGGTATTATTCCAGCAGCAGCAGCAGGTTTACCGCTGAAGGCATTGTTGGAATCTGCACACAAGATGGAAAAAGCATGTGCCGCAGAGAGTTCTTTGACTGAGAATATTGGTCTTCAGTTAGGGGCTATTTGGGGAACAGCTGTAGCACAATTTAAAAGAGATAAATTCACGATTGTTGCTTCTCCTGCTATTAACTCTTTGGGTGCGTGGTTAGAGCAACTCTTGGCTGAATCAACAGGTAAAATTGGTACAGGTATTGTTCCAATTGATGAAGAAACATTGACATCTACAGACCATTACGGAAATGATCGTTTATTCATTTATTTGCGTTTAAATGGTAATGTTAATGCTGCTCAAGAAAAAGCATTGGAAGCATTAAAAGCTGCAGGTCATCCTGTTGTTACGTTGAACTTGCATGATAAGAACCAAATTACGCAAGTTTTCTTTCAAACTGAATTCGCAACAGCTGTAGCAGGGTCTTTTATTGGAATTGATCCGTTCGATCAACCTGATGTTGAAGCAAGTAAAATCGAAACAAAAAAAATTACCAATGCTTACAACGATCATGGTAAATTACCAGAAATTACTCCTGTGGTTCGTGATGGTAATTTTGAAGTTTACGCAGGTAAGGTTGAAGTTGAAAAATTAAAGAATGCTTCATCTTTGACGGATGCTTTGAAGACTTTATTCTCACAAGTGCAAGCTGGTGATTATGTTGGTGTATTAGCTTATATTGAACGTGATCTTGCAACGCGTGATTGGATTCAAAAGATCCGCCTGGCTATTCGTGACAAGAAAAAAGTCGCAACCGCTGCGGAATTCGGTCCTCGTTTCTTGCACTCAACGGGGCAAGCTTATAAAGGTGGACCTAAAACAGGTGTATTTTTACAAATTACAGTCGACGATGTAAGTGACTTGCCAGTTCCAGCAGAAAAATATACTTTTGGAATTGTAAAAGAAGCCCAAGCACGTGGCGATTTTGATGTTTTATCAGAACGTGATAGAAGAGTTATTCGTATTCACGTCAAAGGGGATATGAAGTCAGGTTTGGAAGCTTTGAGCAAGACTATTTTGAACGCTTTGTAGTTTAAACAGATCGTGCCTTGTGAAGATAATATACAGGGCACTTTCATTTTATGACATTAATTTAAAGGAAATTATTATGAAATTAGGTATGTATGGCTTAGGTAGAATGGGTGGCAATATGGCTATCCGTTTGGCTCGTCATGGTCATGAAGTTGTATTGTTAAATCGTACACGTGCAGTTAGTGAAAAAGTTCATGCTGAAGCTCCTAAAAGTGCAATTGCAGATAATTTAGAAGAATTAGTTGCATCACTTCCTTCTCCTAAAATTATTTGGGTCATGTTACCATCTGGTGATGTAACGGAAAAAGCGATTGAAACACTTGGCAATATGCTGAGCAAAGGCGATATCGTTATTGATGGTGGTAACACTTGTTATAAAGATGATGTACGTCGTGCAAAAATCTTGCATGCCAAAGGTATTCATTATGTCGACGTTGGTACATCAGGTGGCGTTTGGGGATTAGAACGCGGTTATTGCATGATGTATGGTGGTAATCAAGAAGCGGTTGATCATATTGATCCAATTCTAGATTCTTTGGCACCTGGAATGGGCGATATTCCTCGTACAAAAAATCGTGGTTCAAACTTGAACCCACGTGCAGAAAAAGGATATTTACATTGTGGTCCAGCAGGTTCTGGTCATTTTGTAAAAATGGTTCATAACGGTATCGAATACGGAATGATGCAAGCCTATGCAGAAGGGTTCGATATTATGCGTATGAAAGGATCAGATCGTTTACCAGAAGAACAACGTTTTGATTTAAATATGGCTGATATTGCTGAAGTATGGCGTCGTGGCAGCGTTATTCCATCATGGTTATTAGATCTTTGTGCAGATGCTTTGGCTGTTGATGGCGATTTATCTAAATTCCAAGGGGATGTTGCTGATACAGGTGAAGGTCGTTGGACAATCGAAGCTGCAATTGAAGAGGCAGTTCCTGCTCCAGTTATTACAGCTGCGTTATTTACACGTTTCCGTTCTCGTTCAGGAAATACATATGCTGAGAAAATGTTATCAGCAATGCGTTTTGGATTTGGTGGGCACGTAGAAAAAAAATAAAATAAATACAAATTTTATTGAAATAAAAGCTTTAATCATAAAGATTAAGGCTTTTTTTTATGCCATTTATTTCGTTATTTGCAGTAAAAAAATAATTTTATAATTTTATATGAGTTTTTATTTTCTTTTATAAAAAAGTAAACTATTTGTTATATATTCTTTACAATATTTTATTATAGAATGCTGGTGAAGAGCTGTTGTGCAGTTATTATTAGGGATTAAAAGGTGAAGAATTTATGAAGCAATAGTCATATTTTCTCAGTTTAAGTATAAAGCATAATTATACTATTCATTCGATATATATCGAAATCAAAAATAATTTTATTATTCAAGAAACAAAATAACAAGGAATGACATTGTGAATGCCTATTCCTTACAAGGAGGTCATGGTATGACAATCAAACAACATGATATGAGTCCTCAGATCAATATGGAGAAAAAGGACTTTGCTGGGCCAGTTCGAACGGTAGTCCCCGTTTATAATCATCATTTACCTCCTTGTAATCATGCCTGCCCAGCTGGTGAGGATATTCAAGGATGGCTATCTCTGGCTCAAGCTGGTCAATTCCAAGCTGCTTGGGAACATATTTTGATGAATAATCCAATGCCAGCAGTCCACGGACGTGCTTGCTATCACCCTTGCGAAGATTCCTGTAATCGTGGTGATTTGGATGGTTCTATTACTATTCATGCCGTTGAACGATTTTTAGGGGATATGGCAAATGCCAGTGGATGGCAAGTTCCTATTGCAGAAAATAAAAATAGTAAGCGTATTTTAATCGTGGGTGCGGGTCCTGGTGGATTATCAGCAGCCTATCATTTGCGTCGCATGGGTCATGAAGTCGAAATAAGAGAGGCTTTTTCGATACCAGGTGGTATGATGCAATATGGTATTCCAGCTTATCGCTTACCTCGTGATATTTTAAAACAAGACATTGATCGTATCGTCGGAATGGGCGTTAAGATCGTTTGTAATCACCGTGTTGCTGATCTGGAACAAGAAAGAAAAGATGGTAAGTTTGATGCTGTGTTCCTTGGGATTGGTGCGGGAAAACCTTCTTTAATTGATATCCCTACACAAGAAGGGTCTCATGTTTTATCTGCGGCTGAATTTTTACATGATGTCAGCGCAGGAAATGAGCCTAAGGTCGGTGAAAATGTATTGGTTTACGGTGCAGGGAATACTGCGATGGATGCTGCACGTTCAGCATTTCGTATGGGTGCAAAAACCGTTAAGATCATTTTCTTTTGGGATCGTCCTCATATGGAGGCACATGATTTTGAAATCGTGGATGCTGATGCCGAAGGCACTGAATTTAAATGCATGAGCACGATTGCTTCGATCGAAAAAAATAAAGTTGTGTTAAGAAAAATGGTTGTTGGCGATACCGGTCGTCCAGAGCCTACAGAAGAATTTGAAGATATGCCAATGGATACAGTGATTATGGCATTGGGGCAAAGACCTGAAAGCAGCTTCTTAAGCAATGTGGCTGGCATTGAGTTAAACCCAGATGGTACGATTGTTGTTGGTTCTGATATGATGACAGGTGCAGCCGGCGTTTTTGCTGGTGGTGATGCAATTCGTGGACCACGCAGTGTGACAACCGCAGTCGGTTTGGGCAAAAAAGCAGCCAGATTTATTAATGGTTGGTTAAGTGCCAATGCCTATCAAATTCCACCTAAAAATCCAATTTCTTACTATAAAGATTTACATTTACCTTTATTAGCAGAAACCCCACAAACTATTCAAAAAGAATTGCCTGTTGAAGAACGTATTGGTTTCAAAGAAACATTAATTGGTTTTTCAGAAGATGAAGCTGTGTATGAAGCACAACGTTGTCTGTCATGCGGAAATTGTTATGAGTGTGATAACTGTTTGGCTGCATGTCCAGAGCAGGCCTTGACAAAATTAGGCCCAGGAAATGGGTATGCAGTGGATATGGATCGCTGTACGGGATGTTCTGCTTGTTTTGAAACATGTCCATGTCAAGCAATTGATATGGTTACAGAGCAACGTGTATAAGATAGGGAATAAAATAGATGTCTAAGATAATTATGGATGCGAATACAGCAGTTGCACATATTGCGTATCGTGTGAATGAAGTTTGTGCTATTTTCCCAATTACCCCTTCGTCCCCTATGGCAGAAGACATTGATGATTGGGCATCCAAAGGGAAAAAGAATATATGGGGTAATGTTCCCTTTGTTCAACAAATGCAAAGTGAAGGTGGTGCTGCTGGGACTGTTCATGGTGCATTACAATCTGGTGCATTAACAACGACTTTTACGGCCTCTCAAGGGTTGTTGTTAATGTTGCCAAATATGTATAAAATCGCTGGAGAGTTGACTTCTACAGTTTTCCATGTTGCTGCACGTTCAATTGCGACTTCTGCATTATCGATTTTTGGTGATCACTCTGACGTAATGGCTGCCAGAATGACGGGTTTCGCTATTCTTGGCGCAGCATCTGTTCAAGAAGCGCATGATTTATCCTTAATTACTCATGCAGCCACTTTGGCTGCACGGGTACCTTTTATTCATTTCTTTGATGGTTTCCGTACATCTCATGAATTAAACACGTTGGATATGATTCCTGATGATGTTATTGAAAAAATGATTGATGATGATCTGGTTGCAGCGCATCGCGAACGTGGATTAAGCCCTGAAAATCCATTTATTCGTGGGACCGCACATAATCCAGATACGTTCTTCCAAGCTAGAGAAGCGGTCAACCAATATTACAACAAAACGGCTGAAATTGTTGAACAATATATGGACCGTTTTGGCAAATTAACAGGTCGTCATTATGGGTTGGTTGAGTATAATGGTGATCCAAACGCAGAGCATGTGATTGTATTAATTGGTTCTGCTGCGGAAACTGCTGAAGAAACAGTTAAAATTTTAAGGCAACAAGGTGAGGCTGTTGGTATTTTAAAGGTTCGTTTATACCGCCCATTTCCAGCACAACAAGTATTAGATGCTTTACCCAAAACGGTTAAGCGTATTGCAGTAATGGATCGTACCAAAGAATCTGGTGCGTTGGGTGAGCCTTTATATCTAGATGTTATGGCAACTTTGGCTGAAGCGGTCGCCAGAGGAAATCGTGAGCATTTGCCATTAATTATTGGTGGGCGCTATGGGTTATCTTCTAAAGATTTTACCCCAGCAATGGTTAAAGCTGTATTTGATGAATTAAAAGTTGAAAAACCACGCCATGGATTTACCGTTGGTATTAAAGATGATTTAACACATACCAGTTTGGATTATGATCCTGCGTTTAATATTGAGCATGCAGATACAAAACGCGCGATGTTCTTTGGATTGGGTTCAGACGGTACGGTTGGTGCAAATAAGAATAGTGTAAAAATTATTTCCGAAGATGTAGGACAATATGCCCAAGGGTATTTTGTGTATGATTCTCGTAAAGCAGGCGCACAAACAGTTTCTCACTTGCGTTTTGGTCACGAACCTATCAAAGCAGCGTATTTAGTACAACAAGCTGATTTTGTTGGGTGTCATCAATTCCATTTCTTGTATCGTCAAGATATTTTGGAAAATGCTGCGGACAATGGTACGTTTTTATTGAATTCCCATTACAGTGCTGAGGAAGTATGGCAACATTTGCCACGCTTAACACAACAACGCATTATTGAGAAAAAATTAAAATTCTTTGTTGTGGACGCGTCCAAGGTCGCTCAAGAAGTTGGTTTGGGTATGCGTACCAATACCATTCTACAAACTTGTTTTTTTGCAATTTCTGGGGTGTTGCCTCGTGATGAAGCGATTGATTATATTAAAAAATCAATCCATAAAACTTATTCATCTAAAGGTGATGCAGTCGTTCAAAAGAATTATAAAGCGGTTGATGCTGCTTGCGATCATTTATTTGAAGTTAAGGTGCCAGAATATGCTTCCAGCAATTTAGCTCAAGAAAATCCAGTGCCAGCTGATGCACCTAAATTTATTCATGATGTGATTGTGCCTATGTTCTCTGGTCGTGGTGAAAGTCTGCCAGTCAGTCTTTTACCTGCTGATGGAACGTTCCCTTCTGGGACTGCGGCATATGAAAAGCGCAATATTTCTGATTTCGTGCCTGAATGGCGTGAAGATCTATGTATTCAATGCGGTCAATGTGGTTATGTTTGCCCACATAGTGTGATTCGTGCCAAAACGTATGATAAAAAAGAATTGGCAAATGCCCCAGAGGACTTCAAAACAGCTCCAGTCAATGCGCGTGGTTACCCAAATACAAACTTTACCTTACAATTCTATGTGGAAGATTGCACAGGATGCACTTTATGTGTGAGCGTTTGCCCAGCAAGTAGCCCAACAGAACCTGATGTTCGTGCGATTAACATGACTGCAAAAGAAACGTTGTTGGATCGTGAAAAACGTAACTTGGAGTTCTTTAAAGAACTACCTGTTAATGATCGTAGCAAGATTAATTTCTCTAATGTTCGTGGTGTGCAGTTCCTTGAGCCTTTATTTGAGTTCTCTGGTGCTTGTGCGGGATGTGGTGAGACCCCTTATTTAAAAGTATTAACGCAACTATTTGGTGATCGTTTACAAGTTGCAAACGCAACGGGCTGTTCCTCAATTTATGGTGGGAATATGCCAGTAACCCCTTGGGCAATGAACAAAGAAGGTAAGGGACCTGCTTGGTCCAACTCGCTTTATGAAGATAACGCTGAATTTGGATTGGGTTTCAGAGTAGCAGCAGATAAACAATTAGAAGTTGCCACTCATTTACTTTTAAAACTGAAAGATCAAGTGGGAGAAGAATTGGTTAATGCAATTCTTACTTCTAAGCAAGTTCATGAATCAGAAATCAGAGCGCAGCGTTTGCGTGTGGGTGAATTAAAAACTAAATTATCTCAAATCAATGACGTTACAGCAAAGCGGCTAGGCACAGTTGTAGATCATTTCATTCGCCGCAGTATTTGGATTGTCGGTGGTGATGGTTGGGCGTATGATATTGGTTATGGTGGTCTGGATCACGTTCTTGCCTCTGGTCAAAATGTGAATATCTTGGTGATGGATACAGAAATGTATTCTAACACTGGGGGGCAAGCATCAAAGGCTTCTCCATTCGGATCTGTTGCGAAATTTGCCTCTTCAGGTAAAGAAACCGTTCGTAAAGATTTGGCTTTGATGGCAATGACTTATGATAATGTGTATGTAGCTCAAGTGGCAATGGGTGCAAGCCCACAACATACATTGGATGTGTTCCGTCAAGCAGAAGCATATGATGGCCCCTCTTTGATTGTTGCGTATAGTCATTGTATTGGTCAAGGATTGGATATGCGTCAAGGGTTGGTTCAACAAGGGTTGGCTACAGATTCTGGTTATTGGCCTTTGTTTAGATTTGATCCAATGATGCGTAAAATTGGTAAGAACCCATTCCAATTAGATTCTCCTAAACCTTCTATTCCATTGAAGAAATATGCGGGTAATGAAATTCGTTATCGTAATTTGGCTCGTATTCGTCCAAATGATGCAGAGCAAATCATGGAAGCAGCTCAAAAAGCGGTTACTCGTAAATATGAGCAATATGAAGCATTGGCATCAATGGAAGGCAGCGAAATGAACCCCGTTGTTTTCGGTCTTAAAACACATTAAAACGAATGTAGTTTAGGTAGAAAAACCCTGTCATGAAAGTGGCAGGGTTTTTTATTTGGCTGAGAGGATACTGAATTTACAGATATTCTATTAGATAAAGATGTTTTACTTAGAGACAGTTTTTATTTTCGTGATAGGATCAATAAAATAAATAACCATATTTGATGAAGGAGGTTATGTTGAATCTTTCAACTTTTAATCGAGCAAAGAATAAAAAAGAGGCATCAGGGAAAATAAAATTACTGGTTTCTGATATTGATGGAACGTTGGTAACAAATGATAAAAAAATAACACCAGAAGCTCTTGTGGCTACGCAAAAGTTACAAGAGGCTGGTATACATTTATGTTTGGTCAGTAGCAGGCCCCCTCAAGGGATTCAAATGTTTTTTAAAGAGTTGAATATATTAACTCCTTTTGCTGCATTGAATGGTGGGGAAATTATTGGCAATGATGGAACAGTTGTATCCAGTATGATGATGGATACGAAAGATGCGCATGAGATATATGATTTATTACATAGTCATGATGTAAAAGCATGGGTTTTTGGAGGATTTGATTGGGTTGTGTTTGATATGAATGACCCATATATTCCACATGAAAAAGCAGTTGTGGGGTCTAATCCAGAGCTTTTGAATCATATTAATGAATATAAAAAGAGAATTGTAAAAATTGAAGGTGTGTCTTCTAATACTGCTGTGTTAGACAAGCTGGCAGCACATATTAATCAAAAATATCCCAATACAGTCAAAGCATTACGTTCCTCCGATCATTATTTAGATATTACCCATCCAAAAGCGAACAAAGGCTCTGCGGCGATTGAGCTGGGTAAACAATATGGAATTGATATTTCAGAGATTGCCTGTATTGGGGATATGGATAATGATATTCCAATGCTGGAAATCGCAGGTTTATCGATTGCAATGGGACAATCCACGGAAAATGTATATCGACATGCTCATTTCCAAACCAAAAGCAACGAAGATAATGGTTGGGCTTATGCCGTAGAGCAGTATATTTTGCCTCGAGCTTAATAAGTTTTATTTGATAGAAAAATAATAAATTTTCGTTATTATTTATTTTAATTAGAATAGCATTTTATAAAGAGGATTTAATGATGAGTGATAAAATAGAAGATACAGGGGAAAAAGGTCATACAGCGACAACAGGGTATGTGCTTGTACTATCAGATGTAATTGCGCAAGCTGAGTATTTAGCCAGCTCTATTTTACATCACGCAGAAGAAAAAGAACAAGGCGAAACCCTTCGAATTGCTTTATCAGGAGGATCTACTCCAAAAAGATTATATGAATTACTTGGCAGTTCCGAATATGCGGATCGTATGCCATGGCACAAAATTCATTTATTCTTTGGGGATGAAAGAATGGTTCCTCATACCGATTCAGATAGTAATTTTCATATGGTCAAAGAATCTTTATTGGCGCATATTGATATTCCTTTTCGTAATGTTCATCCAATGCCTGTGCTGGATGACCCCGTAAAGGCTGCAGAAATCTATCAAGCAGAATTGCAAGCAATTTATGGTTCTGATACGTTACAAGCTGGAAAGCCTTTGTTTGATATTGTGTTATTGGGTCTTGGTGGGGATGGTCATACAGCCTCTTTATTTCCTGGTACGCCTGTTTTAGAAGAAAAAGACAAATGGGTTTCTTGGAGCCAACCTTCCGATGCTCCGCATAAAAGAATGACATTAACTTACCCTGCGATTGCTTCTAGTCGTTTTGTGATGTTTGTGGTCAGTGGTGAAAACAAAGCGCAAATTATTCGTGAAGTGCGTGATGAAAATAAACCTTATCCTTCTGCAGCGATTAAAACCGAGGGAGAATTACACTGGATTCTTGATCGTGCAGCTGGTGGTGAGTAAGTTATAGCAAATAGCTCTACAATTATTATGGATTTAGTTGTAGAGATTTTATTTTGCCATATCAAGGAAACGGTCGAAGGTCATGGATGCAAGTCAAATAGAAATTTATAAACAACAAGTGGGAAAAGTTGCAGCTTCTTTGGTTACTTCAGGAATGAAGGTTGGCCTAGGAAGTGGTAGTACTGCTGCCTGTGTTGTGCGTGCTTTGGGAAAGCGGTGGCAAGAAGAAGGGCTACGTTTTATTGGCGTGCCAACTTCTGTTGATACAGCCCACTTGGCGCAGTCTTTTGGGATTGAATTGACCACGTTAGGCAAATGTCCCGAATTAGATTTGGATATCGATGGTGCTGATGAGGTAACCCACCAACATTATCATTTAATCAAAGGATTAGGTGGTGCGTTATTAAGAGAGAAGATTGTTCGTTACGCTGCAAAGAAATTTGTGGTGGTGGTTGACGAACGTAAAATGGTAGATCAATTAGGCGATCATACGCCTGTCCCTGTAGAAGTAACGCCATTTGGATGGGAAGCAACAGCAAAACATCTTGAAAAGATTGGTGCAACCATTAGCATTCGCCTTAAGAAAGAAAGCCAAGAGTTTTTCTTAACAGATGGTGCGAATATGATTTTGGATTGTCATTTTGGATTAATTACGGATCCAGCCAAATTAGAAAAAGAAATTAATGAAATCGTTGGGGTGATGGAGAATGGTCTATTCATCCATTGTACAGACGAAGTCTTAATCGCTGGTCATGATGGAATACAACATTTAAAATAGGCGGAGTATCTTTGTAATGAATCATCCCATCGCTGACGTTTCTTTAATCAAACCTTGTTTGCTGGTTATAATGGGGGTTTCTGGCTGTGGGAAAAGCAAGCTTGCCAAGGGATTGCAGCAACAATTAAATTGGCCTTTTCAGGAAGGGGATAGCTTGCATTCAGCGCAAAATATTCAAAAAATGTCAGAGGGCACTCCTTTGACAGATGAAGATCGTTTACCTTGGCTAGAAAAATGTCATGATTGGTTAAAAGAACGTGAAGTCTCTGGCGTTGGATGTGGAATTTTAACCTGCTCAGCGTTGAAAAAGAGTTATCGCGATATTCTAAGAAAAGATATTCGCGGGTCTTTTTATTTCATCTATATTGATGTGCCTCAAGATATTTTATTGCAGCGTCTGCAAAAACGAAAAGGGCATTTTATGCCTGCAAGTCTGCTTTCAAGCCAGCTTGAAACATTGGATACGCCTGATGCTGATGAGAATTTTATCAAAATTACTGTCAGAAATGATCCGTTTGAAGAAGTGCTGCAAAAGGTATTGCTCCAATTGCAGCATATTTCACTTAAAAGCTAGCGGTCAAAGAGACGTTAAAAGAACGCCCAATGCCGGGTAAGGCTCTGACTTGGTTATTGGCAATTAAATCCCCAATGGATAATCCACCCATGGGCATATAATATTTTTTATTCATGACATTTTCGATGCTGCCGTCAAGGCGGAACATATTCCACGTATAGCTGGTGCCGAGGTTCAATAAGATGTAACCAGGTGTTTTAGGTTCACGACGCAATGGATCGGTTAAGCCTTTAGCATTGACGAATTCTGCTTCAATACGGCCACTCCAGGCACCGATATATTGATTAAGGCTTAATGTGCCATTGGTTGGCATCATATGATACAGATTCGTATGATTGGTTAAGTCTGTGCCTCTGACCCAGTTTAAATTACCCCGTAAAATGCCTTTACCAAATTTCTTATTATTCCATACATTATAGGTGCCAACAGAGTTAACACCGTATAATTGTGCATTATGATTGGCAAATTGCAAGTTTGAAATAGTGGTTCCGGCACGCCCCGAGGCACTGCTCAAATAATTGACGTTAATATAATGATGGATATAGGTATAATAAGGTTGTATTTTTAATTCCCAGACTTCTTGTTTGACATCATGGAAATTAAAGCTGGTGCTGATGGTATTGGCAATTTCAGGTTTAAGATTAATATCACCCCTATACCCGTTTCCATCACCAAACCAGCCAACCATCCGCATGGCCATGCCTGAGGTTCCCCAAGAGTAGCGTTCGTATAAATTAGGAGAGCGAGTCTTTCTGGCGTAACCTGTTTCCCAAGTTAAATGAGGATCCACTTTGTAACGGACAAGAGCTGTTACATCAAAATTGACATCTGTTTTTCCTCGATCGGCTTGATTAAAGCGATTAATTGCAGCACGTTCGGTGGCGTTCATGCCCGCCAGCCCTTGATAGCCAGAAACCTGCCCTGTATTTGTCATGACAACGTCATTTCTGACACCCAGCAACGTGGTTACTTTATGGTTCCATTGTGTTTCAAGCTCGGCATAGGTTCCTAAGCGATTACGATGGCCGTTATTAATATTATGATAGGTATTAGGTCCCATCATCATGCTGCCTTCTAAGGCAGGCCACCAGTCATTTAGTGTGTAATATGCGAATTCATTTCCGATACGCAGGGTATTTTTATCATCAAGATAAATGCTTCCTTTGATATCATATCCTGCTAAACGTCCAAGATTATTCATGGGCATCCCTGTGGTGGGTGAATGCCCCCCCTTGTCGCCAAGCATATTCATGGCATGGGTTACGCGTTGCCAATAGCCACGTGCTTCCACAGTTCCCCAATCAAAATCACCTTTATATTTACCATTAATAAAGACTGATTGATTTTTTGTCATGTCCATATACGCATTGGGAAAGCCTTCATAAGGCGTATCCGTTTGTCCTATGTTTAAGGATAATACATGATTATCTTTTTTATAGGCTAATGTTACGTCATGATTGAACATTTTATATTGTGTGGATTTAACCTGACCACCGCCAGCCCCAGCATGATAATTTCTTGATTGAGACCATCCACCATTATATCGAATGCTAAGATGATCGTTAGCGACGGTAACATCTCCCGAGGCGCCTAATCCCTTCCCATTACTATGGAAAAAGCCAGAGACTTGTCCTTTTGCAATGATTTTATCTTTTTTCTTTGAGAAAACAGGAGATTTACGTTGGATATCAATGGTTCCACCTGTGCTGTCTCCACCCAAACTGACAGGGGAGATCCCAGCCATGATATTAATTACCGATACATCATGGGGGTTTAGGTATGAAAGTGCAGGATTCATATGATTGGGGCAGTCACCAGTGATGCGCATCCCATCAATGGTCGTGGCAACTCGGTCATCTGCCATGCCATTTAAAACGGGCAAAGAGGCAATACGTCCTGACTTGTAAAGGCTAACCCCCATTTGGTTTTCGAGTAATGCACCAGTATCAGGACTGTTATTCACAATATTTTTGAGCTGATCTGCTTTTAAAATGGTACTGCCAGGTGTGATTTCTGTTGGGTTGTCAGAGACATCATCCGCATTAATATTAATCGTTGGAATAGGGGGAGTATTTGTGGATACGGATTGTGCAGAAGAAGAAGGTGTTTCTGCTGCGAAAGTAGATGATGTATGTATAAAAAAAACAGAAAGCATCAACGAGAGTTTATAGCTTAGGCGCGTAGAAGGGAACATGGTTCGACTCTGATATAAAATAGATACAAATAGAGTGAGCTTTTCTTTGGAGATTAAAGAGAAGCGGAATCAGAATCAAAAGATGGGGGCGCTCGGGGAGGGTTATTTTTGGTTGAAACCGTCGGTGGTGCTTGTGAGAAACATGATTTTATTTCAAAAGCGGTAAGAACTATACTTAATGCAGGAAGTCTAGGATTGTCCGATAATAGAGGTGTAGGTATGGCAAAGCTGGTGCATAGAGGACATAAAACCATGCCATGCTGGGATTTCTGATGATGATCTTGATTAGTTTGGTCGGAGGGTTGCATATGTTCCATATGCATACAGTCTTCCATATCCATTGATGCCACAGAAGCTGGAGCTTCATCCATCATCATTGGGCAATGCCACCAACTACTGAATGTTAAAGGTGAAATCAATAATTGGAGGATAAAGAGCGCCAAAACGACGTAGATCGTGTACAAAAAACCAGAATGCTGGGTTTTATTTCTATTTTGTATCCAATTAATATGTAAATTAAAAGGCTGCATTGACGATCTTATATTTTATACTGTGTTTCTTTTCTGGTTAAAAAGAACAGGATTGTCAAATATCATTTTGTAAGAATAGAGAATTGCTTTCTTGGTGTGGCAGGTATATCAACAAAAGAAAGGGTAAGTCTGCATCAATAATTATGGTTACAAAATGAAATGATGAAACAGGAGCCGATTCCACCATCTATAGATGTTTCCAAGATGGCTGTTCCACCAAAACGCATGATACCTGTTTTGACGAAGATAGGTGCAGGCCGTTTGGTAGGAGCTGGGTTCGTTGCTGTCTTGTTGCATGGTTTATGTATGTTGATTGCGTTTTGGTGTATGGACATTCCAAAGCATGACAATCCTTTGCATTCAACAATAGAAGTGGCTTTTGAAGCACCCGAAACACTTCGAACTCCTGAACAAGTCCAAGAGTTACCTGATGTCATTAATGATGAACCCGAAAGCAGATCAATAGAAACGCCTTCACCTTCAGAGGCATTGCCCGAAAGTGAGGCCTTTGCTGCTTTGCCAGTGGTTAAATCTCAGCCCGTGATAAAAGAAAAAATTTCCTCTCGTCCACAACCATCCGTAAGACCAAAGAAGAGCGAAGAAGCTCGTTCTGTATCGTCTCAAGTTGGACGGCAAACAACGCAGCCATCAGAGAACGTGGTTCGCCCTACTAAACCACCTGTGTCGAAAAATTTTACCGCTGCACAACGATGCAGTGCCTTATCCAAAGAATACCCGATGGCTGCGCGCAGGCGACATGAGGAAGGAACCGTTCGAGTGGGATATCAGCTCTTACCCGATGGGCAGATCCAACATGTCGAAATATTAGAATCCAGTGGTTTCTCAAGTTTGGATCGTGCAGCTATGAGTGCAGTTCAGGCAATTAAATGCCAGCCCGCCTCAGAACAACCGATTATTATAACAAGTGTCCCTGTCAATTTTTCATTAAATAAAAATAATTAATTTTTGACCATGTATTTATAAGGGAAATAGGTGAGGAAAAATATTAATATTGAAGTACTAAGATGTCTTGCAATTATTGCGGTGATTTTAATACATAATTCTGCGCCTTATTTTGTCGATAATAGTTTGATTCACAAAGATATTCTTGGATAGGGTATGATTTATTTTTATTATACCATGTCCAGATTTTGTGTTCCTGTTTTTTTTATCATTAGTGCTTATCTTTATTTTACAAGTAATAAACCATTTCAGTATATGAAGCGTGCTAGAGGATTATTGCTTCCATTCTTTGCATGGTCGGTAATTTATTGGTATTTTTTAAATCCCCATATATGGGATACATTTTGGGGAATATTAAGTACCCCAAGGGTTTATCATCTTTGGTTTTTATATATCTTTATTGGATACTCGTTTCTTTTACCGTTATTATTATCTTTTGCCAGAAGTGCTGATAAAAATGAATATAAGCCTACCATTATTCTTATTTTTATCTTTGCAATAATCCTACCGTCTTTGTATCAATTTTTACTTCTTTTCGGGATAAAAATAGCCCCTATTTCTGGGTTTTATTTTGATCTTCCAGCATATTTAGTGTTTGCTTTGGCTGTGTCATTTATTTTGAAGAAAATTAAAATGATTTATAGCATCGTTTTATATAGCGTATTAATTATCATCAATATGATATTGGCAATGATTTCGACCTATCAAAAGGGAAGTTTTTCTGACTATTAGTTCACAGAAACGACTTTTTTTGTCTTTACGTCTTCTTTAGTTCTTTTTAACTTATTTATTAATGCTGATTTAAGCTTTATCAAAGGTAAGCTTGCTTGGTTATTCTATAAAATTGGAGAATGTTCTTTTGGCATATATCTATGCCATGTTCTTGTCACTGAAGCTTTATTTCGCATGAATATTTGTTATTTTGGCTCTGCGATTGTGGGGCCAATTATCAATACATTGATTGTATTTATTACCTCTTTTATATTTTGCTTAGACTGTAGTTATCTTAAATATATTAGAGTAGTTTTGTTATGATTGGTTATATTAAATTAAGATAGATTATTTGAAGTGCCTTAATAATCTATCTTGAAAAATTATCAATATATTATTGAATAATTGTATTTAATGTTTCAGCCAATTGCTCTGCTGATTCATTGGTGCTAATCGAACGGTCATATTGTCCTGTTGGGTTCATTAAGATAAATTGGTCGAAAGGATCAATTAATTTAGTTTTTTCAGTGGCTTGAACCGTTTTAAAAGGAACATGGTATAAAATAGAAATATCTCGAACGGCCAGCTCTCCACCGGATAAAGCGATAATTTTACTGTTAAAAGGCTTCATATAAAACATTAACCGTTCTGGAGTATCATATTCGCTGTCAAAAGAAATAAAGATAGGTGCTATTTTGGATGATTTCTTTCCCAATAGCTCCATTACTTTACCTATTTTGTTTAGGTTTTGACTGCAAACATCATGTAAACAACGAGAAGCCCCAAAATACATTAACATCCATCGCCCTCTGAAAGTGCCATTACTGACAACATTTCCAGAAGGGCTGATTAATTGAAACCCTCCGCCAATCGTTTCGGTTTGTTGCGGTGGAGTTTGAATTGTTTTTTTTGTATAAAAGATTCCAAAGGCTCCGCCACCTAAAGCGATAAAAATGGCAACAGTAATGATTAGCCAAAAAGGGATTTTCTTTTGTTGTGTCATTGAACTTACTTGATTTGTCTATTGGTGAATAAGAGGACTCTGAACAGGTGTTAATTGTGCTTTATCTGTCGTTTTTTGTAAAGGAATGATATAAAGCAAACTTTTTATTCCATCAATTTGTGGATATTTTCTGATGAAAAAATATTTAACTTTTCGTAAAGATTGAGTATCTAGCTTATAATATTGAATATCATAATGATTTTCTATTATCTTGTTACGGTCCTCTTGGGGGAAGCTAAACGCGAAAACCAAGTGTGAATTATACGGGTTAGTGCCTGATTAATCTGTTGCTCATTTAAGGTTGTTAAGTCAACTTGTGTTATACTATGTTTTGAATCAAAATCATAAGAGCAGCTGGAAATATGGCTATTAAATAAAATATCAGCATCGGTTGTTATGTTCTCATCAGCAGGTTGCAACGTGATTGGAAAATGCTTTCTGTGAATAAGCCCAATATGTTGGGCTATGTTGTTATTATTAATTTTAATTTCGAAAATAGGCGTACCAATGGGTGATTTGCTTATCTGATCAGCTGATAATACTGTCAAGCCAACAGGGTCAATAAAAGGAATAACGCGATAAGTTCCAATCATATCTTTACAGTTTTCTGCATATGAAGAAGGCAAAAATAATAAATATAGAAAAAAAGTAAAAATTGCTTTTGTTTTCATAAATTACCTCCCTAGGAAAGGCGTATTGTTGATGCTATTTAGTTATTTTTGAGACTTGGAAATATTACTGAACACATCCCATAAGAATATGAATTGATATATTCCATTTACTGGATTTCCTTACTCGTTGAAAGAGGTGTAAATTTGGTTTGGTCGGTTGTTTTTTGTAAAGCAAAGATAAAGATATGACTAAGGTAGTTAAATTTTCATGTAATGCTTCTCTTAACTAAGGTTAAATCATATCAGTTACTCATATATTTTGGCAGCCTGTAGAAAATCTGTAAAGATATCCCATGAAATATGAGTGGGAATATCTTGGTTCATATTTTTATAATATCCCTCCATATCTTCGACCCATGCTTGCATTGCTTTAAGAAAAGAAGATAAATCTCTATTTTCCCATTCTTCGGGATGGTCATGTAAATTTTGACGAAAATTTTCTAAAAAAGTTAGGAATTCTTTTTTCGTGACGATAGAGTTTTGTTTTACCATTTAGTTCCTATTACAATAGATCTGAAATCTTAAAGTATCAGTTACATTAAGATTACTTTACTGACTGATAAATATCGCTTTTTTAATATTTATTTCTCATCAACTAAAATAACGATTTCTGATGTGGTCTTTTCTTGTAGTGCATAGGCTGCTCTTGCTGCTCTGACACCAGTTTTGCAAACGCAAACAATACGTTGTGATAAAGGCGGTTGCCATGAAACAATTTCACTGGGCAAAAGACGGATCACATCCGTTCTGACACTGTGCGGGGCTTCTTTGATGTCTCGTAACTCGATTACGCAATCTTCAGGTAAAAGACCGTTATAATCTATAAAAGTAACATTATTATCTTTTGGTTCTTGAGCTTTATCAAAACGAAATTCGCTAAAACGCCACGTGCGACAATCAACATTTATCAACTGACCAAGTGGCGTAGGAGTAAAATCAAGTAAGATACTCAATGCCATTTGGGCTTGTATTGCCCCTAGGATAGATACGATCGGTCCCATCACGCCTATTGTGTTACAATTCCCACCTCCTAATATCATTTTAGGAAATAGAGCTCTGTAACTGGGTGCGCTATTACAAAAACCACCGACATATCCATGTCTTTCTATGACAGAGGCGCTAATCAATGGTAGTGACTGTTTTAGGCAAACATCTGACAATGTGTAGGTAACCATAAAACTGTCTGAGGCATCAATAACCAGATCTATATTTTGTAAGGCTTGGTGCACATTACCAGGTGTTAATTTTTCTTGGTGCACCTCTATTTCACAATGTGGATTAGACTGTTTTAATATTGACTTTGCACAAATTGCTTTGCCTTTCCCTATATCTTCCATTCGATATAAGATTTGCCGATGTAAATTATGTTCTTCAACAATATCATGGTCGTACAGGCGAATGTAACCGACACCAGCACCGCATAAGAGTGGTAAAACCGTGCATCCTAATCCGCCACAACCGACAACTAAAACGCGAGCTGCCTGTAACTTATATTGCCCATCCTTACCGATTTCAGGTAGCTTCATTTGTCTCTCATAACGTTGCATCATGAATAACTTTTTTGAATATGAGAGAACCATTCATTACATCGTTGGATCGGATCAGCTGCATATTGGATATCCGTAACTACTGCAACACTATCAGCACCTGCACGTAAAACATTCTCAATTCGTTCAGGAACAATACCGCCGATTGCGACAAGAGGAATATCTTTAATTTTTTGTTTCCATAAGGTGATACGTGCTAGCCCCTGAGGGGGGCAGTTCATTTTTTTCAATTTAGTTGGATAGATAGGTCCCAATGCAATATAATGCGGGTTGTAAGAAAGTGCTAAATCCAACTCGGCCTCATCATGTGTTGATAAACCGAAATGAATATTGGCTTGATTTAAAGCTTTAAAATCTGCATTCACCAGATCCTCTTGACCCAAATGAACGAAATTAACCCCTAATTCCAAAGCCAATTGCCAATAATCATTTAAAACAAGTTGTGCGTTATATTTTTCGCAGTAGAGTTTTGCTTCGTAAATACGCTGCCTCAATTGATCAGGGGGGGTGTCCTTAATTCGTAATTGGACTAATTTAACCCCAATAGGTAATAGTTTTTTTATGAGATCAACAGAGTCAGTTACAAGGTAGAATTTTTCCATTTAATTAAAATCCGCCAAACCATAAATAGGGGTAGACGCATAAGCCATATCACGTTTTTCCATAAGACCTGCATGATAAGCATGATGTCCGGCAATAATTGCATCACGAAATGCGGTGGCCATCATGATGGGGTCTTTTGCTTTAGCGACTGCCGTATTTAACAAGACGGCATCAAATCCTATTTCCATCGCATGTGCGGCTTGGCTGGGTGATCCTATACCCGCATCTACAATCAAAGGAACATTTTTAAAATAGGCACGCATAGCCCGTAAAGCTTCAATATTCCTTAATCCTTGCCCAGAACCAATAGGAGCCCCCCATGGCATCAATACTTCACAACCCGCCTCTAGTAATTTTTCTCCAACAATTAAATCCTCTGTTGTATATGGAAAAACTTTAAAACCATCTTGGGTTAGAATGCGTGCTGCTTCTACCAAAGCAAATGGGTCGGGTTGCAAGGTGTCTGCATTCCCAATGACTTCTAATTTAATCCAGTCAGTATTAAAGAGTTCTCTTGCCATTTGGGCTGTGGTAACTGCTTCTTTAACGGTATGGCACCCTGCGGTGTTAGGTAGAAACTTCTTGTTGACTTGGTTTAACAGCGTGCGAAAAGAGGCGCCTGCTTTTCCTTCACGTCTCAAACTAACAGTAATAATTTCTGTTTGTGATTCTATGATCGCATCAGAAAGAATCTCTGGTGAGGGATAGCCTGCGGTTCCTAGTAAAAGTCTAGAATTTATCTTATGATCGTAAAACATCATTAACCTCCTTGCATAGGAGATAAGATTTCAATTTTAGACCCTTCTGTGACTGCTGTTGTTTCATAAACATGGCGAGGAACAAAATCACCATTCATTGCAGTTGCAACGACAGTACTATCTATATTTTGTTCTTTTAATAATTCAGAAAGTGTTTTTGCAGAAGTCTCTAACAGATTTCCATTTAAATAAATATTCATCGAACTGTTTTCCCTAGAGTTTTTTTACGAATTGTTGTGCCATATAGGGGGCTAGTAAAAAGCCATGACGATACATGCCGTTGATAAAGAAACACCCATCTTGATAGGTAATTTCAGGAACATTATTGGGAAAGGAAGGTCTTAACCCCGTTCCTGTTTCAACAAGCCTTGCCTCAGCAAAGGCTGGATGAATCGCATAGGCAGATCCTAGCATTTCAATTAATGCTTTGGCGCTAATAGAGCTGTCATCATGGCTTTCTACCATCGTTGCTCCTAACATAAATTGTCCGTTATGACGTGGCACCAAATAGCATGGGAAGCGAGGGTGTAATAGACGAATAGAACGTGAAAAAGAAACATCATGAGATTCGAAAATTAACATTTCTCCTCTAACGGCTCTTAGATTGGGCAGCGTTTTTTCTGCGCTGATACCAGTACAGTCAACAATTTTGCCTGATGGTTTGTTGGTATGAAAAACGACACCCTTTTCGATTAATGTTGAGCGTAATTCTTTCAAAGATAATCTTGGGTCTAAATGGGCCTCCTCTGGGAAAAAGAGTCCTTGTGAAAATCGGTTGGATAAATCACTTTCTAAGGATTCAGGTGCAACCCATGTATGCGATTGTGTTTTGCTGGCAAAGTTTTTAAGTTCAACTGTATCACGTGCTGGGGCAAGCACTAATGTTCCTGTTTTTTTTACACTACTAACATGATTTGACCACCACTCAATGGCTGTCATTCCATATTCAACGACAATATCAGGCGCACTTTCCCCTTCGCAAAAAGGGGCTAACATGCCACCAGCTAACAAAGAAGCAGTTTTTACATCAGAGGATTCAATAACTTCGACTGTTTCATTATATTCACATAGCATTGTGGCAACACACAATCCTGTGACGCCACTACCTATAACAGACCAATTACTCATAATATTATTTTCACTTTGTAAGAGAACATCACAATAAATATACTCTTTTTCAGCACAAATATCGAATCATAGTTTATATTATATTAAGCCCCAAAAAAAGAAGTCAATATAATATTATATGTCTCTGGGAAAACGAGATTACAGAACGATAGGAAAGATCTATTTTTTATTGTTTGTTTTAAAGATGAATTATTAGTTCAGGATTATATATGATTATTTATTTTGGATGAAGTTCAGATGGAATGGTTAGTAAAATATGAAAAATTTAAAACTATCTTTTCAAAATCACCTTATCCATCTGATATAATTTATGTATTTTATTGTGCGTAAACTGAGTTATCACCATTAGGTTGCGTAATGACAGCATCAGGTTTCATTTTATTACCACGCGACACCATACAAGCTGTATAGGTTTGGTCATATTGTGTTTGGATATTGCCCTGCTTTCCATTGGAGTAACTGGTTGCGCCTAATCCACCACCTAACGCACCACCTGCGGCACCAATAGCAGCACCACTGCCGCCACCTAATGCAGCACCCAGTCCAGCCCCAGCACCGGTTGCCAGTAATCCACCAATAATTGCTCTTTTATTTTGGTGTGAGGCTTGCCCGTGGACATCATTAGCAGCATATTTTTGACAATCTTGCTTTTCAGCTAAGAACTGTTCAAATGTTTTTCCAGGAGGTGGAGTCATTTGTACCTGTGGTCCTAGTGGTGTTTCAGCACAGGAAGTTAGCGCAAGAATTGCCCCCATCAATGCAATAGTACGGAGTTTATAAATTTTCATTATACTGAACCTTTTTATGTACAAATAAAGAAATTAGAGTAAAATCTCATAATATTTGAATGTGTTAAGAGTGTGGTCTTTGATTTTCTAGAATAAAAAATACTTTAAAAGGGAGGAGAGGTCATTGCTTTTATAAGTGACACAAAATACTATTTCGATCATTGTTTAATAGTAAGCAAATAAAATTACAAGGTTTGGTGCTTATTTTAATGATTCTCTTTCATTTATTATGTGTTGGTGTTGCTAAAATAATAGTTTGATTAGCCTAAGTGTTCAGAAATAAACTTTAAGCCATCAGAAAAATAGAATATTCACGATAACTTAAAGTTTTTTGTGTGATGTAGTAGATCTGTATTCTACTTTGAAGTTGTTTAGTTAAATCTATAAAGGTAAAGGTTGGAATATAAATGATCTTGTCTGAGCCATTAATGTGCTTCTGACCAGTTTTTACCGATTCCTGCCTCTACAACAAGTGGAATAGATAATGTTACAGTTTTTTCCATTACTTCTTTGGCAAGAATGACTAGTTTTTCAGCATCCTCTTCTTTGACTTCGAATAATAGTTCATCATGCACTTGTAATAACATTTTTGCTTGGAGTTGATGTTCTTTAATCGCTTTGTCCATGTCCAACATTGCACTTTTGATAATATCTGCAGCTCCACCTTGTAAAGGCGCGTTAATGGCTTGACGCTCTGCATAGGCGCGCATTGACCCCTTAGCGGTTTGAATGCCTGATATCCAACATTTACGACCAAAAGGTGTTAACACGTACCCGTTTTCTTTTGCTTCCTCTTGTGTGGTTTGCATATAAGTTTTGATTTCGGGGTAACGTTCGAAATAAGTATCAATATATTGTTTCGCCACACTTGATGAAACACCTAATTGTTTTGCCAAACCAAACGCACTGATTCCGTAAATAATTCCAAAGTTAATTGCTTTGGCTTGACGACGAACCAAGGAGCTCATGCCTTCTATGGGTGTATTAAACACTTCAGAAGCAGTTCGGGCGTGAATATCTTCATTATGAATAAAAGAATCTTTTAATTGAGGAATATTCGCGACATGTGCTAGTAAACGCAGCTCAATTTGGGAGTAATCCGCAGAAACCAATACATGACCAGGGGCTGAAATAAACGCAGCTCTGATTTTACCACCTTCTTCGCTCCGAATGGGAATATTTTGCAAATTAGGATCAGTAGAAGATAACCTTCCAGTGACGGTGCCGACCATATTAAAGCTGGTATGAACACGCCCTGTTTGTGGATTGATCTGATCAATTAAGGCATCGGTATAGGTTGATTTTAATTTTGCCAATTGTCGCCATGTCAGGATTTGATCGGCAATGGTATGACCTTTATCACTAAGCTCTTGCAAGACTTTTGAATCTGTTCCCCAAGCGCCTGTCTTCATTCTTTTCCCGCCAGGCATATCCATTTCATCGAATAGGACTTCGCCAAGTTGTTTAGGAGAAGCAACATTGAATTCTTTTCCTGCAAGCTGATGAATTTCTTTTTCTTGAATAGCCATTTTTTGGCTGAATTCATCCGATAAAGAGCGCAATAAATCAGGATTGATTAAGATTCCATCTTGCTCCATTTGCGTCAGAACATTAATTAAAGGACGTTCCATTTCTTCATATAAGCTTAATACTTGTAAAGAACGCATTTCTGGGCGTAGCAATAGCCATAGACGCAATGTAACATCAGCATCTTCTGCTGCGTAATCTGTGGCTTTGTCAATGGCTACTTGTGCAAAAATAATGCGTTTACGTCCAGTTCCTGTTACGTCATCATAAGATATATTTTTATGGTTCAGATGTAGCTCTGCCAATTCATCCATATTATGGCGATGTTTTCCAGCTGCTTGGACATAGGAAATCATCATTGTATCGTCATAAGGGGTCGGAATAGGAAATCCATTATGTTTAAAAACCAGAAAATCATATTTGGCATTATGAAAGATTTTCAAAACAGATGGATCAGTAAATAATGGGCTAAAAGCTGTAATCAATTCAGCAACAGGAATTTGTTGCGCACTTTGTTCTTCGAATAGATTATCTTGTTGATGCGCAATGGGGATATAGCATGCTTTTCCTGGCGCAATCGCCATGGATATTCCAACAATATTTGCTTGTAGAGCATTTAGACTATCTGTTTCTGTATCCAACGCACAGTAATGGGTATCTTGAGCCAGTTTAATCCATTGTTGTAGTTGCTCAATGGACGTAATGGTTTCATAATTTTCATAAGCAGGGGATAAAATATGAGAGTGATCTTTGGTTTCTTCTTGTATGGGATTAGATGCTGTTTTAGATAAAGATGATGGCTGAGACGAAGCCGATTGCCCTTTGGTATATCTTGCTAGGATCGAACGGAATCCTCTTTCTTGCAACCATTCAATCAAGGGTTCTTCTTGAGTTTGACAACATCCTAGTTCATCAATCGGTGTAGGAAGATCAAGATCATCTTTTAATTGCACCAGCTGATATGAAATGCGTGCGTTTGCTTGATGTTCTTCTAAATTATCTCGTCTTTTAGAAGCTTTCATGGTTGGGATGGCAGCTAATACTTCTTCCAGACTACCATATTCATTAATCAACGCAGCTGCGGTTTTAGGGCCAATGCCAGGAACGCCAGGCACATTATCAACAGAATCCCCCATCAATGCTTGCAAAGAAATCATTTGTGCAGGTTGAACGCCGAATTTAGCAACAACTTCGGGTTCGCGAATGATCTTTTCTTTGATTGGATCTTGCATACAGACATGGTCATTTACCAATTGCATTAAGTCTTTATCTGATGAAATGATCGTGCATTGTCCCCCAGCTTTTACCATTGCTTTGGCATAGCTGGCGATTAAATCATCTGCTTCCCATCCCGCCATTTCAATGGTTGGCAGTCCCAGTAAACGAGAGGCCTCTTTCACCAAAGCAAACTGCGGGATTAACTCTTCTGGTGGTGGGGGTCTTTGGGCTTTATAAGCAGGATAAATATCATTGCGAAAAGTTTTTCGTCCTGCATCAAAAATTACCGCCATGTGGCTGGCAGTGCGTTCACGAATGATTTTCATCATCATATTGGTAAATCCATAAACCGCATTCACTGGGGTTCCAGAAGGATCCAACATAAGAGGAATTCCGTGAAAAGCACGAAAGATAAAGCCTGATCCATCGACCAAGATAAGATGTTTTTCTGCAGAAGAAGAGGACATGAAGATAAGATCTATATATTATGAATGGGATTTTATTATATTATTCTTGGAAAAGAAAAGTTTTAGAGCAATAAGGACAAACTGCTTTGTTATCTTTTAGTTTTAAAAAAACACGAGGATGTCCCAAGGCGGGGTTATTACCTTCGCAAGAAACAGTTTTTTTGTCTACATAGACGGTTTCGAATTGTCCGCGTTGTAGATTTTGATTAAGAGCTTGTTCGGTTTTCATTAAAATATCCTTGTTTATTATTAAAAGAAACGTCAATACTAAAAGCTATACAAGTATTATGTATTGAGTGTCCCATGAGAATTTTAAATCGATCCTTTTTAACACATTTCTGTCGTATGTGCTTCTCTTTTATAATGGGATGCAGTTTTTTAGGTGGGAATAGTCATAATGCTCAGGCTAAAAGCAATCAAAAGACGGTTGAAATGGCTCAACAAACAAACGCAACTGATCCCTATGCAAACTATAAAACCTTTGTTCCAGCCAGTGAATGGTTAATTTTGTCTGATAGTGCAAAAATCCCATTGCACGTATGGCAAGCGCCTTCACAACGTGCGATTATTTTCGCGTTACACGGGTTTAATGATAGTCGTGATGCTTGGGAATATTCGGCAGAATATTTTGTTGATGAAGGGATTAGTATTTACTCACCCGATCAAAGAGGATTTGGTCAAGCCCCTTTGCGTGGGAAATGGTCAAGCACAGATCGAATGGTGCAAGATGTGGCTGAAGAGGTGACCATTATCAAGAATCGCTTTCCCAATACTCCAATATATCTAATGGGTGAAAGCATGGGTGGTGCGGTGTTAATGTGCCTTGCTGCTCGTGATGATGCCCCTCAAGTCAATGGATATATTTTACTAGCGCCTGCGGTTTGGGGATCCAAGCAAATCGGAGTGATAGGGGATGTTTCTTTGCGCCTTTTGAACCTTATTGCACCAAACTGGCAATTAAATCCAAGTAAAGCACCCGTTAAAAGAGTCACTGCCAGTGATAATAATGATTCCTTAATACGATTATATTTTAATCCATTAACACTACATAACACCAGAGTTAAGGCACTGCATGGATTGGTGAAATTAATGGATGATGCGATTAGGGCTGCGCCGAGGGTTAGATACCATAGTCTAGTTCTATACGGTGATAATGATCAGTTGGTTCCATCAGCATCAATGTATTCCGTGTGGGAAAAATTTCCTAAGTGGGTGAGGAAAGATTATGTTCCTAATGGATATCATTTATTGCTACGGGATCAAAATCGGAAAATCGTTGTTAAGGATATTATAAGTTGGATGAATGATCCTGATCGATGGTTACCTTCTGGTGGAGATGCCGCAGCTGCTGCTTGGATGTCTGTTAAAGGGAAGGGGCAGGTGCCTTTTTTTATGCCCAGTCAAGTTGATAATATTGTTCAATAAGTTATTGGTTTTTAGATGGATGTAACCCAAGATAATATTCTTTAAGAAATTTTTTCAATTATGTTGAAATTTTTCATATCGATGAAAAGGGTATTATTATTCTTTCGATAGTGTAATTCTTGGAATTGATAATTTTCAGGGATCTGTTTAAAATTATAGACATGATAACAATAAATCATTTGACCCGTTCCTTCGTCCAAACCTGTAATTTTGATGGCTATTTCAGAATGTTTTTCAAGTAATTCTTGCATATTATAATGATATAAAGGGCTATGTTCATCAATAATGTGATTCACTTCAAAAGTAATTTGGAAAATTGGAATATTGCTTTGGATTAAGGGTAATCGGTCTATTTTGCGATAAATGCGATCTTGTGCATCTTTTTGTAAAGAGCATAAAAAGACTTCGATATTGACATCTAATAACACTGTTTTACGTCCATTTGCCATGCGAATATCTAAAGATTGTGCATTATTGTTACAAGAAATAACCGCATGATGTGCAAAAATAATTTTAGACATTGGCTTGGCAAAACGTGCAAAAATTAGTCCTGTAGATAACGCATTGACGATAATACCAAAGGTAATTTCAATCGAAGAAATAATATTGGAAAAATCGCCATTGGGTGAAATAGAGCCATATCCAACGGTAGACATGGTTTGAACACTGAGGAAAAAAGCATCAATAAAGCGTCCACCACTATTGTTGATTTCATGCGGTAGGATAGAATAAAAAATTGCAAAAATAAGATTAATAAAAAGAAAAATAAAAACATAAAAGAAAATAAATTTCCGCCAGCTGACCGTCAAAGCAGCATGATAAAAATCATGGATAACTCTGTAAGTAAATCCTGAAACAACGACTTGCTCATGGATACTGCTGTCTATTAATAAATGAGGTCTTAATTTTGGTTTATACATTTTGATTTGTCGGGAGGTTATAAGAATTGCTTTGATCTTATCCTGAAAGTCAACAGAAATATACTCGGAACTGTGAAAGGGTTTAAGAAATGTGGATTCTATTTTTGTTATTATGATAAAATAATTAATCAATTTTGAAGGAAAAAATCTTTATTATGAAAGCAATTATCGAGCTACAAAAACGCGCTATGGATTCATCAACGGATATTGTTGAGTTGGTCAGATATGCTTATGCGATTGCTCAAAAGCTTGATCTTCAAGATTTTGCAGATTGGTGTAATGCTGAACGTAAAGGATATGAATATTATCCTAATATTATTTTGCCAGATTACAGATTAGTTCATGGAACAATTATGTTGTCTTGTTCAGATGGTAAGAGAATACCGATGAATTGGACTGATATACAGAAAGCCGAAGAACTGCAACAGAAGTGGATTGGTGCTGTACTTCCTAGTTTGATAGGTTTATTGCATAAAAATGATGATTTTATATCTATGGCATTATCATCAACTTTGGAACAGTATATTAAAAATTATTATGATAAGATTTTTAATGATTGGGCTAATAATGTTATTCCATATTTGTATGCAGAAAATGATTTTATCAAGTATGCAATGATTCAAAATAAAAAAATAGAGATTAATCCTTATTTATCAGTTCATGTTTCTGAGATCGTAAAAATTGTAGAAGCTGTTCGAGATAAAATTATGGATTGGTCTTTAGAGTGTGAAGGTCAAGGTATTTTAGGTGATGAATGGATATTTACAGATAAGGACAAACAAATGGCACAAAATATCACTTATAATATTAGCTCAGTTCAAAATATGGCTAATCAAAATACAGATACAACAATTAACCAAACGGCTCAGAATATGTCGGTAACTAAAGGAGATTTTCAGTCTTTAGCAAATTTTCTAAATGATAGAGGAATAAGCAAGCCTAATATTCAAGAATTAAAAGAAATTATTGATATCGAGCCTAATCTTGCAACAGAGGGCATGGAAAATGGTAAGCTTCAAAGCTGGATCGGAAAAATTGCGATTGGGGGCAGTTTAGTTGCTAAAGGGGTTGCAGTTGAAACGATTGTAGAAGGAATAAAATATTATTTAGGTTTTTAATCATTAAACAAGAAAGTTTTTTATAACGCGCATTTACCAATTTTAACTGTATGATCGATTTTGCATCCCATGAGATATTCAGGGTGATGCGTTTCTTCATTGATCCGATCTTCCAATCGAATAAATCCATGTTCTTCATAAAACTGAACCGCAGCCTCATTCTCAGTATAAACATTTAAAAATAATTTAGAACGAACTTGTTTGGCTTTTTCGATCAGGCTAGAACCCAATCCTTGGCGTTGATATTCTGAATCAATAAACAACCCAGAAATATAAAGATCTGTTAGTCCAATGAACCCTTTGACACCGCAAATATCTTGCACATAGATTTCAGATGACGGCAGGATCATTCTGACCAAGTCAGTATTTTTCTGGAAAAAAGAAGGATCAATGAAAGAGTGAGCCAGCAGATTTTGCTCTAACCAAATTTTCATCACTTGGTCTAAATCAGCAGTTTGAAATTCTCTAATCATTGACCCTCTTATCATATGTTTAAATTATTTGAATAAAACAGCTCCAGCCGTGCGGTTGGTTGCGGTATCTACAAGGATCGCAGCCCCAACATCTTTGGCATCATTATAAGGTAAAACAGGAATAGGTTGTTGTAATACTAAAGACACTTCCCCAATACTATTTTTATCCAAATTTTCAGCAGGTTCCGTTTCCAACGTATGAATATTCAAATGATGTTCAATTGCAGAGACTTTTGTTTTAATCCAACGATGACCATGCTTTAACCAATAGGCGCGCCCGACAACCAAGGGCTCATCATCTAACCATGCCAATGTAGCTTTGGCTTCTTTTTGTCCAGCAACAGAAGCTGTGGATGCAATTAACCAATCTCCACGGGAAACGTCAATTTCTTGATCCAAGATCAGTCCAACAGACTGTCCTGTAGTTGCCCCTTGAAGTTCTTCTTGCAAAGCATTGGTGAATATCTTGCTAACTTTTGCCTTGGCACCTGAGGGCTGAACTGTTAAATGATCCCCAATCTTTACGTTGCCAGCAGCAATTCTTCCCCAAAAAATACGGCGACCATGTTGTGTCGATGAACCATCATGGGCTTCTTCTAGTTTTTGCACAAACTGTACAGGAAAGTGGAATTCTTGTGTATTAGAAGTAACATGAGACGGAAGAGCAGTTAACGCTTCTAATAGGCTTGGTCCTTGATAGACCTTTTCACACAAAATATTGCCATGCTTGTCAGCATTACGCGTTGTAATATTCAATCCTTTTAATGCTGAAATAGGAATAATATTCGTAATCGTTACATTGGCTTGGCTGATGAACTTTTCTAATGCATTTTTAACATTGATAAATGCGGTATCAGGATCTTTAATTGCATCTAGTTTATTAATAGCAAATAAAATAGAGGGTACTTTTAATAGATGGGCTAACAATGTATGACGACGGGTTTGAGGCAATAAATCAACCACTTCGTCTTCCCAGTTTAATTTGGTTACATCAACCAAAATAACAGCGGCATCACTGCTGCTGGCAGCAGTCACCATGTTACGTGTATATTGTTCATGACCAGGTGCATCAGCAATGATGAATTTACGTTCTGGTGTCGTGAAATAACGATAGGCAACATCAATGGTAATGCCTTGTTCACGTTCGGCTTGTAACCCATCAGTTAATTTGGCTAAATCATAAGATTCATCATCAGCAAGTTTATGTTGAATACCAGAAAGTTGGTCGGCAAGGATGGCTTTACTATCCAGTAATAAACGTCCAATCAGGGTGCTTTTCCCATCGTCGACGCTGCCAGCCGTTAAGAATTTAAGGGTATGTTTGTTTTGTAAAGATGACATAGAGTTGTTTCCTTGAGACTTATAAATGATGACAGCGTGAACTTAGAAGTAACCTTCAAGCTTACGTTTCTCCATAGATGCTTCAGAGGTTTGATCATCCATACGGGTTGCACCACGTTCGCTGATGGTCACAGCGGCAGTTTCTTTGACAATATCGCTGGCATTGGCGGCATCACTTTCAATGGGGCAAGTACAGGTCATATCCCCAACCGTACGGAAACGCACGGTTCTGGTTTCAATGTTTTCGCCTTCTTGCACAGGGGTTACATCGGTGACTGGCACCAATAATCCTTTGCGAGGGATCACTTGGCGTTGATGAGCATAATATAAATTTGGAAGTGGTATTTCTTCTTGTTCGATATATTTCCATACATCAAATTCTGTCCAATTAGAAATTGGGAATACACGGAAATTTTCATCAGGTAAAATGCGTGTATTAAATATATTCCATAATTCTGGACGCTGAGCTTTGGGTTGCCATTGGCCAAATGAATCACGATGAGAGAAAATACGTTCTTTGGCACGTGCTTTTTCTTCGTCACGTCTTGCACCACCAAGCAACGCATCAAAACGGAATTCCTCAATAGATTCCAATAGCGTCACTGATTGATGAGGATTACGACTTTCCAAAGGATGACTTAATCTGACTGTTCCACGCTTCATTGAGTCTTCAACGCTACGGACAATCAGTTTTGCCTTAACTTCCTTAGCCCTACGATCACGGAATTCAATAACTTCAGGAAAATTATGTCCAGTATCAATCATTAATAACGGAAAAGGAAATTGTCCTTGCCCGAACGCTTTTTCAGCGAGGCGTAACATAACACAAGAATCTTTACCGCCAGAGAAAAGCAAAGCAGGACGTTCGAAAGATCCTGCAACTTCTCTCATAATAAAAATGGATTCTTCTTCTAAATCAGAAAGAGGGGTGTATAAATTGGGTGAGTGAGAAGTCATAAAATTTCCCTTAAGTCTTAAATCAAATCGTTATTGTTTTGAAGGTCTGTTCGATAAAGAAGAGGTTTCGTGAACATGTAATCCACATTCTTTTGCTCCATCTTGTTCCCACCACCAACGGCCAGCACGGAAATCTTCACCTAAAGCAATTGCACGAGTACAAGGCTCACATCCAATACTAACAAAGAATTGGTCATGTAGGGGATTATAGGGGACATTATATTCTTTTACATAATGCCAAATATCCCCAATTGTCCAATCCAATAAAGGATTAATTTTTACTTTGGGCTGTGTTGCGTCGCTTGGATTTTCTTGTTCAATAACTTCTAAGTTGGCTCTGAAATTGGATTGCTCTTTTCTTAACCCAGTAATCCAAGCTTCATGACCTTTCAGCAACGCTTTTAGCGGGACGAGCTTGCGGATGTGACAACATTCTTTGCGGAGCTCAACCGATTCAAAAATCCCATTCTCACCGTTTTTTTGGACATATTCATCAACTTGTTCTTGGTTGGGATAATATGCTTTGATTGTTAAACCATAGTGCGCTTCTGCTTGGTCTTTAAGATCTAATGTTTGTTGATGTAATTTTTTCGTATCCAACATTGCGATAGAAATAGGTAGTCCTAGGCGATGGATAAAGTCTGTGATGACCATATCCTCAACCCCAAGGCTGGTGGCTTGAACGATTTTCCCATATTCTGCCACGGCGTTTTGCAGGATTTCCTGCGTTTCGAGCAGTTTACGTTCATAAAATTCACTAGGTTTCTTAGAGTATAGTTCTATCGGAGTCATTATATGTGAGCTTTGCTGAAGAAAGAGAATAAGAAGCGATGTAAAACAAAAATCCTTTGGTGTGTCAGAACCTATCTTTTTATCAAAAAAATAGAAAAAAGGTAGATGGTTAATGAAAGGTTATTTTAATAATACTTTATTTATATGTAATTTAATGGTTTCTGAAAAATAAATCAACGAATATATCGTTATTTATAGGATATCAATATAAATAACATAATATTTAAGTGATTTGTTATATCAGACATTATCGGCGATTTTAAATCTCAAAGTCCATAATCGGTCTAAAATAGACTTTATCCCCTTTGTTTAAACTACTTAAATTCCGAGTGGTGTTCGGCACTTGGGCCTCGATGGGATAATCATTGTCTTTAGGTTTCAATACAATCTTTGTAACAGCACCAAGGGGGCGAATATCAATCGCTGTTGCTTCGAAATATCCTACTTTCTGCGTGTGAATACTTAAAATTATCTCATGGGGTCTAAAGGTAAAATTCTGTTCACCCACTGAAAAATGATTGGTTTCGCCAAGGAAGTGATATACAAAATCATTCTTTGGTGTGTCCAATATTTCTTTGGGAGAGCCAATTTGCTCAATAACCCCTTTGTTCATAATAACGACGCGATCAGCAATTTCCATTGCTTCTTCTTGATCATGGGTAACAAAAACGCTGGTTAGTTGTATTTCATGATGTAAATTGGATAACCATTGTCTTAACTCTCTTCTGACTTTGGTATCCAGAGCAGAAAAAGGTTCGTCCAATAACAAAACGCTGGGATCGATTGCCATGGCACGTGCCAATGCAACACGTTGTTTTTGCCCACCTGATAACTCATCGGGATATCGATCCGCTAAATTGCTGAGTTGCACCATGTCTAACAGATGTTTTGATTTTGCCAAAATATCTGATGCAGAGGGTCTTTCCTTTCTCGGTTTGATACGCAGTCCGAAAGAAATATTTTCTAAAACAGTCATATGTCGAAACAGCGCAAAATGTTGAAACATATACCCAATGCGACGTTCACGAATATCTTTGTTGGAAATATCTTGATCGTTAAAGAATATCTGTCCAGAGCTGGGCTGTTCTAATCCTGCAATAATACGTAAGAGGCTTGTTTTTCCACAGCCTGAAGGTCCAAGCAGGGCAATTAGTTCACCTTTGCGAATATCAAGATTAATATTTTGTAAGACATGAAATTGATTGAAATATTTATTTAGCTCTTTTATATGGATATTCATTTTATTGCCCTGCGTCCGGAGTTGCGTGGGTGATTTTACGCTCACACCATTGTCTTACAAATAAGATAATCATTGCCATTATCAACAAGATAATAGAGATACTGAAGGCAGCCGTTGCATTATATTCATTATATAAAATCTCAATTTGTAAAGGCAGCGTATTCGTTAGCCCCTCAATATGACCAGAGATAATGGAGACAGCCCCAAATTCTCCCATCGCTCTGGCAGTACACATCGTCACACCGTGCAGTAAAGCCCAACGAATATTGGGAAAAGTAACAAGCCAAAAAATTTGCCATCCATTTGCACCTAATAAGCGTGCAGCTTCTTCTTCAGTATTCCCTTGTTCTTGCATCAATGAAATCAAAGAACGTGCAACAAAAGGAAAGGTGACGAAAATGGTGGCCAGCACTATCCCTGGCACGGCATAAATAACTTGTAGATTATACTCCATTAAAAATGGGTATAAAATGCTTTGTGAGCCATAGAGGAGTGTGTAAATTAATCCAACAATAATCGGTGAAATAGAAAATGGCAAATCAATTAAGGTGGTCAGCAAGCTTTTACCAACAAACTCATATTTTGTGATGCACCATGCAGCCATCACGCCGAAGATCACATTCAAAATGACCGAAACTATTGTTGCAAATAGAGTCAATTTTAATGCTGATAATGCAACAGGGTTAGCAAAAGTATGCCAAAAGAAACCAAGCCCTTTGGAAAGCCCTTCGATTAAAATAATCGATAAGGGTGCCAGAAAAATAACACCAAACACAAGCCATGTGAGTGTCAAAAGAAGCGATCTTTTGAGTGTGATTTGTTTATGTATTATGGGTGTCATGATGATTTCTTTTTAGAAAAAAATGGCAACGATAAATGAGTCATAAACCAAATCAAACGATGAGGTTTGATCCAACGTTGAATGATGGTAATAAAAAATAACAATCCAAAAGAAATAAGCAGCATTAATAAACTGATAACCGTAGCCCCAGTATAATCGAATTGGTCTAGCTTAGAGACAATTAAAATCGGTAAGATTTCAGTTTTATAAGGGATATTTGCAGCAATAAAGACGACAGAACCATATTCGCCTAAACTGCGTGCCATTGCCAAAGAAAACCCTGTCAACCAAGCTGGAAACAACATTGGAAAAATAACATATAAAAAAGTTTGTAAAGGCGTTGCCCCTAGTGTTTTAGCTGCTTCTTCAACAGAATATGGAATGTCTTTGATAATCGGTTCAAGCGTTCTGATAGTAAAAGGAATGGTCACAAAAACCATTGCAACAATAATTCCAAGAGGCGTATAGGCAACTTTAAACGGTAAAAGAGAGCCCAATAATCCATTAGGTGCATATAAGGTGGTTAACGCAATACCGGCAATTGCTGTGGGTAATGCCAAAGGAAGATCAATCATTGAATCAATGATTTTTTTTCCTGTAAATGAATATCGCGTTAGCATCCACGCTAAAAAAGCACCAAAGATCGAAGCCAATAAAGAGGCGCAAAAAGAGGTGTATAAAGATAATTTTAAAGCACTTTGTAATTGCCGATTGCTTAGGATGGTGATAAGTTGATCAAAATGAATGTGGCTGGCATATAAAAACAATGCAGCCAAGGGAAGTAAAACAATTAAGGAAAGCCAAGATAACGTATATCCTAAACTTAACCAGAATCCTGGAATAACTGAGTATTTAGAAGAAAACATCAAGGTTCCTTAATTCAAAAATATTAGCGGTTAATTTCACTCATAATTTTGTCGAATATTTTATTATCCTTAAAAAATTTGTTATTTATTTGTTTCCATCCTTTAAACACTTTGTCAATAGGTATTAATTTTAAGGCATGAAATTTATCTTTAAATTTTTCTGCAATTTGTGGATTGCTGGGGCGATAATAATATTCCCCAGCAAGGGTTTGACCGACATCACTATATAAATAGTTCAGATATCCCTCTGCGACAGCACGCGTGCCTTTCTTATCCACAACAGAATCCACAACAGCTACTGGAGGTTCTGCTAAGATTGAAACAGAAGGTGTAATTAATTCATATTCACCTGGTTTTGATTCGTTTAAAGCCATATAGGCTTCATTTTCCCAAGAAATTAATACGTCTCCTAATCCTCTTTGGATAAAGCTGAGGCTGGAGGAACGCGCGCCAGTATCTAAAATAGGCGCATGTTGATAAATTTGTTTTACAAAATCATATGCTTTATCTTCAGAGCCATATTTTTCCAAAGCATATGCCCAAGCGGCTAAGAAATTCCATCGTGCAACGCCTGATGTTTTGGGATTGGGGGTCATGACTTGCACGCCTGGTTTAATTAAATCATCCCAGTCGTGAATATTTTTTGGATTTCCTTTGCGAACTAGGAACACGATGGTCGAGTAATAGGGACAACTATGATAAGGCAATCTGCTTTGCCAATTTGGATCAATGAGCTCCTTATATTTATTTAAAGCGTCAATGTCGCCTGATAAAGCAAGGGTAACCACATCCCCTTGCATCCCATCGATAACCGATCGTGCTTGTTTCCCTGAGGGGCCATGCGATTCATAAACAACCACATCATCCCCTGTTTTTGCTTTCCAGTATTTTTCAAACGCTTGATTATAGGCATGATAAAATGCTCGTGTTGGATCGTATGATACATTCAATAAAGTCACTGTCTTGGCATGTGTTGTTTGAAAAAATAAATGTGCCACCATAAAAAAAGCAGCAAAAATTTTCCAAGTGCTAGTTTTGTAGAGCATCATGATAAGGGAACTATCTGTTATGGGACGAAAAATAGTAGATACCCGATATCTTATATCTATTTTATCGAATTTAAAAGTGTTTTTATTAATATACAAATTTTTATAGTTTATAATATTAGTTGGAGTAATTTATAAAATTATAGTTACGGCATCTCTTTTGTGTATTTATGGGTGGAATACAATATATTCTTGTCGCTGGTAAACAACCTAAAAAATTTAAATGCACACGTTGTCATTCGCCAAACATAGATTGTATTTCGCATAAGGAAGAAGACAGGTTTTTAGAGCGCCGTGTGACTGGTCCAGCAGCAAATGTGACTGTGGTCAAAGTTAAGAAAAACATATATTCTAAATGCAAATGTGAATTTGAAATGGTTGATTATTATCAATTAACTACGGGTACATTTGCAAAATTTGACCTTGTAGCCCAAGAAATAAAAAATTAATGAGCAGAAATTATGGTTTAAATACAGAGTAATTTATTTTATTATAGAAAATGTATGATCCATTAGTTTTGGTTCTTTGTTAATGATATGGCTTATTGTTTCTAAAAATGTTTTTTCATTCATTTCACGAACAATAATCACATCTGTTGCCCAGAAGAGGTTACCGTTTGCGGATCTACTAGTATATTTATCTTTTTCCATAATAGAGTAAATGGCTTGGATGGTAAAAGCCCATCTTTGTAAATTTCTATTGTAAAATTGTGATCTGTTATGAATATGAAGGGTATAATTTTTTAATGGCGGACCCGACGAGATTCGAACTCACGACCTTCGCCTTCGGAGGGCGACGCTCTATCCAGCTGAGCTACGGGTCCTAATAAAAGAATTTAATATTATTTTCTTTAAATAGGTAATTCTTTCTTTTAGAAAAAATATGGGAATCATGCAAGTTGTTTATTGAACTTGTTTGATTGATGGTAAATTCCATTTAAATTTTAAAGAAAGTAAACGAATAGAGCTGCAAATGAGAATGGCCAACCATGGTGCTAATGCAGGGCTGATGATATCATTTTCACCTAATAATTGAATAATAGCCCCCACAATCGCCGCAGAGGCATAGATCTCTTTGGTTAATACAGAGGGAATGGTTGTAGTTAACATATCTCTGAGGATTCCTCCACCAACAGCGGTTACAATCCCCAATAGAATGGCTAATTCACTATTGCCAGTAAAGAAATAGGCTTTATGTGCCCCAAAAGAGGCAAAGAATCCTAAACCAATTGCATCAAAAAATAGGGTAGGATGATTTAATCTCAACAGTAATTTTTGAAAAAAACCGCACAAAAAAACCGATAAAATGACAATGATTAGATATTCTAGGTTAATTAATCCAGCGGGGGGAAAGGAGCCAATACAAATATCACGGATAACCCCACCGCCACAGGCTGTGATAAAAGAAATAACAAACACACCAAAAATATCTAAATTTCGGTTGATCGCTGCCAATGCGCCACTGATTGCAAAGGCGAATGTGCCAATCAAATCAACATAATGAAAAAAGTCATAATTCATATTGGTTTAAAAACTTTATCTATGAAATAAATCCGAGCTTTCCAACTCTTGTAGAGTAGGCATTCCTCCTTGAGCTCCAGCACGTGTGACAGATAAGGCAGAAGCTTGCAATGATTTTCTTAATGCCACTTCTAATCCTAGATGTATAAAACAACAAAAAGCACCGCAGAAGGTATCTCCAGCTCCAGTGCTATCAACAACAGGAACGGAATAGGCAGGTAAATGTTGTAACTGTTGATGATTGTTTTTGTATAATACGCCTTTGCTGCCCCATGTCATAATGATTGGCGTTTTAGAATTCAAAATAATCGTTTCTGGAGTATCAGAAGAACTGCCTCCAAGGGCAATAATTTCATGCTCGTTGGGAAGGAGATAACTGATTTTCTCCGTGACTTCTTTGGGTAAAGGACGCATAGGGGCGGGGTTTAGCACAATGATTTTATTAAATTGATGTGCGATTTCGATTGCTTTAATTTGTGTATCAAGAGGAATCTCTTGTTGTAACAAAATAATATCGTTTAGTTCAATTAACTCTGTTGCTGCAACAATATCGTTGGGAGTAATGGTGTTATTGGCTCCATCCGTAACGATAATATGGTTCTCGTTTCGTGAACGGGTAATCAATGCCGTTGCAGAGGGAGTGTCCGTGCGTATGAGAATGTGATCTGTATTGATCTGGCTCGCTTGCAAATTTTGAAAGAGCATCTCTCCGAAATTATCTTTCCCCAATGCCCCCAGCATTGTTACGTTGGCTCCCAGTTTTGCAGCAGCAACCGCTTGATTATTACCTTTGCCTCCACAACTGACATGCAAAGGCCCACCGAGCAATGTCTCCCCAGGTTGTGGAAAACGATCAACATCGGTTTCTAGATCTGCATTTAAGCTGCCTATAACAAGGATATTATTCATAATAAAGATTCTTTGTTGTTAAGATGAAATATAATAGTCTCTAAGATCATAATGTAAAATTGATTATGTTTTAACTCTTTATTTTTTTATAAGGATTTGCTTGTAATAGCATTTGAGTTTGTCGTTTAGAGAAATACTAAATTATAATCTTGTCTATATTCTTCGATACTATAATTTTTGATATGATGATAAATCAAATATATTTTACTTAAAATATTAAGATATTTCAGTATACTTGAAATAATCTAACGATTTTATTTGATATTCTTGCCTTTTGAAGTATATTAATAATTAGGATTATATTTGTGCTATTTATTTTGTAGAATATAATTAGAAAAAACAACTTTAAGGAGTTATAGTTCGTAATGGCTTATAAAACGGTTAATCCTTTTAATAATAAAGAAGTAAAATCCTTTACCTCATTAACAGAACAAGAAGTTGCTGCAAAAATTGATCAAGCAGATGCTTGTTATAAAGAATGGCGTAAAACGGACTTTGCAACACGTCGTGCGGTGATGAAAAAAGCTGCAACTATTATGCGTGAAAATAAAGCAAAATTTGCAGGTCTTGTCACTTTGGAAATGGGTAAATTAATTTCTGATGCTGAGGGTGAAGTCGATTTAACAGCTGATATTTTCGATTATTACGCTGATAATGCAGAAGAATTTCTTGCTCCTGAAACGTTAAAACCAAAAGATGGCCGCAAAGCATATGTTGAACATGATTCCATTGGGATCATTCTTTGTGTTGAGCCTTGGAACTTCCCTTATTACCAATTAGTCCGTGTTGCAGCGACCAACCTGATGGCTGGTAACGTTGTGATGGTAAAACATGCTTCTATCGTTCCGCAATGTGCTGAAGCATTTGAACAATTACTTTTGGATGCAGGCGCACCAAAAGGCGCTTATACCAACTTATTCGTAGATTCAAAACATATTGCTGGAATTATTCAAGATCGTCGTATCCGTGGTGTAGCGGTTACAGGCAGTGAAAAAGCTGGTGCTTCTGTTGCAAGTGAAGCTGGTAAAGCATTGAAAAAATCTACTATGGAATTGGGTGGTAGTGATGCATTTATTGTTCTTGAAGATGCAGATCTAGACAAAGCTTGTGAATGGGGTCTATGGGGACGTATGAACAACACAGGACAATGCTGTGTTGCTGCAAAACGTTTCATCGTTGTTGAATCTGTTGCTGATAAATTATTAAAACAAATGACAGAGTGTTTTTCTAAGTTAAAAGCGGGTGATCCAATGGATCGCAACACGACACTTGGGCCTTTGTCTTCTGAAGCTGCAGCACAAGAAATTGCTGAACTAACAGAAACAGCGATTAAACATGGTGCGAAAGCGGTTGTTGGTGGTAAACGTCCAGATATGCCAGGCGCATTTATGGAAGCAACCATTTTAACCAATATTACTAAAGAAAACCCAGTATTTTATAAAGAATTTTTCGGTCCAGTAGCAATGTTCTTTACCGTTCCTGACGAAAAAGCTGCAATTGAATTAGCTAATGATTCAGAATTTGGTTTGGGTGGCACTGTCTTCTCTAAAGACGTTGAACGTGCGAAAAAAGTGGCTAGCCAAATTGACACAGGAATGGTGTTTATTAATCGTCCAACATGGACAAGTCCAGACTTGCCATTTGGTGGTGTAAAACATTCAGGTTATGGTCGCGAGCTTTCAAAAGAAGGTATCTTAGAGTTCGTAAATCGTAAACTGATTTATATTGAAAACTAAGAAGATAATTTAATTATATTCTTGTATAATTAGATATCAGACGATAATTTTAAAGAAGGATTTACCAAGTTGGTAAATCCTTCTTTTTTATAGATATGGTTTTAATATTATGGTTTCATTTCTTGAAAAACGGCATCAATATTTACGTCATGGAATCGATTTTAATCAGGATCGATGCTTAGAGATCGGTGCTTTGGTTGATCCTATATTGCATCGCCAAGAGGGAAATGTATTTTATGCAGACCATTTATCTACAGAAGAGTTGAAAAAACAATTTGCTTGGGATCAAAAATTTGACTTTGATCGATTGGTAGATGTTGATTTTGTTTGGGATAATCATCGACCTTTAAAAGAATGTGTGAGTGGTTCTTTTGATTATGTGGTGGCATCTCACGTGGGTGAACATGTTCCTAATCTGATTGGGTGGATTGATCAAATAACCCAAGTGTTAACGTCAAACGGCCAATTACGCTTGGTTTTACCGGACGGTCGTTATTCTTTTGATATGAAACGGCAAACGAGTAAACTGTCAGACTTATTAGCAGCATGGATGAAAAAAGCTTATTGCCCACAAACACACTTAGTATTGGATTTTGCATTAAATAAAGTTGACGATCAATTGGTTGAAGAAATGCACCGTCGTTATGTTAAAGATTTTGATGCTTCTGACTTGCCCAGCCAATTTCCTTTTCAAGAGGTGTTACAATGGGGTGAAAGAACATTAGATCCAACACATTATGAAGATGTTCATTGTTGGGTATTATCTTTGAATTTACTCGCTAAGTTTATGATTATTTTAACTGGGAATGATATTCTGAATGTAGCTTGTGCTGGATGGCATGAAATAGACCCGCCTCATAGTTATGAATTTATGGTCTTCATGGCTCCAGAAACGGATAAAGTGAAAAGAGTAAATAGCTGGGAAGAAGTTTATCTTCAAACCAAAACGAATTCAGGATTATCTCATTCACAAGATTTAGAAGTCATCACACAATTACAACAGGAAACTATCCAACTGAAAGAAGAGTTGCGCTCTATGTATGCATCATCATCATGGCGCATAACGGCTCCGCTACGCGCCATAGCAAAACGATTTAAAAAGTAGTTATTTTTTTTGAGGTCGACCAATTGAGTAATATTCGATTCCTTCATTTGCCATGATCTTGGGATCATAGATGTTTCGCAAATCGATTACTAATGCTTTCTTCATCCATCTTTTTAAGTTTATTGGTGATAAAGAACGAAATTCATTCCATTCGGTTAAGATGACTAAAGCATCTGCATTGGTTGCAGCTTCTTCGATATTATTATAATATTGAACTTCTTTTGGAAGTAAGGGTTGTGCTTTTTCGTTGCTGATTGGATCAAACGCTTTAATAATTGCGCCGCCCTCTACGAGACGATGAATAATTGGCAAAGATGCGGATTCACGCATGTCGTCGGTGTTAGGTTTAAATGTTAATCCTAAAATGGCAATGGTTTTATTATTAATATTACCCCCACAAAGTTGAATAATGCGTCCACTCATGTTGGCTTTTCTGGCATCGTTGGCTTGAGCAGCTGTTTCGATCATACGCGTGGGGGTGCCAGCTTCTTGGGCAATACGAATAAGGGCTAATGTATCTTTTGGAAAGCAAGAACCACCAAATCCAGGTCCAGGTTGTAAAAAATATTTACCAATGCGTGGATCTAGTCCCATTGCTTTAGTAATATCTTCAATATTTCCACCAACTTGATCGCATAAATCGGCAAGTTCATTAACGTAAGAGAGCTTCATTGCAAGGAAACAATTCGATGCATATTTTGCAAGTTCAGCACTTTCTAAATTGGTAAATAAAATAGGTGTCTCACGTTGGAATAAAGGTTGGTAAAGGCGCGTCATGATATCTTGTGCTTTTTTACCATGATCGGCTTTATCTTTTTCAATTCCAATAATGACTCTGTCTGGATTCATACAATCTTTGATGGCGTCCCCCTCTCTTAGAAATTCAGGGTTGGATGCTACATCGAATTCAAGATCAGGATTTTTTTGTCTGATAATCTGTGCGATACGACGGCTTGTCCCCACAGGAACGGTAGATTTCGTAACAATCACAGCATACTGTTTCAAATGAGTAGCAATCTGCAATGCGGCTTGATGAACATATGTCATATCGGCGTGGCCATCTCCATTGCGGGGCGGTGTACCAACGGCAATGAAAATCGCTTCACATTCAGGAATAGCTTCTTCTATTCTATCAAAAAACTGTAATCGATTGGTTTTAATATTGTTCTTTACCAATATATCCAAACCAGGTTCGTATATTGGGATTTCTCCTTGCTTTAAAGCGTTTAAACGATCAGGATTTGTTTCGACAACATTTACGTGTAATCCAAATTCAGCAAAACATGTTGCTGACACCAAACCGACATATCCTCCACCAATCATTGCTATACGCACAGTCACTCTCCTGGTATGGTTTAACGATTAATATGCAGTAAAATATAGCTTGATTTCTTTTAGGGTAAAGAAAAATATTAAGAATGTAAGATATTCGATGAAAAGAATTTATAAAATACATTATTTGAGCGGTAATTTAGAGGTGTTGTATAATATTTTGGTATAGTAAAGAATAGTTTTTGTATTTATAATCTTGTGATAATATTTATTTTGTGACAGCTTATGAATGTAAAATTTTATATCGTTTTTTGATATAAAATTATAAAATGTAAGGCAGTTAGCGCGTTGGTGCTATTTAGTAAAAATTATAATTATCATAAAGGTTATGTAGTGTGATACGACAAATAAGTAAGCCTTTGGTATGGGTTGCTTTATTAGGACGCATGGTTTTAAGTGGCGTTCAAGAGGCAGGTGCTTTGGCGTTGTTTGCGTTACAAGGTATTATAAACATCTTTTCCCCTCCATTTTATTGGCGTATTTTTGTCGGCAGCATGATTAATATTGGATATTTATCTTTGCCCGTTGTGGCATTGACCGCCCTTTTTTCAGGAGGGGTCATTGCATTGCAATCTTATACTGGTATGGCGCAATATCACGTGGACAGCGCTATTGCGAGTATCGTTGTGTTGGCGGTAACCCGTGAGTTGGGGCCTGTGCTAGCAGGGTTGATGGTTGCTGGACGGGTTGGTGCTGCAATGGCTGCAGAAATTGGCACGATGCAAGTCACGAATCAAATTGATGCTTTGCGGACCTTATCTACGAACCCGATTAAATACTTGGTGGCACCTCGCCTACTAGCAGCAACCATTGCTTTACCTTTTCTAGTCATTATTGCAGATATTTTGGGTGTGCTGGGTGGATTTACGGTTTCGATCATGAAATTAGGATTTACGCCACAAGGTTATATTATGGCAACGTTTAACGCTGTCAAACCAATGGATATTACAATTGGACTCGTTAAAGCAGGCGTGTTTGGTTTTTTAATTGCGTTAATGGGATGTTATCATGGGTATCGCAGTAAAGGCGGTGCGCAAGGCGTTGGGGCTTCTACAACAGCCGCTGTGGTTGCAGCATCTATTTTACTTTTAGTTTTTGATTATTTATTAACGGATATTTTCTTTTCAAAATGACCCAATCTGTTCCCAAAATACGCATTCGCAATTTATCTAAATCTTTTGGCAGTAATCATGTATTGCGTGATGTTAGTATGGATGTTGAAACAGGCACCTCTTTCGTTATTATTGGGGGGTCTGGTAGTGGTAAATCTGTTTTATTACGTTGTATTTTAGGATTAATGGTGCCAGATAGTGGTAGTATTGAAATTGATGGGCAAAATATTTTTGAATTATCCTCTGCGCAACGTAATGAAAAATTGCAACAAATGGGGATGTTGTTTCAAAATGCAGCATTGTTTGATAGTTTGCCTATTTGGCAGAATGTAGCCTTTGCTTTACTTTATGGTCATCGTAAAAACAAACCAAAAGTAAGCCGTCACGAAGCGTATGACATCGCTTGTGACGTTCTGAAACTGGTTGGTTTAGATCCAACTATGGTTAGCGATTTGTATCCTGATGAATTATCTGGCGGTATGCAAAAACGGGTTGGATTGGCCAGAGCGATTGCTTCAAAGCCAGAAATAATATTTTTTGATGAACCTACAACAGGATTAGACCCTATTATGGGGGCTGTGATTGATGAGCTGATTAAAAGTTGTGTGGATACATTGGGATCAACAGCGATCGCAATTACGCATGATATGGCTTCTGCGCAACGTATTGGGGATCATGCGGCGATGTTATATAAAGGTGAGTTAATTTGGCAAGGGAAAGCCAAAGATTTGCTAATGACTGACAATCCTTATGTGCATCAGTTTACTCACGGTTTGCGTCAGGGCCCGATTAAAGTTGAAACAAAAGTAAAATAGAGGTTTGGGGTGGCAAAAAAGCCAGTTAAACAGTTTGTTTGTCAGAGTTGTGGTTCGGTTTATCCCAAATGGACAGGAAAATGCGAAGCGTGTGGTGAATGGAATACGATCGAAGAAGAGCAAGTTCAAGCCACACCTTTATCCGTTGTTGAGCATCAACGTGGGCAAAAGATTGTTTTTACAGGATTAGATGGGGATAGTGCACCACCTCCTCGTCAAGAAGTTGGCATTGCAGAGCTAGATCGTGTTCTGGGCGGTGGATTAGTTCAAGCATCAGTGAGTTTGGTTGGTGGCGATCCTGGGATTGGTAAATCGACTTTGTTATTGCAAGCAGCTTGCGCATTATCCAAACAAGGTCGGCGCGTTCTTTATATTTCTGGTGAAGAATCGATTAATCAAATTAGAATGCGTGCCAATCGTTTGGGATTGGAAAACAGCGAACAACGCAAGAATATTGAGCTGGCAGCTTGCATTAATGTTTCGGATATTTTGGCAACCTTAGAAGCTGAACAGAATGTCAGTTTAGTGATTATTGATTCTATCCAAACCATGTGGTTGGACAGCATCAACGGTGCACCTGGGACGGTCAGTCAAGTCCGAGCCTCTGCGTTTGAGCTTATTCGTTTAGCAAAGAAAAAAGAATTCTCTTTAATTTTTGTTGGCCATGTGACCAAAGAGGGTTCCTTGGCTGGCCCCAGAGTATTAGAACATATGGTTGATGCGGTTTTGTATTTCGAAGGGGATCGAGGGCATCAGTTCCGTATCTTGAGAGCAGCTAAAAATCGCTTTGGGGCTACGGATGAGATCGGTGTTTTTTCGATGACAAGTGAAGGGTTGGTTGAAGTCTCTAACCCATCGGCTTTATTTCTTGCGGAACGTCATGGTAATATTGCAGGATCAGCGGTTTTTGCAGGACTAGAAGGCACACGTCCTGTTTTATTAGAGGTTCAAGTATTACTTGCACCTAAAGCTGGTGATTCCGCACCAAGACGCACGGTTATCGGTTGGGATGGTGCACGTTTAAATATGTTATTGGCCATTTTGGAAACACGATGCTCTTTGCGGTTTAACAGTGTGGACGTGTATTTAAATATGGCTGGCGGACTAAGAGTTACCGAACCAGCAGCTGACTTAGCGGTAGCTGCGGCATTGGCCTCAGCACTTACACGACAACCGACTTCTCCAGGTTCTGTATTTTTCGGTGAAATTGGACTATCGGGTGAAATCAGGCAAGTCCCTCAGGCAGATTTACGTGTCAAAGAAGCGCATAAACTAGGGTTTGATGAAATTATTCTGCCTAAACGTGTTGCCAGAGGAAATACAAAATTATCTGAGCCGAAAGGTCTGCGTTTGGTAGAAACTGGGCATATTACGGATTTAGTTTCTCAATTCACGATGAGTGAATAATGAGCGAAATAGTATTTGAATGTGATATTTGGTTTTAAAATATTGTATTAATTGTTAATGAATTTTATATTATAAAATTATCGAAATGATAAGTGGTTAATATTTTGATTTATGAAGTTGGAATGTAATATGCGAAGTAAGTTTCGTGGTTTTTATACAAATAATGAACAAAAAAATACTAAATTATTTAAAGATAACAATACATTATTTGTTTTTGATACCAATTTCATTCTTGATTTATATAGAAATAATGACAAGACGCAATCTGCGATGAAAGAAGCAGTAAAAGCCGTGCAGAGTAAAATATGGTTACCATATTTTTCAGCTTTAGAATATCAAAGAAAAAGATTAGATGAAATTCATTCTCAGGCTAACAACATAATCACCACTCTTAAACCATTAGCCGAAACGATAACAGCTTTAGAAGAAAAAATTAACCAGATAGAAAAAACTAAATTAAGATATTACACAGATACTACTGAAGATATACAAATAAAATTGCAAGCAATAAAAGATGATTTAGAACAATTTCTAAATCAAAAGTCACAAGGAATTAAAGAAAAAAACGATCAAATTATAGAACATGATTCTATTAGAGATTGGGTTGATGAGATTTTTCAGGATAGAATAGGTAGTAAATCCTCCGAAGCTGAATTAAGTGATTTAAATTCTGAATGTCAAAAGCGATTTGAAAACCTTATTCCTCCTGGTTTTGCAGATAAATCCAAAGAAGGCAAAAAAGAAGCACAGTTTGGATATGATGGTAACTTGTATCATAGAGCATATGGTGATTTTTATGTATGGAAAGAGTTATTAGAAAAGACAAAAAGTCTCAACGTTAATACTGTTTTTTTTATTACGAATGATGAAAAGCAAGATATGGTGCATAAGGCTGGTTACATTAAAACAGGAGCACATGCGTCATTAAGAGAAGAAATTTTTAAAGAAACATCAGCTAAGAACTTTGAAATATTATCAACTTATGAATTTATAACAGGCGTCAGTAGCGCTTATCGATTAGATATTAATCAAGAAAATATTAGAGTTAATTTTAATGAGTGGAGTGACGCATATGATATGCATGAAAATCAAACCACTATCGATACAAAACTAGAAGCAATAAAATTCTTTAACATATTTAGTAATATGAAAGAGCAAGAAGAGAGAGCGAAACAAGAACGTATCAAACTATCAGAATTATTAAAGTTAAGTGGTTGGATATCTTCAACTGATGATGAAAATAATGAGTAAATTTTTTTTATATTAACTTATTAGTTATGAATATTATATCACAATGAATAATATGAAGTATCTTTACAAGAGGGCTGTCACTATATCTCAATAAGATTGATCTATTCTGAATTCTATAATATTAATACACCAACTGAATAATACTTCACTATAAAGAAAGATAGAAAACAATGAGTGCACAGCACGATTATAAAGTAAAAGATATTTCATTGGCTGAATGGGGACGTAAAGAGGTTTCTATTGCCGAAGGCGAAATGCCAGGTCTTATGGCTCTGCGCGAAGAATATAAAGGTAAAAATATTCTGAAAGGTGCACGTATTGCGGGTTGTTTACATATGACCATTCAAACCGCAGTGTTGATCGAAACCTTGATTGATCTTGGCGCAGAAGTTCGTTGGTCTTCTTGTAATATCTTTTCGACTCAAGATCATGCTGCTGCTGCAATGGCTGCTGCGGGTGTGCCTGTATTTGCTTGGAAAGGCATGAACGAAGAAGAGTTCATGTGGTGTATTGAACAAACCGTTCATGGCCCCAATGGCTGGGTTCCAAATATGATTTTGGATGACGGTGGTGATTTAACCATTTTGATGCATGAAAAATATCCTGAAATGTTAAAAGATGTTCGTGGTCTTTCAGAAGAAACCACCACAGGTGTTCATCGTTTACATGCAATGGCTAAAAAAGGTCAATTATTGGTTCCCGCATTTAATGTAAACGATAGTGTTACCAAATCCAAATTTGACAATCTTTATGGATGTCGTGAAAGCTTGGTTGATGCGATCCGTCGTGGAACTGATGTGATGATGTCTGGTAAAGTTGCGGTTGTTGCAGGTTTTGGTGACGTGGGTAAAGGTTCTGCTGCTAGCCTTCGTAATGCAGGTTGTCGCGTATTGGTAACCGAAGTGGATCCAATTTGTGCATTACAAGCGGCTATGGAAGGCTATGAAGTGGTTACGATGGAAGATGCTGCTCCTCGTGGAGACATCTTTGTAACCTGCACAGGGAACATTGATATTATTACTCTAGACCATATGCGTGCGATGAAAAATCGTGCGATTGTTTGTAATATTGGACATTTTGATTCTGAAATTCAAGTGGGTAAACTTCGTAATTTCACGTGGGATAACATTAAACCACAAGTGGATGAAATCGTATTCCCAGATGGTAATCGTATCATCTTATTGTCAGAAGGCCGTTTGGTTAATCTTGGTAATGCAACAGGTCACCCATCTTTTGTGATGTCTGCGTCTTTCACCAATCAAACCTTGGCTCAAATCGAGCTTTGGAATGCACCTGCTGGTAAATATGAACCAAAAGTATATACATTACCTAAATTCCTAGACGAAAAAGTGGCTGCTTTACATTTAGATAAAGTTGGTGCGAAATTATCTAAATTGAATAAAGACCAAGCTGATTATATTGGTGTGGAAGTTCAAGGTCCATTTAAACCAGAAATGTATCGTTACTAATTTAATTTTCTGTAATATTATTACTATAAATATAGAAAGTTTATAAAAGCACATTATGGGAATATAATGTGCTTTTAATATGGGTTATTCTATTATTTTTTATAAAGATGTTCTTTCTTTAAATATTCGTTATATTGAATTGGATAGCTGAATGAGAATAGTAAATGTCTTTTTACTATGTATCGCTTTTTGGCTTGCAGCTGCCGCGAGTTTTTCTGGTTATATTGGAAAATATGGATTTTTGGAAGCTACGCCCAGGGCTGGTATAGAAGTGATGTTGAATGGACATGCTTTTAAACCGTTTGTTTATCGACAATTTGCTCCAATAATCGCGCGTATAGTGACTGTAAATACCCCGCGTTCAATACGTGATGGTATCGTGTCACGAGTCCAACCTACATATGGTTATTCTATGTTAGCAGGCAATCATAGTAATAAGGAAAAATTACAGTATATTATTATTTACTATTTAAATTTCTTATTATTATTTTGTAGCCTCTTTATATTACGAAGTATTTTATTAGGATTCCAGTGCAGTTATATTACATCTATTCTTGCACCGATATTGGTGGTGTTATGTATACCTTATGTTCAAACTGTTGCTGGGTATTTTTATGATAATATAGAACTGTTTTTTATGTCTTTGGCATTTTTATCTGCTTTCAGAGGTAAATATATTTTATTACTATGCCTTATTATTCCAGCAACATTAAATAAAGAATCTTTTCTATTTTTTCTGCCAACGTTATATCCGATTATACGTCATACATTTTGTATAAAAAAATCTATATATATCCTTTCCATAGGGATGTTCTTGTCCGGAATAACAAATTTGATTGTTAAAAAAATATATGTGGCAAATGCAGGTGGTCTTATAGAGTATCATCTATGGGATAATATTGTTGCTTATTCAAAGTATTCTTTTTATTTTTTAAAGGAAACAACTTATAGCGTAATTAGTCCCGCAGGTTTTTCAATTGTCTATATTGTTATTGTAGTTACTCTTTTTACTCAAATATGGGGTAAGTTAGCAGAAAATTTAAAGCACCATATTTTTATAGTAACTTGTATTAATTTACCTTTGTTCTTTCTGTTCTGTGGGCCAGGGGAACTGAGAAATCTGAGTTTTTTTTATGTATCAATGACGTTATTGGTTGGAGCTGTGATCGATGATAAAAGCGCCTATAAGTCAGTATAACGGCTGATTTAATCGTATTTCCTATGCTTTAGATATTGATAATAATTAATACCAATTTGTATATTGATTACACCAATTATAGAATTCATCCTGAGACGGCTCATCATCCATCCTAGTTGGGCGTTTTACAATCTCTAAAGCAATTTTGGGAATTTCTGTATTAAAAGTTGTTTTAACCCAGTCTTGAAATGCGATATTTGGGCTTACAAAGAATTTAGGATTATAAATATTGGGTGGATACGGAAATTCTTCATCCCAGCAAATCTCATCATATCCAATGGCGAGGAGCCTCAGAAAGTCCAGCGCATTCTCTGCTAAAACACAGCATAAGATTGAACCTGATCCTGATCCCATATGGACGATTTTAAGCTCAGCTTTATCATTTAACCAGAATGCACATTGTGAACCTTCTGCACCAGTTTGCCCAAAAATATATAATCGTTGTTGTATTTCTTTTATTTTTTCTTGATGATTTTGATCATTTAGGTTGTTAAAACCAAACCAACATGGGGCTGATTCATTGAGGCTGGCACAAAATTCTACACAGGTTCCACCATCCCGTTTAGTGTCTGTCCAGTTTGCTTTTAATTCATCATCGGGATATAAAAAACCTATTCGATGAGTATCAGTATCAATGAATAGATTATGATCTTCTATCCATTGATATAGCATCTTCATTTCATGTGGAATTGCTATTTCAGCAGGCAGATTTTGTTCAAGCTGTCTGATAAGCTTATTACCCATGAAACATTTCTTTTTTAATGACACTTACTGCATTTATCACAAGAGCTACATCCGCTCTTACTTGGGGCGCAATGTTTTAATGCCCATTGCTGTGTAACAGTAGGTGCATGGATTAGCTTTAACATATTAGCCAACCCTTGCCATAGCGTTTTTCCAACTTTTGGAAAGAAACGATTGATCCAAAATAAAACGCAAAGGCTAACGATAAAAACAACAATAATGGTTTGCATAGTATATCCTCCTATTTAAAGAGTAATGATGCGACATGCCATGTGACAAAAGAACTAAAATAAGCCAAGAAGAACAGATAAGCGGTGGTTCCAATAACGATTTTCCAAGAGCCAGTTTCTTTTTTTATCACAGCAAGTGTAGAGAAACATTGCGGGGCAAAGACGTACCATGCCAGAAACGCAAGGCCTGTTGCGATGCTCCATTGTGAAGATAAAAAGTGAATAAGCTGTGTCGGTGCATCTGTATCAACAGCACCGACAGCATAAACCGTTGCAAGTGAGGTAATGGCGACTTCGCGTGCAGCTAGTCCCAAAATTAATGCAACACAAATTTCCCAATTAAATCCAACTGGTGCAAAGAATGGTTGAATCCAATGTCCGATTATGCCTGCAAAACTATAATCAATAGCAGGTCCAGTTGCTCCGGCAGGTGGTTTGGGAAAACTTGATAAAGCCCATAACAAAATACTAACGGTTAAAATGATATTCCCAACGCGGGAAACAAAGATTTCAATGCGTTGCCATAAGCCAAAAATAATGGAGCGTATATTTGGAAAACGGTAAGAGGGTAATTCTAACAATAGTGAGTTTTCATAGCTGCTCTTGCCTTTTTTGAGAATAAGCGCAACTAGAAATGCTGTAGCAATTCCGAGGAAATATAATCCAAACAGCACCAGACCTTGTAAATTAAAGATATATCCTATTGTCTTATGTGGGATAAAGGCTGCAATTAACAACGCATAAACAGGCAAGCGTGCTGAACAAGTCATTAAGGGAGCAATAAGAATAGTTACCAAGCGATCTTTTGCGCTAGGGATAGTACGGGTTGCCATGATTCCAGGAATAGCACAAGCAAAGCTGGAGAGAAGAGGAATAAAAGACCGTCCATTTAATCCAACAGAAGCCATAATTCGATCCAGTAAGAATGCAGCTCTGGGTAAATATCCAGATTCCTCTAAACATAAAATCCATAAAAACAAAATCAAGATTTGAGGAAGGAAAGCAAAAGTTGTTCCTACGCCAGCAAAAATACCGTCGACGATCAAGCTTTGTAAGATACCTTCAGGAAGTAAATGTGCAATCTGCTGCCCTAGCCATGTTGTAAGATCCTGTATTCCGTCCATAAATGGTTGAGCCCAAGAGAATACGGCTTGGAACATAATGAAAAGTAAAACTAAAAGAATAATCGGACCAATAATTGGATGTAAAACCCAGCGATCAACTTTCTCATTAAAAGCAGTAGAGGTCTGAGAGGTATTTTTTACACATTCAAGAAGAAGGTTTCTGACTTCAACATGTAAGTCTGTTCCATCGGTTAATTCAATTGTTGGAATTTTAAAAGCATTATCAACAGAATCTAATAATGTTTTAGCGCCATTTTTTTGCGTTGCAATGGTTGGAACAATAGTCACGCCTAAAAGTGATTCTAATTTAGGAATATCAATTTCAATGCCGTGTCTTTTGGCGATATCGCTCATATTCATCGCGATAATTGTTGGTCGTTTCAGACGGCAAATTTCCAAGGCAAAACGTAAATGAAGCCGTAAATTCGTTGCATCAATCACGCAGATTAATGCATCAGGTGCAGCTTCATTGCGATATTTACCCATACACATATCGCGTGTTACTTCTTCATCAGGGCTGGTTGCATTCAAACTATAAGCACCAGGAAGATCGATGATAGTGATTGCACGCCCTTGGGGGCTGGTAAAGCGACCTTCTTTACGTTCAACGGTAACGCCAGCATAATTGGCAACTTTTTGGCGACTGCCTGTAAGTTGATTGAATAAGGCGGTTTTTCCACAGTTTGGATTACCAACCAGAGCTATTCTTGAATAATTATTTTTGTTTAAATTTGTCATTATTTTATGAATCTGCACGAATAATTACTCTTGCGGCTTCATTGCGACGCAAGGCAAAACGGGTGGAGCCAACTTGTACTGCAATTGGATTTGCGCCAAATGGACCAAAAGCGATAACTTTAACGGTTTCACCTGAAACAAAACCTAAATCGCGTAAACGATTTGAAATAGGATCAGGAGTCTGTAAATCTTCGACGTGATCGACGATGCAACTTTTCCCAGGGGATGAAGTGTTTAAACTGAATGTGCTCATAATAAAAATGGCCAAAATATTAATAATGATTTTCGTTCTTAACATTTTGGCAGATTTTTTGTCATATGTCATTATTTTTGGGTGAATATGTCAGAAAGTTTTAATCATCGATTAAATTAGATCAATAATTATCATTAAGATGATTATGTAGGATATCTATAAAGATACTGTTAAAAAAATTGATATTGAATAATATTTTTCTTCATTCATGATGATATTTGATGTATATTAAACACAGTAGAAGAGATGAAAGGTTTCTTTACTAGAATAAATAATAGAGATGAGGTCAAAATGATCATTTTGATGCTTTAGAAGAGCTCTTATTATTTTTATAATTATACTTACCTATTTTATAATGATTAGAGACGTTGCCTAATGATAGGGGCGTTATTGAAAATATAGGCTTGTCGCCTAAAATAAAGGGACAAAAAATATGAATATAGAAAAATTTACCGAACGGTCACAAGGTTTTTTGCAAGCTGCACAGACGATTGCTATTCGTGAATTTCATCAGCAATTAACCCCTCAACATCTATTAAAAGCATTATTAGATGATAATGAAGGGGCTGCAGCGTCATTAATTCGTGCTGCGGGTGGTGATCCGAAAATTATTCAAGGTGCGGTTGAGCATGTTTTGGAATCTTTACCAAAAGTGCAAGGTGGTGGGGCTGGGCAACCTCAAGCAACGCCAGAACTTATCCGTGTCTTGGATAGTGCTGAACAAGAAGCCACCAAAGCAGGTGACTCGTATGTTGCTCAAGATCGTCTATTATTGGCAATTGCAGCCTCGGATACGCCTGCAGGGTATGCGATGCAGAAAAATGGTGTTTCTGCACAAAATTTATCCCATGCAATTGACGCTATTCGTAAGGGTCGAAAGGTTGATAGTGCAAATGCCGAGGCCTCTTTTGATGCGTTGAAAAAATATGCAAGAGATATGACGGAAATTGCACGTCAAGGTAAGCTTGATCCTGTGATAGGGCGTGATGAAGAAATTCGTCGTGCCGTTCAAGTGCTTGCACGTCGGACAAAAAATAATCCCGTGTTGATCGGTGAGCCCGGTGTGGGTAAAACCGCAATTGTGGAAGGTTTGGCGCTTCGTATCGTTAACGGAGACGTGCCTGAAGCACTAAAAAATAAACAATTATTGGCTTTGGATTTAGGAGCCTTGGTTGCTGGTGCTAAATACCGTGGCGAGTTCGAAGAACGACTAAAAGCGATTTTGAAAGAAGTCGAAACCGCAGCAGGTAAAGTCATTTTATTTATTGATGAAATGCACACGATTGTTGGGGCTGGTCGTTCTGATGGGGCGATGGATGCGTCTAACTTAATTAAACCTGAATTAGCTCGTGGTACATTACACTGTATTGGCGCGACGACATTGGATGAGTATCGTAAATACATCGAAAAAGATGCAGCATTAGCCCGTCGTTTCCAACCTGTATTTGTGGGTGAACCAACGGTTGCAGATACAATTTCTATTTTGCGTGGTATTGCGGAAAAATATGAATTGCATCATGGGGTTCGTATTGCAGATAGTGCCTTGGTTGCCGCTGCTACGTTATCTAATCGCTATATTACAGATCGTTTCTTGCCTGATAAAGCGATTGATTTAGTTGATGAGGCTGCCAGTCGTTTGCGGATGCAAATTGATAGTAAACCAGAGGCTTTGGATGAACTTGATCGTCGTTTAATTCAATTAAAAATTGAACGTGAAGCGCTGAAGCGTGAGGAAGATTCTGCCAGTAAAGAACGTTTGGCAACCTTAGAAAGTGAAATCGCTGCATTGGAAGAAAAATCTGATGCAATGACGGCTGCTTGGCATGCAGAAAAAGAGCAAGTTAATGCAGTGCAGAAATTACAAGAGCAATTGGATCAAGCGCGCTCTGAAGTCGAAGTTGCTCAACGTCAAGGGAATTTAGCCAAAGCGTCTCAGTTGATGTATGGCACCATTCCTGATTTGCAAAAACAAATTGAAGATACACAAAGCAAGAACAACGAACATCCAGAGGCTGGGCAGCTGGTTTCTCAAGCCGTGACCGATCATGAGATTGCTGGGGTCGTTTCACGTTGGACAGGCATTCCAGTGGACAAAATGCTGGAAGGTGAACGTGCGAAATTACTTCGTATGGAAGATGAGCTTCGTGAACGTGTCATTGGCCAAGAGGCTGCATTGAAAGCCGTATCTAATGCAGTCCGTCGTGCGCGTGCGGGATTACAAGATCCCAATCGTCCAATTGGTTCGTTCTTATTCTTAGGCCCAACAGGGGTCGGTAAGACAGAACTAACCAAAGCATTGGCTGATTTCTTGTTCGATGATGAGAAAGCAATGGTGCGAATTGATATGAGCGAGTTTATGGAAAAACATGCTGTATCTCGTTTAATTGGTGCGCCTCCTGGTTATGTTGGATATGAAGAAGGTGGCGTATTAACCGAAGCGGTTAGACGTCGCCCTTATCAAGTCATTTTGTTTGATGAAGTTGAAAAAGCGCACGAAGATGTGTTTAATATTTTGCTGCAAGTGCTTGATGATGGTCGCCTCACGGATGGTCAAGGACGTACCGTTGATTTCAGAAATACGATGATTATTTTAACCAGTAATCTTGGCTCTGAAGTTTTAGCTAATCAACCAGATGGTGAAACAACGGATATGGTTGAAGCTGACGTTATGAAGGTTGTGCGTTCACATTTCCGTCCAGAGTTTTTAAATCGTTTGGATGAAATTATTCTGTTTAGTCGCTTGCAAAGAGCGGATATGGCGAAGATTGTTGATATTCAGTTGGGTCGTTTACAAAGTCTTTTGGCTGATCGTAAGATTAAATTGGATCTTGATGACAAAGCCCATAGCTGGTTGGAGCAAGCTGGATACGATCCTGTTTATGGAGCTCGTCCATTAAAACGGGTCATTCAACGGAATCTTCAAAATCAGTTGGCTGAGTTGGTTTTACAAGGTGATGTCTATGATGGTGAAAATATTCCCGTCAGTGCCAATGATAAAGGGTTAACAATTAAAGGTCAGCAAGGCTCTGATTTAAGTTAATCAGAATATTCTTACTCAATTAAATAATTTAAAGAATAAAGGTAGGGGTTATTATAATCCCTACTTTTTTTATTCTCACAAAGATGAATTTTATTCATCAAAAATAATTATATGTTAATAATAATCAAACAGAATTAATTTGCATCTTTCATTATTTCGAAAAAGAGAAAATAAGTGTCTAAAATTACAAGCCAAAATACTAGTGACAATATTATTTATAATATTCAAAATCTTGTTATTCCCAGAGCTGCAATGATAACCAATACCATTCGTGTGAATGCAGGTCAGACGATTACCAATTCTACAATTAATAGTGGTGAGGAAATCATTGTTTCATCAGGAGGCAGTTCCACTTATTTAACGCTAAATGGTGGGGTGCAGTATATTTCTTCTGGTGGTGTAGATCGGAATGCTACGGTATATGTTGGCAGCCAATTTGTTTATAGTGGAGGTAGTGCAATTAATACGTCGGTATATAGCGGTGGGGTGCAATATATATCAGGTGGTACTATTTATAACGGAAAAATAATAAGTGGTGGGGTACAATATGTTTATGACAATGGAATAGTTTCAGGCTCTTGGGTAGCAAGTAATGGAGTTGCTGTAAGTGCTAGTGAAGTATTAAAAGGGGGAGTGCAATACGTTTATGGGGGAAACGTATTTTCCACCATGGTAAGGGGCATTCAATATATATATAGTGGTGTTGTCAGGGACACAACCATTGAAGGATTGTCAGCTTCGCAGTATGTATTATCAGGTGGAGAGGTTCGTAATATTATTGTGAATGGTGGAGCTACTCAGGTAATATCAGGTGGAATAATGAATTCAGGTGATGTTCGAAATTTTAGTAATTCAGATGTATTAAGCGTGGTGAGTACAGGTGGATATACAGACACTTCAATTATCTCATTTATGCAAGAAACTCGTCAGTATGTATCTGGTGGTGGAATAGTCAATAATGTAACGGTATCAGCAAGAGGGTTGAGTTACATTAGTAAGATCAGTAAGTATAATCCTTGGGGACAGTATTCATATATTACTTATTATGAGGATTATGGGGCGGTTCAGTATGTTTTGAATGGAGGAATTGTTAATGGTGGCAAAATAACAGGAACTGTGAATGGTGCTGGTAGTATAATCAATGATGGTCGTGCCATACAATATGTTTCTTCAGGAGGTGTGGTAAACGATATCGACGTTTATTTGGGAGGAAAGCAATACATTAGTGATGGCGGTATAGTTAATAGGACTCGTGTAGATTATGGGCAGCAACATATTTTGTCTGGGGGAAAAGCTTATAGCACCATTATTGGTTATTATAATAAAGGTATACAGTATGTATCTTCAAGCGGATTAGCAAGCGATACTACTATCTCTCAAACTGGATCAATGGTTGTATTTTCAGGAGGAATAATCGATGGCAATACTGTTGTTTCAGGTGGATATTTATCTATTGCCAATGGTGGTGTTTTAGAAGGAAATGTGATGTTAAATCCTGGTGGTCGGGTGACTATTGGGTTATCAAATGGTGGTTCTGTTGATTTAATTGGGAATAATAATAGTGGTTTGATTATTTCTGGATATACTGCTGGTATAAATACGAGTGTTTCAACGGTAATTAGTAATTTTTCTGGTTTAGGAAGTGATTTCTCGGATAAAGTGACTGTTGATGGGTTACAAGCTGCTAATGTTTCTTCTGTGACGTATCCTGATGATGATCATATTACTTTAAAATTATTAGATGGCACTTCTCTGACATTGAATATGATTGGGATTAAACAAACAGGATATACATTGGGCAGTGATGTTAATGGCAACTTAACCATGATTGTTTGTTTCTTAACGGACACGATGATTAAAATGGCTAAAGGGGTTTGTGCGGTTGAAGATATTCAAGTTGGGGATACCGTATTAAGTTATGATCCGAAAAGTAAAGCAAAAGTAAAAAAGAAAGTAATTTGGGTTGGGAAACAAACTGCACGTGTGAATGCGAGGTTGCCTGATGACCAAGCGGGCTATCCAGTGCGTATTTTGAAGAATGCTTTTAAGAAAAATGTTCCTAATAAAGATTTACTGATTACTGCCGAGCATTGTCTTTTTATTGATGGGTATTTTGTCCCTGCTCGAATGTTGGTGAATGGTCGTTCTATTTTTTATGATTATTCTATGATGTCTTATGAATATTATCATATTGAAACCGAAGACCATTCTGTAATTTGGGCGGATGGGATGTTAACGGAAAGTTACTTAAACACTGGCAATCGTCATGCGTTTAATAGAGATCAGAAAGTTGTTGTATTCGATCCTCAAGTTAAATCTTGGGATAAAGATGCTGCAGCCCCGCTGATGGTAGGACGTAGTTTTGTAGAACCAGTTTTTAATAATTTGGTAAAGCGTGCAGATAAACAAAAGATTTTGATTCAGAATAGCAATAACGTTGTTTTATCAAACGATCATGGTTTATACTTATTAACAGAAGATGGTGAACAAATTCGCCAAAACAGAGCAGAGAATAATGTTTTAATCTTTAAATTGCCAGCAAACACAAAAAATGTTTATCTTGTTTCTAGGAAAAGTCGCCCTTGTGATGTGATTGGTCCTTTTGTGGACGACCGTCGTTTCCTTGGTGTATTGGTTGGTCACGTTACTGTTTCAAATGAATTTGGGGCCGATCTTGTGACACGATATTTACAACAAGACGAGTTGCAAGGCTGGTCTGTAGTAGAGCAATCTCCTTGTCGATGGACAACGGGTTGTGCTTTTTTACCGCTTGATGTTTACCATGCAGATTCTGAATTTGAAATTACTATTCAGATTATTAGTGCAGGGCCTTATATCGTCGAAGAAAATCTTGTTGAAGAAGAAAAAATAGCTGTTTAAAGTTATTATTTAAAAATAGTTTAATTGATGCGATGTTTTTTTAAAGATAGTAATGTTAGTAATGAACATTACTATCTTGTTTTTAATTTTTTTATCGCTTTGCTGTCTCAAAAGTTTCCAGTGTTTCTTTTCTGGCAATATCATGAATAATGACAGGTTGAGGATAGTCAATCAATTCTCCTTTTTTTTCTATCCATATATAAGGTTCATGAATAAATTTATCTGGTACTTTTGCAAGTTCAGGTATCCATTGTCGAATAAATTCACCTTTGGGATCAAAGCGTTGCCCTTGGGTGGTTGGGTTAAAAATGCGAAAATAAGGTGTGGAATCCGTTCCAGTAGATGCGGCCCATTGCCAACCACCATTATTGGCAGCTAAATCCCCATCTGTAAGTTGTGACATAAAATAGCGTTCACCCCAACGCCAATCAATCAGTAAATCTTTGACCAAGAAACTTGCTGTAATCATGCGTAATCGATTATGCATCCAGCCTGTTTGGTTGAGTTGTCGCATGGCTGCATCAATAATAGGATATCCAGTATTTCCTGTCTTCCATTGCTCAAAATGGTCTGGGTTATTTTTCCATTTGATACGATCCGTCCAATCAATGAATGGTTTGTGTTTGCATAAATAAGGGTGGGCGACGATCAAATGCTGATAGAATTCCCGCCAAATCAGTTCGTTAAACCATGTAAATGCGCCACTTTTTTGTTTTTCCCAAAAGTCTGGATATTCTTGAACCAAATATTGGAAGCATTGTCTGACGGATATCACCCCTAATGCGAGATAAGCGGAAAGATGGCTGGTATAGTCAAGGCTAGGAATATCACGCTTCTCGGTATAATCTTCAACTTTTTCAGCACAGAATTCTTCAAGTTTTTCCAAAGATTTTTGTATATCAGGAACAAAAAAGTCATAATCCTCTTTGGGATAATCAAGCGCCGGGATTTTATTTGCTTTTATTGTTAATTTTTTTCTGGGTTCAGGTTTACTATGTATATTGGGAATGTTTTGTATAAATAGATCTAAAAATGCATTTCGAAAAGGTGTAAAGACTTTATACATTTGTTGTTGACCATTTAAAACAGTCAATGGAGTGCTAAAGAGGTTTCCATCAAACTCAAAGCATTTGATATCAGGGTCTAATTTATCTTTTAATAAACGATCTCGTTTACGTTCATTATATTCATATTGATTATTATAAAAAATTTGATCAACGGCATGTTTTTTGCATAGCTGAACGATTTCATCGATGCTGTCTGTAAAATCGTCGCAAGTTTGAAAAAGCAAAGGGATATTTAATGCAGCAAGTTCTTTTTGTAACTCAATTAACCGATCATGAATAAAGCAGGCTTGCCTTGCTGACATGTCATGTGCTTTCCATTGCTGTGGTGTGGCAATATAAAGCCCAATAACAGAGGCATCTTTATCTTCGCATGCTTTGCTTAATGCAGGGTTATCCAGAACACGTAAGTCGTTTCTAAACCAGACCAGATTTGTTTTCATGTTGATACCTTTGTTTGCCTAATACACAATATGTTGATAATTGTATTATGGAGTAAATATTATTTTAATATTTTAACAAATAACTATAATATAAAATGATAAATAAAGATAAAATATTATATCTGAGTATGCACATTTTATTTTATCCGCATTCAAAATTCATATTATTTAAAACGTATTTTATAGGGAAGTATTCATGACAACATTTGTCCATCATGATACACATGCGTCCAAAAACAATGGTGTAGTCATTGTCATTGCTGTGATTGCTGCTTTGGGTGGGTTACTATTTGGTTATGATACTGGGGTGATTGGGGTTGCTTTACTTGGTTTGGGTAAACAATTTGCATTGGATGATTTCAGCAAGCAGTTAGTAACGGGTGGAATTATTTTTGGCGCACTATTTGGGTGCTTGGGTACGGGGCCTTTATCAGATAAATTTGGGCGCCGTATTATGGTTGTCGCCGTGGGTATTGTGTTTGCGTTGGGGTCTTTGGCTTCTGCATTTGCACATAACATAGAATTTTTGATTCTATCGCGGTTTGTTTTAGGGTTATCAGCAGGTAGTTCAACTCAAATTATTCCTGTTTATATTGCCGAAGTTGCACCACCAGAACATCGTGGTAAGATGGTCGTATTATTCCAGTTTATGGTTGTCTTTGGCATTACAGTGGCTTATTTCAGTGGTTTTGTTTTAGGTGATCACTGGCGGTGGATGTTTGGTCTGGGTGTTGTTCCGGCACTTATTTTACTTGCAGGTATGTTCTTTTTACCAGAAAGCCCGCGTTGGTTGGTGATGAAACATAAAGATCAAGAAGCAATCGCAATTTTAAGCCGCTTGCGTACAAATAGCGATATTGTCCAAGCTGAAATGGACGAGATCCATACCGTTTCTAATCAGCCTCAAGGGACATGGAAGGACCTTGCTCAACCTTGGATCAGGCCTGCGGTGATTGTAGGCGCATCGATTGCCATGTTTTCCCAAATTACAGGGAATAATGCGTTAATTTATTATGCGCCCACAATTTTAACATCTGCAGGCTTTACTGAAAAAGCAGCAATTTTAGGAACAGGTTGTAGTACAATTTTGATTGTTATTATGACCATGGTTGGTAGTATATTAGTCGATAAGATAGGTCGCCGCCGCTATTTGTTATGGACTATTCCTGGATCTATTGTTGCACTAATTTTAATGGGGTTTTTGTTCATGGGCGCAGGCCCTCAAACAGATTTCAGTAAAATCATGGTTGTTGTTTGTCTTGCAGCATATTTAATGTTGAACTGTGGGGGGTTTGGTGTTTGTATTTGGTTAATCAATGCCGAGGTATATCCGTTATTTGTCCGCGGTAAAGGCGCAGCATTAGGATCATTTAGTCATTGGTTCTTTGATTTGATTGTTACTTTAACAACATTAAGCTTAGTCACTGCACTGGGAGCGACATATACATTCTGGTTATATGCCTTGATTTCTATTGTGTCAGTGATTTTTATTATTTTCTTGGTTCCAGAAACCAAAGGGAAATCTTTAGAAGAAATTGAAGGTGAACTTAAAGCAAATAAATTTTATCCTTATCAACAAAAGTAGGCTTTAAATTTATTAAGGGGAAAATATATAAGATATTTTCCCCTTAACAATATTTTTAATACTATAATATATTAAGTAAACAATTTATGACTGAGAAACTGTATCTTCGCGAGTTCTCGTTCCCCATAGTCCAAACAAAGAGCTTACGATTGCACCAATTACAAGACTAATGAAACCCCATAGAGCCATGCTGGACATTGTTTTTGCAGCCTGGTCAGCTTTTGCTTTCGCTTCATTTTTCAAAGAAATATAGGTTTGTTTTGCATGTTGTAGATTGCCTTCTAAACTATTAATTCTTTGGTCAACTTCATTAATGGCGTTATTGTGTGCTGTAATATAGTTGTTGATTGCTTGATGAACTTCTTTGTTGTTTAATTCAGAGTTATCAGCAATTGTTTTTTCTATTTGTTCACGATCAATAGGCTGTGCAATAGTTTGCGCGCGTTTTTTAAGTTTTTCGACAAGTTGAGAGATCAGGGTGTCTGCTTGGTTTGGATTAAAACCAATATCTCTAATTGTTTGTGTTAACTCATTCTTTGCATCATTTAATTGTTGTTTAAGATAATTAGGTTGCAAAGTTGGGATATTACTTTTCTTCAAAACGGATTTGATTTTTTCATCAACATTATCAAGATTATTGGTGTCGATATTAGTGTTAATATCCATTTGGCCAAAGATTTTTTGACCTAGATCAGCTGTTTTCCCAATGCCAGATCCTGCTGCAGAGGCTGCACCACCAATCATGCTGCCAGTTGCTGAAACCGTTGAACCAACAACAGTCCCAACAGTCTGAATAACTCCTCCTATAATAACAGAGCTCAGAATAGCACTGATAACAAGAGAAGTTGCCCATACTAAAAAGCCGTGGATAATACCATCGCTGCCGGCTAAACGACCCGCGATGAATGCGCCCAAAGCAAGACTTACCAACGTTGCTATAATTGTCCATACAAGGAAAGATTTACCAATATGACTTGCTGTATCAGAAGTTTGAGGGGAAATAACCCCAGCACTGAGCATCATTAATGCAAAATACACAGCAATAACAGCAAATACACCGGCAATGATACTGCCCCATGAGATGCGTTTTTGCAGATTTGTAATGTTATGAATGGCCATTAATGTTTCCTAAATAAATAAATTGAATCAAAATTATTCTTCCAATATAATCTATAAAAAATACATATTTAAAATAGTAATTATTGTAAATTTACTTATAAAAATTGAATATGTGTCAATTATTCAACATATTTATTAATAAAATTGTTTAATATTTACTATTTCATTAATATTAATTAATGAAATTAACTATTTGTTAAGTTTTAGAAAGGATAGTTTTATGAAAGGTTAGATTCTTCGTTTTTATTTGGAGGATGTATATCGAGTAAGGTATTGATTTTTTTTAGAAAACGATATTTTTTAAAAAAACTTAAAAAAAGGTTAAGAATCTTATTGACGCTTCTATTCAATTTGTATAGAAGTGTTTTTACCGGAGCGG